>DATIXO010000171.1:0-2110 GCA_035518495.1 Streptosporangiaceae bacterium
GCCTGTCAGGTAGCCGACGTAACCCTGCCCTCCCCGGCATCACGGGTACCGCGGATCCCTCGCACGCCCGTCCATTTGGAGGATTCGCTCCGTTTATCGTGGTCGATCGGGGCTCTGCGGTTGATCCGGGGGACCGGGGTAAACATTCCGAAATTACCTGAGTATCCGGCGTGTCGCATGCCAGGATGGCGTATGGGCGCGAACGCGGAGCTGGTGAAGCTGATGGGGCCGCAGCTGGAGCTTTTGCTGCCGGTGCTGGATGAGAAGTCGCGGCGGCTGGCGCTGGGCGCGGTGGCGCGGGCCGCCGGGGACGGCGGGATCACCGCGGTGGCCAAGGCGACCGGGGCCTCGTGGCAGACGGTCGCGGACGGGGCGGCGGAGCTGGAATCCGGGCAGGCCGTGCCGGACGGGCGGGTCCGCCGTCCGGGCGCGGGCCGCAAGAAGCTGGCCGAGACCGATCCGGGGCTGCTGCCCGCGCTGTTGACCCTGGTGGAGGACTGCACCCGGGGGGACCCGGAGTCGCCGCTGGCGTGGACGACCAAGAGCGCGAAGCGCCTGGCCGGCGAGCTGACCGGGCAGGGGCACCGGTGCAGCCCGCAGACGGCCTGGCGGCTGCTGCGCCAGGAGGGGTTCTCCACCCAGGCCAACGCGAAGGTCACCGAGGGCAGGCGGCACCCGGGCCGGGATGCCCAGTTCCGGTATATCGCTGCCCAGGCTAAGGAGCACCTGGCGGCCGGGCAGCCGGTGATCAGCGTGGACGCCAAGAAGAAAGAGGAAGTCGGGGAGTACGCGCAGGCCGGGCGGGAATGGCGGCCCGAGGGCGACCCGGTGAAGGTCCGCGATCACAGCTTCGCCGATGAGCAGGGCGGGCACGCGATCCCGTACGGGGTCTACGACGTCGGGGCGAACACCGGGTTCGTGAACGTGGGCACCGACCATAACACCGCCGCGCTCGCGGTGGAGTCCATCCGCCGCTGGTGGCACCTGATCGGCCGGGACGCCTACCCGCACGCGACCCGGCTGCTGATCACCTGCGACGCCGGCGGGAGCAACGGCTGGCGCAACCGGGCCTGGAAGGCCGGGCTCGCGGCGCTCGCGCAGGAAACAGGCCTGGAGGTCACCTGCTGCCATTTCCCGCCCGGCACTTCTAAGTGGAACAAGATCGAGCACCGGCTGTTCTCCCAGATCACCCTGAACTGGCGTGGCCGCCCGCTGACCAGCCACGACGTCATCATCAACACCATCGGCGCGGTCACTACCTCAACCGGCCTGGCCGTCACCGCGGTCCTGGACGAGGGCCGCTACCCGACGGGCACCCAGATCAGCGACGAGCAGATGCGAGCCCTCGAGCAGCACGTATTAACCCGGCACCGCTTCCACCGCGACTGGAACTACACCCTGCACCCGGCCCCCGTCACGCCACCCCGGCCGCCCGCACCGCCCGTGCTCACCCCGGCCGCCGCCGCTTCCGCTGCCCTGGCTCCCGTCGTGGCCGCCCTGGCCAGCCCGGAGCTGACCGGACTGTCCCGCCAGGACCTCGCCGCGCTGGCCGCCAGCCTCGGACTGTCCCACGCCGCCGCCCGCGAGCAGCGGCTCCACCTGGACCGCGGCCACTCCCGCCGCGCCCGCACCGGCCCGGCCGCCCCCTTCAAATACCCCCTGCAAACCCAGCTGCTGGCCGCCATCTACCACCACCGCCTCGCCATGCCCTGCACCCACATCGCCGCAATGCTCGGCGCCCACCACACCACCATCGCCGAAGCCTGCCAGGCCGTCACCGCCCTGCTCGGCCCCGGCCACCCGGTCCTCGCACCCGGCCCCGCCCGCCTCCGCACCCCAGACGACCTGCGACGCCACGCCGCCGCCGCCGGGATCACCATCCCAGACCCCCCGCCACCCGGACGCCTCCGCAAATAGCACAAGAAGCACCTGCGACACACCGCAAACACACTTTATTTTGGAACGCTTACATAGGCCCTCAATCAACCGCGAAGCCCGAATCAACCACGCTAAACGAAGCTCCGTCTTTGCTAGTGCGTCCTGTGTGACGCACAGTGCTGCAGTGGCCCAAGAGCCATCCGCTGGGTGCCCGTCGCGGGGCCGCCATGAT
>DATIXO010000172.1:0-18146 GCA_035518495.1 Streptosporangiaceae bacterium
TGAAGCACATGTGCAGGTTCGGCCGCGGCGCGGCCAGCCCGAACTTGTTGCGGGCCCGGTCGACCAGCAGCAGCGCCGCGATCTCGGACACCTTTTTCTTCACCGGCACCAGCCCGACCAGGTCCTCCTCCAGCCCGGTCAGAATCGCGTCGATATCGGCGCTGCGCCGCTCGGCCGCGAACGTCACCGTCGCATCAGCGGGCAGCAGCACCCGCCGCTCATCACGCCGCCGCCTGGAGCTGGCGGGCTTTGAGCCGGCGGGCCGCGAACCGGCAGGCCCCGGGCCGGCGGGCCTGGAACCCCGCTTGCGCCGCGGCTGCTTCTCAGATTTGCCGATCCGCTGGAGCGCCCTGGCCGGGCTGAACTTGGCCCCGAGCACCATGACGACGACGAAGGCGGCAACGGTGGCGATGGCGACGATGATCTGCATGAGCGGTCAGTGCGCTGCCTGATCCTCCCCCCAGCGGACGTGGACCTGTGATCACGATACGCGCGGCCGGGGTGGCGGGCCCAGCGGTCAGAAGCGGACGTACTGGTAATCGAGCGGCTGGCCGTTGATGCCGTTGCGGGGCGGCGCCAGCCAGGCGGCGATCTTCCCGGGCTCGTACACCGGCCGCATCAGCGACTCCACGTGGGCCTTGTCGGCGGCGGTGGGCAGCCACGACGGCCGGCCGGCCTGCCACGCGGCCGCGCCGGTGATCTGGCCGCCCGGGGTGAGGTGAGAGCCGGCGAACATCCCGACCTTGCGGTTGAAGCCCACGTGCGGCAGCCGCAGCTCCTGCCCGCTGATCCCGTTGCGCGCCAGGATACGGTTCCACCGGGTGATCCCGGTCTGGCAGTCGGCGATGTAGGCCTCGCGCAGGTCGTGGTTGAGCGTGGTCAGCGCGGGCAGCTCCACCGCCACCACCCGGCCGTTCTCGGGCTGCTCCACGGTGGTCACCGCGTCAGCGAGCACATGGTCGTCGCCGCGGCGCTCCTCCTGCCAGCGTCCCTTCAGCCCGCTGGTGAAGTAGTTCGCCACGTTGGTGGAGGTCTCCCCGCCGAACAGGTCCAGGCTGACGCTGTAGTGGAAGTTCAGGTACTTCTGGATCACCGCGAGCGGGATGCCGCCGGCCGGCCCGATGTCGTCGGTGTCGTGCTCGCGCATGAGCATCGCCGTCCGCTCCACCACCCGGTCCACGCCGGTGGTGCCGACGAACATGTGGTGCGCCTCTTCCTTCAGCATGAACTCGCAGGTGCGCGACAGCGGGTCGAAGGCGCTCTCCTTGAGCGTGCCGAGCTGGTACTTGCCGTCCCGGTCGGTGAAGTAGGTGAACATGAAGAACGACAGCCAGTCCGGGGTCTCCTCGTTGAACGCGCCGAGGATGCGGGGTGAGTCCTCGCTGCCGGAGTTGCGCAGCAGCAGCGCCTCGGCCTCGTCCCGCCCGGCCCGGCCGAAGTAGGCGTGCAGCAGGTAGACCATCGCCCATAGGTGACGGCCTTCCTCCACGTTGACCTGGAACAGGTTCCGCAGGTCGTACAGGCTGGGCGCGGTCAGGCCGAGCCGCCGCTGCTGCTCGACCGAGGCTGGCTCGGTGTCGCCCTGCACCACGATCAGCCGCTGCAGGCTGGCGCGGTGCTCGCCGGGGATCTGCTGCCACACCGGCTCGCCCCTGTGCTGGCCGAAGGCGATCCGCCGGTCCGGGTCGCGCTCGGCCAGGAAGATGCCCCACCGGTACTCCGGCAGCTTCACCCGGGCGAAATGGGCCCAGCCGTCCCGGCCCACCGCCACGGCGGTGCGCAGGTAGACGTCCTGGGTCGGCAGGGTGGGGCCCATCTCGCCCCACCAGTGCAGGAACGCGGGCTGCCAGGACTCCAGCGCCCGCTGCAGCCGCCGGTCCTCGGCCAGCTCGACGTTGTTGGGGATGCGCTCGGTGTAGTCGATCGGCATGTCAGGCTCGCTTCTGGTCGAACACCGCCCGCTGGCCGGTGCCGTAGCGGCGCAGCGCGCCGTCCGGCCCGGCCGCGTTCGGCCTGGTGAAGATCCAGTTCTGCCACGCGGTGAGGCGGCCGAAGATCTTGGTCTCGCAGGTCTCGGGGCCCGCGAACCGCAGGTTGGCCTCCATGCCGGTCAGGGCGTCGGGGCTGAGCGAGGCGCGTTCCTCCAGCGCGATCCGGACCTCGTCGTCCCAGTCAAGGTCGTCCGGGGCGAAGGTGACCAGGCCCAGCTCGGCCGCCTCGGCCGCCGCGACCGGCCGCCCGGCCTCCTGCTCCAGCTTGGCCAGCTGGCCCGGGTCGCCGTGGAACCGGGAGGCCAGCCGGGACAGCCCGCTGGCCATCGGGTAGGCGCCGAAGTTGCCCGCGGTGAGCACGATCGCGGCGGGCCCGGGCGCCGCGCCGCCGCCGTCCTCCGGCAGCCCGTCCAGCATGTACTGGCGGTCGCAGGCCAGGGCCAGCTCCAGCAGCGGCCCGGCGAAGCAGCTGCCGGGCTCGATCAGCGCGATGAGGCTGCGGCTGGTCGCGTCGAGCCGTTTGAAGGTCCGCTTGAGGTAGTGCCGGATCTCGTTCGCCAGCCAGTCCTCACCGGCGCAGGCCTCGATGAGCCGCTCGTGGCCGAGCACCGCGCCGGTGTCCCCGCTCGTCTTGACCACCCAGGTGCCCAGCTCCACCTCGTTGATACGCAGCCACAGGATGAGGTCGTCGAGCTCCCGGCACATCGCCAGCGGCCAGAACGCCGCGCCGGCCGCGTGCATGCCCGCCGCGCCGCCGGGCGCCTCCGCCGCCGGGCCGCGCACCGTGATCGTCACCAGGCCCGCCGCCCGGTCCAGGTCCGCGGTCACGTTCGGGTAGCCGATGCTGGCGTCGCTGGCCTGCCGCGCCAGCGGCGGGAGCGCGACGCCGGGCCCGCCCGGCAGGCGCCGCGACCGGGCGGCGGCCGCCCGTGCCCGGTCACGCACGGTATCGGCAAAACGGCTCCGCGGTGCGATCTCGTCCACCAGCCGCCACTCCTGCGCGGTGCGGCCGCGCACCCCCTCGCTGCGGGTGGCGAGCACGTCGGCGAGGTCCTTGCGCACGCCGCGCTTGTCCACCAGCCGGGTGAGCCCGCCGGTGCCCGGCAGTACAGCGAGCAGCGGGATCTCGGGCAGCGAGACCGCGGTCGAGCCGTCGTCGATCAGGATGATCTCGTCGCAGGCGAGGGCGAGCTCGTACCCGCCACCGGCCGCGGTGCCGTTGACCGCGGCCAGGTAGATCTGGCCGGAGAACTCGGTCGCGTCCTCGATCGCGCCGCGCGTCTCGTTGGTGAACTTGCAGAAGTTCACCTTCCACCAGTGCTCGGACTGGGCCAGCATCCGGATGTTGGCGCCCGCGCAGAACACCTTGTCCAGCCCGCCGGTGATGACCACGGCCCGCACCTGCGGGTGCTCGAACCGCAGCCGCTGCACCGCGTCGGCCAGCTCGATGTCGACCCCGAGGTCGTAGGAGTTGAGCTTGAGCTCGTAGCCGGGGCGCAGGCCGCCCGCCTCGTCCACGGCCAGCACGATCTGCGCGATCTCGCCGTCGGTCTCCACCCGCAGGTGGCGGTAACGGCTCGGGTCGGTGCCGAACGACACCGCCGGTACGCCGGGCATGGCACGCCGCCTTCGGGGCCGGATTCATAGGACCGGCAGCAGACCTGCCGGGATCCCGCTGGCCGTTCCCCCATTCTCAACATCTGCCTGGCGCTGCGTCAAGCATCTGTAGCATGTTGGCGCTGCGGCCCCAGCCCGGGGTAGACGGCCAGGGCGTTCCCGGCCAGCACCGCGGCCAGCACGTCGTCACCGAGGCCCAGCGCGGCCACGGCGCGGGCGTTGCGGGCGATGCCGGGCACGCCGGGCCAGTCGGTCGCGAAGATGAACTTGCGGGCCAGCCGCCGCAGGTCGAAGCGCGCGTAGTAGCCCGGCAGCCGGTGCGGCGGCAGCCCGGACAGCTCGATCCACACGTTCTCGTGCAGCAGCGCGAGCGACGCCGCGGCGTCGTACCACCATCCCCGGCCGCCGTGCGCGAGCACGATCGTCAGGCCGGGGAAGTCGCGCAGCACCGGGAGCAGGTGCTCCGGATTGGCCAGCGAGTTGTCCGAGCCAGGGAACGAGCTGGTGCCGCAGTGCACGACCACCGGCAGGCCGGCCCCGGCGCAGGCATGGTAGGCGGGATAGAGCATCGGGTCGGCGGGGCTGAACCCGCCGTGCACCGGGTGCACCTTCAGGCCCACCGCGCCCAGCGCGAGCTGGCGGGCCAGCTCACCGGCCACCGGATAGTGCACGTGCGGGTTGACGTTGGCGAGGAAGGCGAACCTGGCCGGGTTCTGCCTGATGATCGGCAGCAGCTCCTCGGCCGGCTGGACTCCGGTCACCTTCGGGCTGTACTCGCACAGCAGGAGCGCGTGGTCGGCCCCCTCGGACTCCAGCAGCTCATCGAACGCCTGCGGGATGACCGTGCCGGCGGGGTCATACACCTTCTCCCAGCCCGGCTGCCCGTACCGGCGGGCCCAGTCCAGCCAGGCGGGCCGCAGCGTTGGCAGCCGGGCGGGGTGCAGATGGGCGTCGATGAGCATGAGGCCGTCGAGCATCGCAGCCCTTCCGGTCGGGTGGCAGTGGCTCCTGTGAGCTGACCCTAGTGGGCGGCCTCCGGCCGGCCCGTGGCATGCCGCCGGCGTCGCGGCAGGTGTCACTTGGGTTGCACGTCCGCGAACCCGTCACCGCTCACCAGCCGTCCGGAGTACGTTCGCTGGCAGGCATGAAATACTGTCTTTTCCCCGCGATCGGCTTGATCTCCCGGAAGGATCTCTAGTTGTCTATTATTTCGATATGAATACCGGAGAATCTCTCGCCTGGCCCGCCGGCCTGCTGCCACGGCTGGACGGATCGGCGGTCGTGATCACGCCACCCGGGGAAGGGCCGGGATACTGGGCAGGCGGGCCGAGCGCGGTGCTCGCGGAGGACGGTATCTACCTCGCCTACCGCCTGCGCCGGCCGGTGGGCAGCGGCCGCGGCTACGTGGTGGCGATCGCCCGCTCCGCCGACGGGGTGCGCTTCCAGACCCTGGCGACCATCAGGCGGGAATCGATGCAGGCGGAGTCGCTGGAGCGGCCCTGCCTGGTGCGCACCCCGGCCGGGCGGTGGCGGCTGTACCTGAGCTGTGCCACGCCAGGGACCAAGCACTGGCGGGTCGAGCTGCTCGAGGCCGCCGACCCGTCCCGGTTCGACGTCGGCGAGCGGCTGGTGGTGCTGCCCGGCGACGCCAAGACCGGGGTCAAGGACCCGGTGATCCGCTACCGCGACGGCGGCTGGCACCTGTGGGCCTCCTGCCACCCGCTGGCCGATCCGGGTGAGGCCGACCAGATGGTCACCGAGTACGCCACCAGCGCCGATGGGCTGGACTGGATCTGGCACGGCACCGCCCTGAGCGGGCGGTCCGGCCGGTGGGACGCCAGGGGGACCCGGGTCAGCTCGGTGTGCTACGCCGATGCCGCCATGGGTGCCGGGGGCGCCACGATCGCCGCCTTCTACGACGGCCGGGCCACCGCCGCGGAGAACTTCGAGGAGCGGACCGGGATCGCCACCGGCCCCGAGCCGGCCGCGCTGGCCGCCATCGGCACCACGGCGGCCGCCGAGTCGCCCTACGCCGGGCGCGGGCTGCGGTACCTGGACGTCCTGCCGCTCGGCGGCGGCGGGCACCGGCTGTACTACGAGCTGACCCGGCCGGACGGGGCCCACGAGCTGCGGACCGAGCTGCGGTAGCCGGCCCGGCGGCCGGCCGTGCCCGCGCCGGAGACGGCGCCCCGTCCCCGCTGGCGCGCCCTATCCCTGCTGGTACGCCCTGTCCCGCTGGTCTGATTCGGCCCGGGCGCCGCTGGCTGCGGGTGCGGGCTGGCCGTTCCGCGCCTGGGACTGCCCGGCAGGCCGGCTGCCGACCAGCCCGCCCGACCGGTCCCGTGGCTGCATCCAGTCGCCGAAGTCCGCCTCGGTGAGCTTCTCCAGCAGGGCGACGTCGTCCTCGACGTAGCCGAGTACCTGCTGCCGCTGCTCCCAGGTCAGCGGCTGGCGGGGGCGCGCGCTGCGCTGGAGGAACCGCTCGAGCGGCCTGGTCAGGACGGTGCCGGTGGTTCCGGGCAGGTGGCGCCCGGTGGCGGCCGCTGCCCGCAGCACCCCGGAAATTGCCCGGTGGCTGGGGGAGTGCACCGGATGGGCCGTCACGTTCTCGCGCGGCACCTGCGTGATGACCCCCGGCCGCACGCCCAGGAAGTCGCAGATCGCGTCCAGCGCCAGCCCCGGCACGTCCACCAGATCGCGGTAGCGCAGGACGAAGACCTGCTCCCGGGGGAAAAGCCGCAGCAGGTGGTCAAGCTGCTCGCCGTACCGGCCGAGCCTGGTGTAGTGCCAGAAGGGTGCCCAGCCCGCCGCGACCCGGCGGTCCTCGGCCGCGCACGCCGCCGGGAAGTCGCCGATCGGGTCCAGCCCGGCCGACCACAGGTGCGTCCAGTTGGAGTGGGCCCGCTCGACCGGGTCACGCAGCACCGCGATCATCCTGACGTCCGGGATCAGCGCACGGATCCGCCGCTGCGCCTGCCGGTCGTACAGGTAGAAGGGGGTCGACTCGCCGCGCAGCGAGCCGGGCGGCGCGCCGGCGAACAGCGCCTCATAGTCCTCCCGCCGCCATATGTGCTCGCGGTAGGTCTGCGCGTCGCCTGGCCCGCCATGCCGCGGCGGGGGACCGTCGGTGAGGAAGAACTTGGGCTCCTTGACCGGGGACATGAACAGCTCGGGATGGCCGGCCAGGGCCGAATGCAGCGCGGTGGTGCCAGCCTTGGGGGCACCGATCACAAGGAAATCTGGCAAGGCCACGAAGGTGACCTCCTCAGGCGGGTGAGAAATCCTACTATCTCGGTCAATTTAATAGGCTGACGTCCGTACGTCAACGCTCCCGTGCGGCCTGGCACGCTGGCGGCCCTGGCGGCGTGCCCCGGAGCGCCGTTGCTGGCGCTCGTTGCCCCGTTCTCCCTGCCCCATTCGGGCGCGGCGCACTCCACCCGGGGGCCATTTCGTGGCTGTTACGCCGGTCACACCCGGCCGTCACACCCGGCCGCCGCGGGGCCCGCACGGCTGCCGCTCGCGGGTCCGCCCAGGGCCGGGATGGGCAGGGGAGGGGCACCCAGGCAGCGGCCGGGGGACGGGCGGGAATCCCCGCCGCGTCCCCCGGCCGGTGAGCCGTCAGCCGCGGTTACATGGCCTCGGCAGGCTCGGCCTCCAGCTCGGCGGCAGCAATCGGCATGGCCGCCTGGGTACCGGCGAGGTCGGACCGCTTGATCCGGATCGCCACCAGCGCGATCGCGAACGCGAGCGCCGCGATCAGGGCGGAGACCAGGAACCCACGTGAGAAGCCGACCGCCAGCGCGTGGTCGTAGATCGCGCGGGGAAGCTGACCGCCGGATGCGTGAACCGTCTGTCCCGCCCTGGCGGCGGCCGCGGCTGCGGCGCCGACCTGGGCATGGATGCTGTTCGACACCACGGTCCAGGCCACGGTGCCCAGCAGGGCCAGGCCGAGCGCGCCGCCGACCTGCTGCCCGGTGTTGAGCAGGCTGGAGGCCAGGCCCGCGTCGCGGTCCTCCACCCGGGACAGGGCGACCAGGGTGAGCGGCATGAACAGCAGGCCCAGGCCGGCGGCGGTAACCATCATCGGGCCGAGCAGGCCACCGGTGTAGGTGCTGTGCTCGGTGATCCGCGACAGCCAGAACATCCCGCCCGCGGCGATCGCCGAGCCGGCCAGCAGCAGCGGCCTGGCCCCGATCCGGGGCACGAGCTGGGCGCTGACCCCGGCCATGAGCATGATCACGCCGACCATCGGCAGGTAGGCCACGCCGGCCTTGAGCGCGCTGTAACCCCAGACCGTCTGCACGAACAGGCTCAGGAAGAAGAACATCCCGAACATCGCGGTGCCCACGCAGAGCATGATCAGGTAGGCGCCGGACCGGTTGCGGTTGCGGAAGATGCGCAGTGGCATCAGCGCGTGCCGGCTGCGGGCTTCGATGAGCACGAACGAGACCAGCAGCACCACGGACGCGGCCAGCGCGGCCACCACCTTGGTGTCATGCCAGTGGGCAACACCATTGGGGCTGGTGGCGGCGTTGGAAAGGCCGTACACCAGCGCGACGAGCCCGAGCGTGCTGGTGATCGCGCCGGGCAGGTCGAACCGGCCAGAGTGCCGCTCGGACTCCCCGAACGCGCGCGGCGCCATCAGGGCAACGGCGATCCCGATCGGCACGTTGACGAAGAACACCCACCGCCATGAGGCGTAGGTGGTGAGCAGGCCGCCCGCGATCAGGCCGACCGCCGCGCCGCCGATGCTCATCGCGGCGTAGACACCCATGGCCCGGTTGCGGGGCGGGCCCTCCGGGAACGTGGTCGCGATCAGTGACAGCGCGGCCGGGGCGACGATGGCCCCGCCGACTCCCTGGAGGGCGCGTGCGCCCAGCAGCCAGGCCTCTGAGGTGGCAAAGCCGCCCAGCAGGGAGGCCAGTGAGAACAGGATCACCCCGGCGATGAGCACCCGGCGCCTGCCGAGGATGTCGCCGGCCCGGCCGCCGAGCAGCAGCAGGCCGCCGAAGGTGAGCGCGTAGGCGTTGACGACCCATTCGAGGCCGGACCCGCTGAAGCCGAGCGCCTGCTGGATGTGGGGGAGCGCGACGTTGACGATGGTCGCGTCGAGCACCACCATCAGCTGGGCGGTGGCGATGACCACCAGCGCCAGGCCGAGGCGGCGGGAACCGGGCTTGGCGCCGGCGGTGCCGGCCGGCCCGGTCAGGGACTGTGCGGATGACATGCATCCTCCTTGTTGAAGGCCGTACTGAACCCGCGCCGCGGCAGTGAGGTGCTGTGCCGCGCACGGAAGCTTGGTAGGTAGTCAGACAGGGGCAGCCACTGGCGGCTCGTACGCCCGCCCGATAGCGGCTGTCGCCGGAAAGGCTCTGGCCCCGTTAGCCGTCCACGCCGGTGACCGGCGCGCTGACCAGGACCCTGCTCACCTCCTCCGCATGCTGGGCGGTCCCGTGATGGGCTTCATGGCCGGGTGCGCTTCCGGCCTGAGCGGCCGGGAGGAGCTTGCGGATGAGGCCGAGCAGGCAGGCACGCTCGTCGTTGTCGAGCGCGTGCCGCCAGGGCAGGGCACTCAGGATCTCGGTCTCGATCCGCTGCTTCAGCTCCAGCCCGGCCGGGGTGAGGGCGATCCGCTTGACCCGCCGGTCGGCCGGGTCGCTCTCACGGGTCGCCAGCCCCCGCTTCTCCAGCTGGTCCGCGACGTTGGTGACGAAGGACGGGTCGCAGCGCATCCGCAGGCCCAGTTCCTTCATCGCCAGTGGGCAGTCCAGCCGGTGCAGCGCCTTGAGGAAGAAGATCGGCACCCCGTGCCGCTGGGCGACTTCCTCCGCCCGCGTGATCATTGCAGCGAGCAGTTCGGCCATGCCGTCAAGGATCTCCGCGTCCAGCCGGTCGCTGGCGCTGTCCCCTGTTGCCATCAGCACCCTCCGTGTCCGGCCGTCTACATGCTTGGGATCCTCAATAGTTGAGTAGCTCAACCTTAAGCAGCCTTGCTTGAGGAAGTCAACCCTTTACCGGATCAATCCTTGAGTAGCTCAACTTATCGGCCCAGTCACCCTGCCGGGTGCGCCACCTGCCTGCCGGGGCGGCCCACCGGGGGAGCGCTAGCCGCGGACGAACGCGCTGAGCGCGAGCAGGGTGAGCACCACCAGGGCGATGGACGTCAGGCCGGTGCGCAGTCGCGCGCGGCGGAACGCGGGGATCCTGGCCTTGTGCACCTTGAGGTCGGCATTGGCGCCGCGGGCCGTGCGCCAGTTCCAGCCGGCAAACATCCCGATAACGCCGCCGATGATCAGCATGGCGGCTGCGGTGCTCCCCACTGGCGGCGTCCCTCCCTGGGAATCGGCTGGCCCGCGACTGGCCTCACGCGTGAGCAACTCGCATGGTAGTGCCTGCGCTGCTGGTAGAGGCTGTGCCGCGCCTTTCACGGCCCGGCGTTTGCCGGCACCGAGGGGACCGCGCTGGATTCCGCCCAGATATTGATGCCGCCCTCGACCGCGTACCGGTCGATCGCGGCGAGCTCGGACTCGCTGAACCCGGGCTGGCCGGCCGCGGCCACATTCTCCTCCAGCTGCGCCACGCTGCTCGCGCCGACCAGGACCGAGGTGACCCGCCGGTCGCGCAGCACCCAGCCCAGCGCCATCTGCGCCAGCGACTGGCCGCGCCCATGGGCGAGCTCGTTCAGCCCGGCCACCCGGGCCAGGTTCTCCTCGTTCAGCTGATCCGTGCCGAGGCTGCCGTCCTGGCTGGCGCGCGATCCGGCCGGGATCCCGGCCAGGTACTTGCCCGTGAGCACGCCCTGGGCCAGCGGCGAGAACGCGATGCAGCCGATGCCCTCGGCGTCCAGGGTGTCCAGCAGGCCGCCCTCGACCCAGCGGTTGAGCATCGAATACGACGGCTGGTGAATCAGCACCGGCGTGCCGAGCTGGCGGCAGATCGCGGCCGCCTGCGCGGTCCGCTCGGCGGAGTAGGACGAGATCCCGGCGTACAGCGCCCGGCCCGAGGTGACCGCGGTCGCCAGCGCGGCCATGGTCTCCTCGAGCGGGGTCTCCGGATCGGCCCGGTGACTGTAGAAGATGTCCACGTAGTCCAGGCCCATCCGGGCGAGCGACTGGTCCAGGCTCGCCAGCAGGTACTTGCGGGACCCCCAGTCCCCGTAGGGCCCCGGCCACATGTCATAGCCCGCCTTGGTGGAGATGACCAGCTCGTCGCGGTAGGGCCGCAGGTCCTCGCGCAGGATGCGGCCGAAGTTCCGCTCTGCCGAGCCGTACGGCGGCCCGTAGTTGTTCGCCAGGTCGAAGTGGGTGACACCCAGATCGAACGCTCGCCGGATGATCGCCCGCTGGGCATCGACCGGCCGGTCGTCCCCGAAGTTCTGCCAGAGCCCCAGCGACACCTCAGGCAGCTTGAGGCCGCTGCGGCCGCAGCGGCGGTACTTCAGGCGCTGATAGCGGTCGGTGCCGGCAACGTATCCCATACCGCAAGTCTCGCATCCCCCGGCTGGCACTATTAGCACGGGACAAGCAACTACCCCGCACGGGACAACCAACCATCCCGGCCAGTGGCGGACGGGCGGAGGAGAGGGACAGCGATGTACGACGCGATGATGGCCGAGACCATCAGCATCACCGGGCACGGCGGGGACCAGATCGAGGCGTACCTGGCCCGGCCGCTCGGCCCCGGCCCGTTCGGCAGCGTGGTCGTGATCCACCACATGCCGGGCTACGACGCCGGAACCAAGGAGATCGCCCGGACCTTCGCCGTCCACGGCTACCTGGCGCTGTGCCCGAACCTCTACACCCGCGAGGCGCCAGGTGCCAGCCCGGACGACGCCGCCGCGGCCGCCCGCGCCCAGGGCGGCGTGCCCGACGAGCGGCTGGTCGGCGACGTCGGGGGAGCGGCCGCCTACCTGCGGGCCATGCCGGTCTCCAACGGCAAGGTGGGCGTGATCGGCTACTGCTCGGGCGGCCGCCAGTCGTTCCTGGCCGCGTGCAGCCTGCCGCTGGACGCCGCGGTGGACTGCTACGGCGCGTTCGTGGTCGGGACCCCGCCCGAGGGCATGCCGCTCAAGGTAGGCCCGATCGTGCACCTGGCCAAGGACCTGTCCTGCCCGTTGCTCGGCCTGTTCGGCGACGACGACCAGTACCCCTCGCCGGACCAGGTCGCCGAGCTGGACAAGGCGCTCACCGACGCCGGCAAGGAGCACGAGTTCCACAGCTACGCAGGCGCCGGGCATGCCTTCTTCGCGGTCAACCGGCCCGCCTACCGCCCGGAGGCCGCCATGGACGGCTGGCAGAAGATCTGGGACTTCTACGGCCGCCACCTGGCGGGCTGAAAGGGGAGCCGGCGATGTGCACCTACCTGACCGAGAACGTCGGTGTCGAAGGAAGCGGGAAGGGAACGGCCGGCTGGTTCGCGCTCAGCCAGGCGACCGTGTACTTCGACCACCCGCAGCATGCACCGGCCGAGCACACGCTCAACATCGACTTCCTGAACCCGGAGCAGGGGCCGGCCGCCCGGGTCGCGGTGGAGCTCACCGCGGCCTCGGCCCGGGCCCTGGCCGCGGCCATCGAGTCGGCGCTGGCCGCCGCGCCGCCCGGGCTGACCTGAGCAATGGCGGCCGTGCGGGATCCGGGCATGGCCGCCATCCGGGCCGCGGAATGTCGGGGGTCCGTGCCAGGATCGGGGTAATGGCAGAAGGTGGTGGCATGAAGTTCCGGGTCGAGCACGACGCGCTGGCGGACGCGGTGGCATGGGTGGCACGAGCGCTGCCGTCGCGGCCGGTGGTGCCGGTCCTGGCCGGGCTCCGGCTGGAGGCGGGCGATGGGCTGACGCTGTCGTGCTTCGACTATGAGCTGGCGGCCACGGCCCGGGTGGCGGCCGATGTCGCCGAGCCGGGCACGGCGCTGGTGCCCGGGCGGCTGCTCGCGGAGATCATCCGGAGCCTGCCGGGCCAGCCAGCCGAGTTCACCGCCGACGGGGACGTGGTCAGCCTGACCTGCGGCAGCGCCGAGTTCGCGCTGGTCTCACTGCCGCTGGCCGACTATCCCGAGCTGCCGCCGACGCCGCCGGTGGCCGGCACGGCCGACGGCGGCGAGCTGGCAGCCGCGGTGGCCCAGGTGCTGCCCGCGGCCAGCCGCGACGACACGCTGCCGATGCTCACCGCCATCTGCCTGGACATCGACGGCGAGACGATCACGCTGGCCGCGACCGACCGGTACCGGCTGGCCGTGCGGGAGCTGCACTGGGAACCCGCCCGCCCGGGCCTGCGCGCGATCGCCCTGGTCCCGGCGCGCACGCTCGCCGACGCGGCCAGGACGATGGCGCCGGGCGAGCCGGTCCCGGTGGCGTTCACCCCCGCGGACGAGCCGCCCGCGGGCCGGGACCCGCACCCGGTCGAGGGCATGATCAGCTTCGAGTGCGGCGGGCGGCGGCTGACCGGCCGCCTGATCGGCGGGGAGTTCATCCGCTACCGGTCCCGGTTCCCGGACAGCTACGGCTGCCGGGCCGACATGCCGGCCGGCCCGTTCATCGAGGCGGTCCGGCGGGTGTCCCTGGTCGCCGACCGGGCCAGCCCGGTCCGGCTCACCTTCGGCCAGGGCCAGGTGGTGGTCGAGGCGCAGACCGAGGGCAGGGCACGCGCCGCGGAGGCGGTGACCGCCAGCTTCGAGGGCGACGAGCCTGCCATCGCCTTCAGCCCCCACTACCTGCTCGACGGCCTGACGGCGGCCGCCGCCGGGGCCGGCGCGGCCCGGCAGCCGGCCGACCAGGAAGACGAGCCGGCCCCGGCCGCGGCCGCCACCATCAGGCTGGAGTTCACCAGCCCGGCCAGGCCCGCGCTCATCACGCTGGCCGGCGACGGCGGGGAGAAGCCCGCCAAGCCGGCGAAAACCAAGGGAGCGGGGAAGACCGGGGCAGCGGGTGCGGCCGGCGCGCCGCCGTTCCGTTACCTGGTCGTGCCGCTCAGGTCGCCGACCCGCGCCTGATGCCAGGGCCCGTCCGGGCTGCTCTGGTACGGCGCGAAGCCATGACCGCGGTACCGCCCGCGCGCGTGAGGCCCGCGCGCGTGAGGCCCGTACGCGTCAGAGGAGCGCAGCGGGCGCCCAGCCCGCCTGGCGCGGCCGCCGGCCCGCCAGAGGGCCCTGCCCACCAGCGCGGCGCGCGCCATCCAGATCACCCGGGACAGCCAGGGCATGCCCACCGCGAGCGGCACCGCCTCCAGCCAGGCGCCGCTGCGCCAGGCGCGCCGCCCGATCCAGATCGCCGCGCCCGCGAGCGCCGTCAGCAGCATCACCGGCATCAGCACCAGCAGGAACACCAGCACGAGCAGGCCGCCGTGGGGGAGCGAGCTCAGGGCCAGTGCGGCCGCCGTCAGCAGGGCGACGGTGACCAGCAGCGCGGTCACCCGCGCCCGGTGGCGCCGGCGCGGCGGGCCAGCCGCCCGGTAGCGCCGGTCCGCGCCCGTGCCGCCCGGCGCATGACCGGCCGCCGTGCCCGGGCCGGCGGCCGGCAGATCGGCGGTGACCCGGCTCAGCTCGCCGACCGTCCCCGCCGCGTAGGCCGTGTCCAGCCTGGCCCGGAACTCGTCGATGCTGAGCCGCCCGGCGGCGTAATGCTCACGGAGCTGTCCCGCCACGGCCTCGCGTTCAGCGTCACCAGCGCGCCATTCCGCCCCCGTTGCCATGCCCACCTCCGCATGCACCCGCCGGCCTCCCGGTGGCCGGCCGCAGTTGCCCGCCACGATATATCTCGATTGGGCTCCCGGCAAACGCCGTGAGTCCGGGCCCCGGCCCGTGAGCGGCCGGCCGGGGAGCCTCGGCGGTGCGGTGCGGCATCGGCCGGTGCGGCATCGATCGGGTAAATCGCCGCACAGGGGCGGCCCCGGAACGTCCACACTGGGACACCACGCGAGTTCCCCGCCACTCGGGTATTTCGATGCCTCAACATTCACACCGAAGTGCCACGAAAGGCTGCCGCACACATGAACCGCCGTCGCTCCATCTCACGTCTGCCCGCCAGTTGCGCCGCGCTGCTGGCCGCCACCGGGCTGGCCCTGGCCGGCTGCTCGTCAGGCTCGTCCTCATCGTCCGCGTCACCGGCCGGGGGGAGCGCAACCGCTGGCTCGTCATCGAGCGGCTCCTTCGCCGGGACGCCGCTGTTCCCGGTGGAGGTCGGCAACACCTGGGTGTACCAGGTGACCACGGTCGGGATCCCCGGCGGCACCGCGACCGACAAGGTCACCGCGGTGGTGCCCGTCGCCGGCGGCAACCAGGTGACCACCACGCACGAGTTCCACGGCACCACCGTCAAGGAGACGCTCCTGTTCGGCTCCAGCGGCTCGATCTCGATGCCGCTGCCCTCGCTCGGCAGCAGCACGTTCAAGATCGAGTCCGGCGGGATCGTCTGGCCGAGCCATGCGCAGATCATGTCCGGCCAGCCGTACCACAGCACGGTCAAGGCGGCGGTCACGATCGCGGGCCAGGTCCACAACGTCAGCACCCACGTCACCGTCCAGGGAGCCGGCTCTGCCACGGTCACCGTGCCGGCCGGCACGTACCACACGACGCTCATCAACGACACGCTGACCGAGAGCTTCATGGGGGCCTCGATCAGCCTCCGGATCCAGACCTGGCTGGCGTCGGGCGTCGGCCCGGTGAAGTCGGAGGTGACCACCAACGGCACCACCATCAGCACCGAGGAACTGAAGACCTTCACCAAGGGATAGCCGCGCCTGCCCGGCGCGGCACACATCACGGCGCCCGGCGCGGCGCCTGGCGGCCGGGGGAGGCGGGACGGGGGAGAGGCCGGCCCTGATCATGGAATGGGCTCCCCCTCCTGCCGGGGCGTCGCGCCTGACCAGAGAAAGCCCGTGCAAACACGAGGAGGCCGTGCAGATGACAGCAGACGGCACCGGGACGGCGGAGAACGGCACCGCCAGATCCCGGGTGATGGGCTCGACCAACGACCTCGCCTACCCGCCAGGATCGCTCCTTGACCGTGTCCTGCAGTGGGTGCCCCGGATCCTGTCCAGCAAGCCGCATGTGATCGCCCTGCTGGCGCTCGGCATCTACCTGATCGTGCTGCCGTTGCTCGGCGTGATGGTGAGCGCGAAGGCGGAGCTCATCGGCGGTAACTACACCAATGTCACCAGCGACATCGCGGCGAGCATCGCCGCGGGCGGCACCCTGCACCTGGTGAACCAGGGCCGCAGGCGCCGCAAGATGGATGAGGAGAGGCTCAGGCTCGCGCGGGAAACGCATGAACTGCTGCACCAGGTCTACGGCGACGCGGCCCGGCAGCTCGGCCACATCTCTGGCATCGCCGGGCCAGGCGCCATGCCGCGGCCGCCATCCGGCGAGCAGGACCAGCCGCCGCCCGGCAGCGGGACCTGAAGGTAGCTAGGCACCCGGTGCCGATGGGCGGGTTGGCGGGCAGGATCCGGCCTCAGGCCGTGCCCCGGCGGGGGGTGCCCAGGATGCGCCTGGGCCGGCCGCTGGTGCGTACGGCCTGCTACTTAAAGTCATCAAATCTTACTTTAAGTAATAAGCGCGGCCGGTCCGGCCGGGTGCGGGGGAGTGGCGCCGTGTTCACGGACGTGCGCAGCCGTGGCCGGGCAGATCCGGATGAGACCGGTTTCCGGCAGTCAGGGGGCGGGGTAGGCGGCGGTGGCGACGGCGACCATCTCGTCGACGTCCTGCGCCAGCACGAAACCCGCGGCCGCCGCCCGCGTGGTGGCCGCGCGGAACGCGGTGGCGTATTCGCCCGGCCCGGCGGGGTAGCGGCGCGCGAGTTCGGCGGCGTCGAACACGCGCGTGGAGCCGAAAAGGATGCCGATCCCGGTGGCGCCGGGCGGGGTGAGCCCCGACAGCGCGGCGACCGGTACGTCGACCCAGCCCGTCCTGATGCCGCCGCGGGCGATGCCCGCGCCGTCGGTGACCAGCCGCATGGGATCATCCGGGTCGGTCTCCAGCAGGGGCGAGCTGGGCGGCGGCGGCCCGCCGCGCGCCCACCGGTCCAGGTGCGCGATCGCGGCCTGGGCCACGTAGTGGTGCTGCGGCCCCGAGTTCACCGGCACCGGGCACGGAATGCCCAACGGCTCGGCGGTCGGTGCCATCAGCCGGGCCAGCTCGGCGGGCGGCAGCTCACCGGAGTCGCTGAAGGCGGCGCCGATCACATAGGTATCGGCGTGCGCGGCGCCGGCGATCTCCCACCACCGGAACCGGCCGCTGTCCGGCTGCCGCGCCGTCACCCCGGCCAGCACGCCGGTCACGTCGCTCTCGGTCTGCACGGTCAGAACCGGGGCGTGGCTGTCCGTGCGGACCCGCGCGCCGTCCGGTCCCTCGGTGCGGATCCGGCCGTCCCATCCGGTCAGCGGGGCCGCGAACCCGGTGCGGCTGCCGATCAGGTAACCGTCGCAGGCCGCCTCGGGCGCAACAGCCGGGGCCACCGCGTTCACGTAGCTGACCAGATGGATCGCTGACTGGGACTGGCCCGCCGCGAGCAGGCACTCGACCGGCAGCGGCCCGAGCACGCCGCCACCACGGATCGCGCGGGCGGCCTGGGAGAAGATGTCGAAGCTGAACGCGTCGCCCGGGTGGTGGAGCCCCCCGTACCGGCCCGGGTCGCTCTCCTTGAGTGCGGGCAGCACCATCATGCGCCGCGATCCAGGGTCGGGCTCCTGCCCGGCCGCCTCGAAGATGCTGCCGCCCTCGACGCCGGCCCGCTGCGCCGATACCCCGACCCAGGCCCATCCGGCCCGGACGACCTGGCGGTGGGTCAGCATCCAGTGCGGGGGAGCGTCGAAGCCAGCGCTGACGTTGAGCCATTCCAGGATCACGGTGCCGGTGTACGCGGCGGGGTCGGACGGCCGGCACACCACCAGCCGGGTGGTGAACGGCGCCTGGCCCGCCAGGGTCACCTCCCAGTACCCGTCGGTTCCCCAAGGCCCAGCGGGCTCGAAGCGGGTGGCCACGGATTCCAGGAAGAACTCTTCGAGCGTGTAGCCGACCTGGCCGAGCCCGAAGCCGGCCATGATGATCCCCGGCGTGCCCTCGACAGGCCCTGTCAGCCGGGCGGATCCGTCCATTTGCCGCACTTTACTGGAACCCCGGGCGCTGGCACGCGGAGCACCACGCGGGGGTCCGCCCGAGGCACCCCGGCATACCCGGAGGGGACCCCCTGATGAGCTTACTTAACATAATGCACATTATCGGCACAAGCTTCACGGAAGCACGGAAGCAGCGACGCGCGTGCGCTCAGCAGTCAAACCGCCCAGTAGTCAAACCGCTCAGCAGTCAAACACCGACCAGCAGATGTCGTTCCGCAACCGCTGGTCGTCGAGTACGAGCTCGCGAATCGCCTCCGGGAGCTGGTCACGCCGCCAGAGCGGCCCATCAACTACGGAGCGTAGCAACCGTGACGTAGCGTAGCGTCCTTGGGCGTGGCGCCGACGGTGACCGCGGCCGCCCGCCACTCCCCCAGCCTGGCATGTCTCCCCCGCCATCCGGGCGACCGGCATCAGGCGCTTAAGGAATGCCT
>DATIXO010000173.1:0-35870 GCA_035518495.1 Streptosporangiaceae bacterium
CGGTCGCCATCGCGGGATAACCGGCGCGGCGGGCCGCCCGTCCGCCCGGCTGGCGGGGTCAGCCAGGAGCGGCCGCAGCGGCGTCCCGGGCCGGGCGCAGCAGGAAGTGCCGGTAGCCCCAGCCCTCTTCCTGCTTGAAGCCCTCGTCAACGATGCCCAGGCCCGCCTGCCTGAGCCACCCGGCCGCCTGGTCACGGCCGGGGTAGTAGTGGTAGCCACCGGCGCAGCGCTTTGCGTTCGAGAGAGAACGCGATGCCCCTCGCCGCGGCCCGGGCCAGCATGCCCGCTGACAGGTCGGCGCCCGCGACTGGACCCGTGCGCTGGTGGCCGTCATCCCGGCCGCGGTCGGCTAGCGAGCCACGGGCCGCAGCCGCACTCAGGCAGGCCGGGCCTGCGCCGTTACGCCAGGAGCCTAGCCAGCGCCGAGCGCGAAAAGGCAGCCGTCCCAGTACGCTTCGACCCGCGGGTGACGCCTGCCCCGCAGCCCGATCTCCAGCACATCAGGGCCGGGCCCGGCCGGGGCCCGGAACCACAGCTCGAGCCCTTCGGCCGGCACGAGGGCGAAGCCCGATTTGCCCGGCGGTGCCTCGGTCGCGGCATGCATGTAGGCCGGCGTCCCCGCGCAGCACATGCGGGGGTGCGCAGCCCACACCCATAGCCGCCCGCCACGGGCACGGACGAAACTGGCCGCCTCGGGGCTCGTCTCCACCCGCATAGCCACAGCCTAACGCCCGGCACCGGAAGGGCCTTCGGCCAGCAGGAGACCAGGGTCAGCGGGGGTGGGACAGACCGGTCGGGCTGACCTCGGGCAGCATGCCGGACGCCACCACCGCGTGGACGGACGGCTGCAGCAGTGCGATGACCTCTTCCGCGCCGTGCTCGCCGAGCAGTGCCAGCCCGCCGGTCCAGGCCCGTTTGTCGGTGCGCGATTCGACCGCCTCCAGCACAGCCTGGCCGGTGGGGGTGAGCCTGGGGGTGGGGTCCGCGGTGAGCAGGCCACGGCTCTGCAGCGCCTTGGCCGCGGCGGCCCATTCCTCCCCCGACCAGCCGCGGGCCTGCCGGATCAGCACATCGGGGAAACGGCGGTCAGCGACCTGCAGCAGGTGCGCCTGCAGCCCGCTTATCCCCTCACTGACCAGCGCCGCGATGTGCCCGTCGCCCCGGTGTTCCCGCAGCGTGGTGGCCAGTTGCCAGAGCCTGGTGACCGCGTCGCGCGGCAGGCCGAGCGCGGCGTTGGCCGCGAACAGCGGCCTGCCGGTCGGGTCCGCCGCCGCGGCGGCCGGGGCGAGCAGCCTCGCCGCCTGTTCGCAGGCCTGCGGGTCCACGCCCACCTCCCGCAGCGCGGCGGTGCTGACGGCGGCGCGTGCCTGGACGCAGGCCCCGGGCGTGGTCCGTGACCACGCGCCGGGCAGTGATTTGGCCACCATGCCCGGGTGGAACCCGCTGAAGGCCGCGGTGACCACGGCCGCGGGGACGGGCCCGAGCGGGGCGGCCCGGAAGGCGAAATAGGTCATCCAGTAGCCCTTGAGGCCCAGCGCGATCCCGGTCCGCCGGACGTCACCGGCGAAGTAGACGACGTCGTGCAGCGTTTCCAGGGTGACCCACAGACTGCGGGCGAGATGCGTGCGCACGGGCCGGAGTCTAGCGTTGCCGCAGGCCACGGCCCCGGCCCGGCTGGCATTAACCAGTTGCCCGCACCGTCGGCCGTCTGCTGTACTCACCGGCAGCACCGGCCCTCAGGGAGAGTGAGATGCGAGCAGCTGTCATGTCCACCGAGAAAGGAACTTCCGCCTGCGCAAAGGACATGACGCTGCGTGAGAACGCTGAACCTGGGGATCCTGGCACATGTCGACGCCGGTAAGACCAGCCTGACCGAGCGGCTGCTCCACGCCGCCGGGGTCATCGACGAGATCGGCAGCGTCGACGACGGCAGCACCCAGACCGATTCCCTCGCGCTGGAACGCCAGCGCGGCATCACGATCAAGTCCGCCGTGGTGTCGTTTCCCATCGGCGGCCTCACGGTCAACCTGATCGACACCCCGGGGCACCCGGACTTCATCGCCGAGGTGGAGCGGGTGCTCAGCGTGCTCGACGGCACCGTCCTGGTGATCTCCGCCGTCGAGGGGGTGCAGGCGCAGACCCGGGTGCTGATGCGGGCGCTGCAGCGGCTGCGCATCCCCGTGATCATCTTCGTGAACAAGATCGACCGTGGTGGCGCGCAGTATGGGGGCGTGCTGCGGGGTATCTCCGAGCGGCTGACACCGGCGATCATCGCGATGGGATCGGCGCATGGCCTCGGCACCCGCGGCGCCGGCTTCACCCCCTACGGCCCGGAAGAGGCCACCTTTACGGCCGGGCTGGCCGACCTGCTGACCGGCCACGACGATGCACTGCTGGCCGCGTACGTCGACGACGAGGCGGCGGTCACCTACCGCCGGCTCCGGCGCGAGCTGGCGGTGCAGGCCGGGCAGGCACTGGTGCACCCGGTGTTCTTCGGCTCGGCGCTCACCGGTGCGGGCGTGGCCGCGCTGACCGCTGGGATCAGGGAGTTCCTGCCGGCCGCCGGGGGGGACGCGGACGGCCCGGTCTCCGGCACCGTCTTCAAGGTCGAACGGGGCCCGGCCGGGGAGAAGATCGCCTACGCCCGCATGTTCTCGGGCACGCTGCGGGTACGGGACCGGCTGCGGCTCGGCGGGGACGGCGCGGGGAAGGTCACCGCGATCAGCGTTTTCGAGCGCGGGCCCGCCGCGGCGCGCGCGTCGGTCGCGGCCGGCCAGATCGGGAAGCTCTGGGGCCTGCGCGATGTGCGGATCGGCGACACGCTCGGCGCGGCGCGCACCGCCCCGGCGCGTCACTCGTTCGCCCCGCCCACGCTGGAGACGGTCGTCGTGCCCCGCCGCCCCGCCGACAAGGGCGCGCTGCACCTCGCGCTCGCCCAGCTCGCCGAGCAGGACCCGCTGATCAACCTGCGGCAGGACGACGTCAGGCAGGAACTGTATGTCTCGCTCTACGGCGAGGTGCAGAAGGAGGTCATCGAGGCGACGCTGGCGGGCGACTTCGGCATCGGCGTCACCTTCCGGGAAACGACCACGATCTGCATTGAACGGCCCGCCGGCCCGGGTGCCGCCGTCGAGATGCTCCACCAGCCGCCCAACCCCTTCATCGCAGGGGTCGGGCTGCGGGTCGAGCCGGCCCGGGCCGGTACGGGGGTGATATTCCGGCTGGCGATCGAGCCCGGATCGCTCCCCGTCCCGTTCCGCAAGGCGGTCGAGGAGAGCGCGCGGGCCACGCTGCGCCAGGGCATCCACGGCTGGGAGGTCACTGACTGCACGGTCACCCTGACACACTCCGGCTATGTGCCGCCGCAAGGCAAGCGGGGGCAGGCCTTCGACGCCGGCATCTCGAGCACGGCCGGGGATTTCCGCGGCCTGACGCCACTGGTGGTGATGAGCGCGCTGCAGCAGGCCGGCACCAGGGTGTATGAGCCGGTGCACCGCTTCCGGCTCGAGATCCCGGCCGACACCGCCGGGCTGGTCTTCCCGGCGCTGGCACTGCTCGGCGCCGCGTGGCGGGCACCGGCCACCCGCGATTCGTTGTGCCTGCTTGAGGGCGATATCCCGGCCGCGCGGGTGCACGATCTGCAGCAGCAGCTGCCGGCGCTGACCCGCGGCGAGGGCGCGGCCGAATGGGCCTTCGACCACTACCGGCCGGTCCGCGGACCGGTCCCGGCCCGGGCGCGGACGGACCACAACCCGCTCGACCGCGAGGAATACCTGCTGCACGTCGTGCGGCGGGTGGCCGGCCGTTAAGATCACCAGCTAGCGAATCGGGGCTGCCGCGCACACCGTTGCACCGGCTGAGAAGAGGCGCGCGTGGTTCTGGACCTGGTGATCATCGGGCTCGCGATCACGCTGGAGCCGCTCACGCTGGTCGCGTTCATCCTCATCCTGGCCGCCAGGAAGGGCACCTGGAAAGGGCTCGCCTTCATCCTCGGCTTCATGGCCAGCGTGGTCGCGGTCATCGCGGCCGTGCTGCTGACGACCGGGGCGAACCCGCCGCGGCAGCACACCGCGCCCTCGACCGCGGTGCTGGTGGTCAAGGCGCTGCTCGGCGTGCTGCTGATCTGGATCGGCCTCCGGCAGCGGCGCAAGCGGGGCCGGCCGCGCAAGCCGCCGACCTGGATGGCACGGCTGGACCGCATGTCGCCAGTGGCCGCCGTCGGCTTCGGGGCGTTCATGGTGCCGTGGTCGCTGGTGGCGATCGGGGCGGCGACCGTGGTGCAGGCCGGGCTGTCAACCCCGGGCGACTGGCTGGCGCTGGTGATGTTCTGCCTGCTCGCCACGTCGACGTTCGGTGTCATGGAGATCTACGCGGTTTTCTCCCCGGAGGCGGCGCAGGCCCGTCTCGGGCGGGTGCGGACCTGGATCGACAAGCACACGGATCAGGCGATCATCGTCGGGGCGCTCGCGCTCGGCGTATTCCTGCTCGCCGACAGCATTTTCCTGCTCGTCTCGTAGTGGCCCGATAGTTCTCTGACTAGAGTCAGAGAATGGAGCCGGGCATGATCGAGCAGGTCCGGAGCTTCAACCGGGCCGTCACGCAGCGGGCCGGCGCGCTCAACGAGGCGTTCCTCGCCCGTGGCCGCCCGCTCGGGCAGGCCCGCCTGCTGTGGGAGATCGGCACGGACGGGTGTGACGTCCGGGCGCTGCGGTCACGGCTCGACCTGGACTCGGGCTACCTGAGCCGGCTGCTGCGGTCACTGGAGGAGGACGGGCTCGTCACCGTCCGGCCCAGCCCGGCCGACGGGCGGGTGCGCACGGCGCTCCTCACCGCCCGCGGGCTCGCCGAGCGGGCCGAGCTCGACCGGCGCTCCGACGATGCGGCCGCGGCGATCCTGCAGCCGCTCAGCGCGCGCCAGCGCACCCGGCTGATCACGGCGATGGCCGAGGTCGAGCGGATGCTGGCGGCCTCGGCGGTGCGCGTCGCCGGGTGCGACCCCCGGCACCCCGCCGCCCGGCACTGCCTGCGGGCCTACTTCAGCGAGCTGGCCGGCCGCTTCGACGGCGGCTTCGACCCCGGCCGCAGCATCTCCGCTGGCGACGAGGAGCTGACCCCGCCCGCGGGCCTGCTGCTGGTCGCAACGCTGCACGGTGAGCCCGTCGGCTGCGGCGCGCTGAAGTTCCACCACGGCGCGCCAGCCGAGATCAAGCGGATGTGGGTGGCACCCGCGGCCCGGGGGCTCGGGCTGGGCCGCCGGATCCTCACCGACCTGGAGGCCCACGCGGCGGCCCGCGGCGCCGGCGCGCTCCGGCTGGAGACCAACCGCTCGCTCGGCGAGGCGATCGGCCTGTACCGGTCGGCCGGCTACCACGAGGTGGCGGCGTTCAGCGACGAGCCCTACGCCCATCACTGGTTCGAGAAGACCCTCGGCGGTTAACCGGCCGACAGGCGCTCCGCCAGCAGCTCCACCGGCGCCAGCAGCACGTCCTCGGCCGGGAACTCGCGCAGCCGGGCCGGCTCGAACGACGGCACGGTCTCGGTCACCGCGGCGACGATCTCCGCCATCCGGTCGCCCACCGCGTCCATGGCGGCCACCAGGTCGGCGGGCTCGCAGCGCTCCTGCAGCTCCACGTGCACCACGCACAGGTGGCTGAGCCGGTTGCCGTCCTGCTCGGGCACCACCAGCACGACCCGCCCGTCGGAGCGGCCGCGCAGCAGGCGCGCCGTGCGCAGCTCGGCCACCCGCCGCTTCGAGCCCATCAGCGGCGAGCGGTGATCGGCCCGGCTGGCGAGCCCGGCCGCCGAGCCGGTCTTGCGCACCACCTGGATGGTGCTGGCCTCCCCAGTGCCGGCCTCCCCGGTGCTGGCCTCCCCGGTGCTGGCCTCCCCAGTGCCGTCCAGCCGGTAGTAGGTCACGCCGGTGACGCGCTTGATGACCCGGGACTGCGCCCGGACCACCCGCAGCACCGGCAGGGTCAGCCGGTGCAGATCCACCCCCACGTCCCGCAGGGCCGCCACGACGTCGTTGTCGTACACGTCGGCGTCGTCCCGGGAGGTGCCCACCGTCACGGTCTTGGCCTGGTGCTTGACCGAGTCGATCGGCCGCCCCAGCTCGTCGATGGCATGGGCGAGCACCGCCCGGGCCAGGTCCACCGGCTGCCCGGGCGGGGAGGAGAACGTCTCCGGGCCGAGCCCCGGCATGGCCGGCTGGAGCACCAGGCGCGCCAGGCCCAGCGCGGTCTCGCTGGTCAGAACGCCGCTGAGGCGGCCCCGGTCGGCCTCGTCCAGCACGTCGATGACCGGGATGAGCACATCGCGCGGGAGCGCGGCGGACGGGCCCAGCCCGCCGTCCACCGCCGCCTCCAGCCGCGACAGCGCGACCCGCAGCGGGTCGGCGACCGCGTCGATGCGGCGGGCGGCGTGATAGGCGAACAGGTGGCCGGCGGCGGTGGCGACAATCCACATCATCTCGGGATTACCGAGCGGCAGCCCGACCACGAGATCGGTCGGCCAGGTCTGTTCGGTGCCCTCGTCGCAGAGCACGATCGGGGTGTTCCCGTGCGCCGCGAGGATCTCGACCTCCTTGATCAGGTCGGACACCTGTCCCGGTGGCGCGCCAGCGACGCAGACCAGGACCAGGGCCTCCGCCGACAGGTCGATGTGTTTCTTGTCCTCCACCGCGTCGGTCGAGATCGTCTTGTAGCACAGCTCGGACAGCTTGATGCGGATCTCCGCGGCCGCCACCCGGTTGGGGCCTGAGCCGACCACCGCCCAGTACGGGTAGCGGGCCGCCACCTCGGTGGCGATGTCTGCCAGCCGCTGCTCACTGGCCTGCAGTGCCTGCAGCTGGCTGGGGATCCGCTGCAGCCCGCTGATGAGGCTGGCCTCGCGCTGGGGCGTCAGCATGTTGAGCTCGCGCCCGAGCTCGACGCCGAGCAGGCAGCCGGCCGCCACCTGGGCGTAGAACGCCTTGGTCGAGGCGACCGACATCTCGACGTCCCGCCCGTCGGAGGTGTAGATCACACCGTGGCTCTTGGTCGTCAGGTCGCTGTCACGCCGGTTGACGATCGAGAGGATCGCCGCCCCGCGGTCCCGGGCGAGGTCGACGCTCCGGTTGGTATCCGTGGTGGTGCCCGACTGGCTGATCGCGATGACGCACACGTCGCTCATGTCGGGATACAGGAACGACGCCGAGAACTCGCTCGCTGGCATGGCGGCCAGCGTGAGCCGGTCACCGACCGCCTCCCGCAGGAACTGCGCCACGCCCTGCGCTGCGACCGCGGCGGTGCCCTGCCCGATGACCACGATCTCCCGTATCTGCCCGCTGGAGATGCGGCTCCGCACCTCGGGCGGCAGCGACGAGGGCGGCAGCGAGACCGACGAGCCGGCCGGCCGCTGGCGGAGCCGGCCCCGCAGGGTCTTGCGGAACGAGGAGGGTGCCTCGTGGATCTCCTTGTGCAGGTAATGGACGGCGGAGTCGAGCGCCAGGTCACGCGTGGTCACCTCGGCCGTGCGCACCTCGGCGGGCTCGACCGGCCGCGGCACCCCATCGCCATCCCACCGGCGGATCGCCGCGAGCATCCCCGAGCCGCGGCGCGGCAGGGCCAGCACGGTGCCCTGCCGGGTGGCCTCCGGCCACGCCGCGCCGTCCACCCTCAGGTAGCTGGATGTGGTCGCGACCAGGCCGTAGACCTCGCTCGCGACCACGAAACCGCCGTAGCCGAGCCCGACATACACCGACTGGCCGCTGCCCTTGACCGCGAGCAGCACCTCGTCGGAGGTCTCGGCAAGCGCCCCGATGGCCATCGAGCCGGCGAAGTCTCCCAGGCAGGCACACAGGGCCCTGCCGGGGTCGGCGCCGCGGGCCAGGCGCTGTGCGAGCAGCACCGGGATGACTTTGGCGTCGGTGGTGATTCCCCGCTCGTCCGGCTCGTAGCCGATCTGCTTCGACAGCGCGCCGTAGTTGTCGATGTCCCCGTTCAGCACCGCGACCGAGAACGGCCCGGCGTCGTCGCTGCCAGCGATGTGGCTGTCGACCGGGTGGGCGTTGGCCTCACTGATCCGCCCGACGCTGGCCCAGCGGGTGTGCGCCAGCACGGTGACGGCCGCGGACGGCAGACCCAGCAGGGCATGCAGGCCGGCGTCGTCGCGCAGGGCCCGGCGCAGGGTGGCCCCGTTGTCACCCAGCTTGCCGACGATGGCGGCGTGCTTGTAGACCAGGCACACGCCGCCCCCGGTCAGCACCGCTGATCCGCTCCGCAGCAGCGGGTCGGCGCGGCCGGCCAGGGCGCCGGCCAGCCCCGCGCGGTCTGCCTCGTCCAGGTGGACCCAGATGCTCAGCCCCGCCGAGTCCCGGCCGCGCACCTCAAGCCGGTTCACCGCCTGCAGCACCGTCTCGATCGCGAGATAGGTGAGCGCGGACCGCGCGGTGGGCTCGCCGGGGTGCAGCGCCCGGGCGCGGTCCGCCACCCCGATCCGGTCGTGCAGCACGGTGTAGAGCCGGTCGGTGAGCTGGCCGAGCACGCCCTGGACGGCCTCGACGCTGTCGGCATCCCAGCCGAGAGCGCTCGACATGTCCAGCAGGTGGTCAAGCTCTGCCGCCCACGCCATCAGCTTCGTGCACGCGGCGGCCATGGCCTGCCGTGCCGGGCTGTCGCGCAGCAGCTCGATGCTGGCGGTCTCGGTGCTGAGGGTCTGCAGGGCGGTCTCGATCTCGCCGAGCAGGTCGCTGAGCAGCTTCTCGGCGTTGCCCGGCTGCCGCAGAAGGGCCGCCGCGGCCAGGGGCGGGCCCGGCAGGACCGGCAGTGCGGCCGCCGCGCCGTCGCCGGTCACGCTCTGATAGGCGGGCAGCGCTGCCACGATGCCACACACGTCCGGCACTCCTTCCGCTCCGCCGACAGCCTAACTGGCTGGCGTGCCCGGGTCTCCCCGCCGACCCAGGTATCGCGGCCTGCCTGCGGTGGCGGGTGACTCCTGGGCCCAGCGGGCGGCCGGTGGCGGGTGATGCCTGGCCCCGGCGGTCGCTGGCAGGTGATCCCCGGCCCGGAGGGCGGCCAGCGGCCGGCGGCGGGGCGGGCGGCCAGCGGCGTTCGTTAGGATCGGTGCCATTGCGTGGGGGGACCCCATTCCGGCCCAGGAACAGGAGCGTGGAATGACGACCAAAGCCGCCTTTACGCCCGAGGAGTGGAAGACCGTTCTCGAGGGCCCGCCGAGCGCTGGCATGATCGTGATCACCGCCGCCAGCGGGGGGATGTTCCGCGAGACGGTCGCGATGTCCAAGGCGTACACCGAGGCGCGCGCCCAGCACGGCGCGAGCGAGCTGCTCGATGAGATCGTCTCGGCGAAGCCCGCGATGGACCACACCCGGTACCACTCTCCCGAGGAGCTCCGGGACAGCGGGCTGCAGCACCTGCGCAGCGCGGTGACGCTGCTGGAGGGCAAGGCGACGCCCGAGGAGCTCGACGGCTACCGCCAGTTCGTCCTCACCCTGGCGGACAAGGTCGCGGCCGCCCACCGGGAAGGGGGGCAGGATGTGAGCCCCGCCGAGGAGCAGGCCATCCAGCAGGTCGCGGCGGCGCTGGGCACAGCCAGCCCGTGACCGGCGCCGGCGCGGCTTGCGCGGCCACGAGGTCCCCTCCCTCAACGGGCGCCACGGTACTCCCTCATCCGCACTGCCTCACCCGCGTTCCCTCATCCATACCGTGACGCGGGCGGGTTCCAGCACCTGCTGCACGACCGCGGCCAGGTCGTCGCGGACCGAGTCCAGGTCCACCGCGTCCTGCAGCCGGGCCGCGAACGCGGCCACGGTCTCGTCGGCGTCGTAGCGGGCGCGGTTGAACCGGCGGTCGACGGTCCGCTGTACCCGGCGGCGGAGCGGATTGAACAGCGCGGCGACGGCCAGGGTGGACGCCGCCACCGCGACCGGCGAGGAGAACGGCAGCACCTCGGTGGCGAGGGTGACGATGCCCGCGTAGACGCCGACCAGCAGGCCGGTGACCAGCGTGTAGGACAGCGTCCGGCTGATCAGCCGGTCGATGTCGTACAGGCGGTATTTGAGGATCCCGATGGACAGCCCGGCCGGCAGGCTGAACAGCCCGATCCCCAGCATGCCGTTGGCCAGCGCCGCCGCCAGCGGGCTGGAGAGCTGGGCGAGCAGGAACGTGGCCGCCAGGCCGGCCACGCTGAGGGTGCTGCCGGCCATGAGCCACTTGAGCTGCTGCCGCCGCTCGCCGGTGGCCCGCCGCCAGCTGAGCCCCTGGCGTACCACGAACGACGCCCAGAACACCGGCACGCTGGCCAGCAGGATGATGAACGGGATCGCCAGGGCGCTGGTAGCGCCGGGATTGGGGACGAGCTGGCCCTTGCCGTCCACCACGATCCGGATGCCGCTCATCTGCCACGCCCCGGAGCCCAGCAGGATGGCGGTGATCAGCGCGCAGACAGCCAGGTACGCCCACAGGGTCATCCGCCAGCGCGGCGTCAGCCGGCCGTCCGGGAACAGCAGGATGACCACGGGCAGCACGAGGAAGAAGACGATCCATAGCTCCGAGGCGATCAGCGCCGCCGCCGGGCCGAGCGGCAGGTCCCCATGGTGGAAGTGATAGTCGATGACGGCGTAGTGCGCGACGGCGTCGTAGCAGACCAGCCCCGTGCTGAAGCCCATCAGCAGCCAGCCGATGGGGTTGCCCGGCTGGCGCCGGGCGACCACCAGCCCCAGCGCGGCGACCGACAGGATCGCCAGCCCGACCCCGAAGCCCCGCTTATGAGCCGCGAAGCCGAGCAGCGCGTCGAGGATCGCCAGGCCGAGGATCAGCGCACCCAGCACGAGGGGCGCCACTGGCGAGGCCCGCCGCGAGCGGCGCGCCGTGACCTCCGGCGTCACCGGTGCCCGCCCGGCCGCGGGCTGCGCCCCCTCCATAGGCGGCAACGCTAGGCCCGCACCGTTCCGGGAACGTTACCGCTCAGCGCCGGCGGTGCGGCCGGGGCGCGTCAGTGGTGGAAGCCGCTTCCCGAGCTCTGGTCGTGCACCGGCGCCGGCTGCTTCTCCAGCCGGGGCAGGAGCTTCTGCAGGTCGTGGATGAGCTGGTCGGCCATGTCGTGGGTGAAGCCGCGTTTCACGACGACGCGGAGGGCGGCGAGGTCTTCCCGGTTCTTCGGGAACGTGTAGGCCGGCAGCAGCCAGCCGTTTTCCCGGATCGCGTTGGAGATGTCGAAGACGGAGTAGTTGGTGATGCCGTCGCGCAGCTTGAATGCGAAGACCGGCAGCTCGTCGCCCCTGGTGAGCAGCTCGAACGGCCCGAGCTCGGCGATCTGGGCCGACAGGTGGGTGGCGACGTCGCGGGCGTACTGCTGGACCCGCCGGTAGCCGTCGAACCCGAGCCGCAGGAAGTTGTAGTACTGCACGGCGACCTGGGCGCCGGGCCGGGAGAAGTTGAGCGCGAAGGTGGGCATGTTGTCGCCGAGATAGTTGACCCAGAAGATCAGGTCCTCGGGGAGCGCGTCGGCGTCGCGCCAGATCGCCCACCCCACCCCGGGGTACACCAGCCCGTATTTGTGACCCGACGCGTTGATCGAAGCTACCCGCGGAAGCCGGAAGTCCCATTCGACGTCCGGGTCGAGGAACGGCGCCACGAACGCACCCGACGCGCCGTCCACGTGCACCGGGATGTCGATCCCGGTGCGGGCCTGGTAGGCGTCCAGCGCTGCGCAGATCTCGGCGACCGGCTCATACGAGCCGTCGAAGGTCGAGCCGAGCACGGCGACGACCCCGATGGTGTTCTCGTCGCACATCTCCACAGCCCCGTCGGCCGACATATGGAAGCGGTTGCCCTCCATCGGCACCAGGCGCATCTCCACGTCCCAGTAGTTGGCGAACTTCTCCCAGCAGACCTGGACGTTGGCCCCCATCACGATGTTGGGCGTGGCCGGCGGGTTGCCCGCCGCCGCCCGTGCCTTCTGCCAGCGCCGCTTGAGGGCCAGCCCGCCGAGCATCGCCGCCTCGCTGGAGCCGGTCGTCGAGCACCCGGTCGACTGCTCCGCGTCGGGTGCGTGCCACAGGTGGCTCAGCATGGACACGCAGCGGACCTCCAGCTCGGCCGTGTTCGGGTACTCGTCCTTGTCGATCATGTTCTTGTCCTGGCACAGGGCCATGAGCAGCTCGGCCTGCGGCTCCGCCCAGGTGGTGACGAACGTGGCCAGGTTCAGCCGGGCGTTGCCGTCGAGCATCAGCTCGTCCCGGATGATCTGCACGGCGACCTCGGGCTGCATCTCGCCCTCGGGAAGGTGGTGGCGAGGGATGGTCCCCGGTTCCATCCCGAACAGCGGGGCCACGGGGTGACGGTGGACCGGCCTGATGTGTGCCTTCGGGTGCTTCAAAGCCATCGCCGGGGCTCCCCTTCTCTGACATGGTCCGCTTGCCGTCCCTGGTTCTGGCAGGGCGAAGCGATGCTCTCACACTCTGGCCGGCCCCGGCCGTGCCCGCCTCACCCGCTGCGAGTGGCTGCGCCGGCCGCCGGGCGCCCCGCGATTACGGATCATCTCCCCGGGTACGGGAGCAGCGGGTTTACCGCGGACGGGCCGGCCGCACGCACGGGGCTTACGGCCAGCCGCCGCACCGAGGTGGCGATCATGAACGAGACGACACAGCCGTCGCCGGACAGCCCCCGGAGCGCCGCGACGGGGCTCAACGGGCCGGCCGGGGGAAAGGCCCCAGCCGGGCCGGCCGCGCCGGGCGGCAGCAGCTTATGGCGGGCGGCGGCCAAGCGGACGTTCGGTGAGTTCGCCGAGGACCAGCTGACCGACCGCGCCGCCGCGCTGACCTACTACTCGGTGCTGGCGATCTTCCCCGGGCTGCTGGTGGTGGTGTCGCTGCTGGGCCTGCTCGGCAAGTCGGCGACCCGGCCGCTGCTCACCAACTTCCTCAAGGTCGCCCCGACCAACGTCAAGCAGATCATCGAGCCCGAGCTGACCAGGCTGCAGGGAGCCCACACGAGCGCCAGCTTCGCCGCGATCCTCGGCATCGTGCTGGCGCTGTGGTCGGCGTCGGCCTACATCGCGGCCTTCATGCGCGCCTCCAACGCCATCTATGACGTGCCGGAGGGCAGGCCGTTCTGGAAGAAGACGCCGCAGCGCGTGGGCATCACCTTGCTGATCATGGTGATGCTGGTGGCGGCCGCGCTCATCGTGATCGTCAGCGGCGGGCTGGCCCGTCACGTGGGCCAGGTGCTGGGCATCGGCTCCACCGCCGTCACCGTCTGGAACATCGCGAAGTGGCCGGTGCTGCTGATCATCGTCATCCTGATGATCTCGATCCTGTACTGGACCGCGCCCAACGCGAAACGCCAGCGCGGCTTCCGGCTGATCAGCCCGGGGGGCGTCATCGCGGTGGTGGTGTGGCTGATCGCCTCCGCCCTGTTCGCCTTCTACGTGGCGAACTTCAGCCACTACAACAAGACCTACGGCAGCATCGCCGGCGTGATCATCATGCTGATCTGGCTGTGGATCTCCAACCTCGCGATCCTGTTCGGCGCCGAGTTCAACGCCGAGCTCGAGCGCGGCCGCGCCGCCGAGGCCGGGGAATTCCCGCTGGGGCAGGAGCCGTACGTCGAGCTCCGCGACACGCGCAAGCTACAGAAGCACAACAAGTGGGCCGAGGGGACCGAGGCGGGCCAGCGGGAGCCGGGCAGAGCCGGGTAACGGCGGGGCGCGGCGGCAGTTATCGTGAGCCGCATGGCTCACAGACTCGTCACCGAGCGCCTTGTCCTCCGCCCGTGGAGCGTCGACGATGCCGAGGCCGCCCTGGCTGCCTACGGCGACGACGAGGTGGCGCGCTGGCTCGCGCCCGCGATGGACAGGGTCAATGACCTGGCGGCCATGCGCGTGGTGCTGCAGCAGTGGGCGGCCGAGGACGCGCGCATGATCACCCCGGCCGGCCGGTGGGCGATCGAGCTCGGCGAGGGCGGGCGGGTGATCGGCGGGGCGACCCTGCTGCCGCTGCCGCCGGATGAGGAATTCGAGATCGGCTGGCAGCTCCACCGGCAGGAGTGGGGCCATGGCTATGCCAGCGAGACCGGGCTGGCGCTGGCGCGGTGGGCGTTCGGGCAGGGGATAGAGCAGGTCATCGCGCTCGTGCGGCCGGCCAACGAGCGCGCGACGGCGATGGTCCGGCGGATGGGCATGGAGTGGGTAGGCGAGACCGAGAAGTACCACAGCCTGCGCCTGCAGGAATTTCGCCTCCGCCCCGGCGACCTATCCTGACGCGTGTGAACGATCCCCAGCCGGTCACCGACAACCAGGCCGAATCCCGTTTCGAGCTGCGGGTGGACGGCCGCCTCGCCGAACTGCTGTACCGGCGCAACGGGAACCGGCTCGTGCTGATCCACACCGAGGTGCCCGTGGAGCTCGAGGGCCGCGGTCTCGGCGGCACCCTGGTGACGGCGGCGCTCGACCGCGCAGCGCGCGAGGGCATGACCGTGGTGCCGCTGTGCCCGTTCGCCCGCAGCTGGCTGGAGCGCCACCCCGACGTGGCCAGCCGGGCGGCCATCGACTGGGGGAAGAGCTAACGGCGGCTGGCCCGGCCGCCCCGCGCCACCGGGCCGATCGCCACCGACGCCTCGTCGGTGTACACCAGGAAGGTCATGGTCTCCTGGAAGTACAGTTCGACGCTGGCGGCGTCGTGCGACAGGTAGCCGATGGACAGATCCTGGCCCAGTGTCAGCTGGTAGTCACCGCCGCGGGCCGACACCACGAACGCTCCGTCGATGGCGGGAGCCCAGACCATCTCTCCGTCGATCACCTGGTCCAGATGCCGCCGGACGGGGTAGCCGTCGTCCGACGTCTCGTTGACGGCGGTGTAGGCGGCGGCGCTCAGCAGCAGCGAGTAGGGCCCGGCGACCCCGGCCTCCCGAAGCGAGGTGACGGCCTGGCTGACGACATCGGGATAGTCCGCCGGCTCGGCCGGGAGCGTCAGCCGGGCGTTCGACGAGCTTTCCCTGATGCCGCGGATCCCCGCTGTGGAGTAGCCCTCGAACACCGCCCGGTCCTCGGCGAAGGCGATCCTGCGGGCCGCGTCCTTCACCGGCTGCCAGTCGGAATCCTGGGCTCCCCGCTCGACGTCGTCGATGTCCTGCCGGCTCAGCGTGAACGGCGCGCGCAGCTCGACCAGCGGCATGGAGCGGCGCACGCGGGCGGTTACTCCCTCTCCGGCCGCCTCGGTGTCGCCGAGGTGACCGGTGCCCACGGCGGCCAGGGTGAGACCGCCCGGCCCCTCGACGTCCACTACGCGGCGGCCCGCCAGGTTGATCGTGAAGGTCCGGCGGGCTTCCTCCTCGATGCTGGCCCACGCGGATCCGGAGATGGGGGCGAGCTCGCGATGCAGGTTGTTCATTGCTGGCTGCTCCTTTTCAGGCCGCCGATGCCCAGCGAGCCGTCGGCCGCCGGCGCGGAAGGGGACGCGGATGGGGAAGAAGGCGTGGCCGGCGCCGGCGGGCCCGGCGGGCCGGGCAGGTCGTCGAGGAAATCGGCCGATGGCACGAAGAAGAGGTTGCCGGTGACGGCGGTGGAGAAGTCGAGTATCCGGTCGTCGTTGCCCGGCGGGTCGCCGACGAACATGCGCTCCAGCATCCGCTCGGTGACGCTGGGCGTGGCGCTGTAGGCGGCGTAGTACGTGCCGAACTCGCCGGCACCCACCGAGCCGAACGGCATGTTGGCCCGCACGATCTGCCGCTCGGTGCCGTCGGGCTCGGTGATCGTGTTCACGGCCACGTGCGAGTTGGCCGGCTTGACGTCGTCGGGGAGCTCGATGTCGTCCAGCTTGGTGCGGCCGATCGCCTTCTCCTGCTCCTCGACGGTCAGCCTGTTCCACGCGCCCATGTCGTGGGTGTACTTCTGCACGATGAGGTAGCTGCCGCCGGCGAAGCCGGGGTCCTCGCCGCCGGTGATGGCCGCCGCGGCGGCCGCCTGCCCGGTGGGGTTCTCCGTGCCGTCGACGAAGCCGAGCAGGTCACGGTCGTCGAAGTACCGGAACCCGTGCACCTCGTCGCACACGGTGACCGCGCCGGCCAGCCGCTTCATGACGTGCGTGGCGAACTCGAAGCACAGGCCCATCTGCTCGGCCCGGATGTGGAACAGCAGGTCACCGGGTGTCGCCACCGCCCGGTGCCGGGGCCCGGCCAGCTCACGGAAGGGGTGCAGCTCAGCGGGGCGCGGCCCCGCGAACAGCCGGTCCCAGGCCTGCGATCCCACCCCGGCGATGCAGCCCAGCGAGTCGTCCGGGGCCCGGAACCCCACCGACCGCTGCAGCGCGGCGAAGTCGCCGAGCAGGTCGCGGCACGCCTGCTCGCCGCCCTCGCCGATCGCCACCACCAGGAAGATCGCCGCCCGGCTCAGCGGGGCCAGCACCGGCTGCGGAACCGGCCGGGCAGCGGGCTGCTGGGCGGGAGGCGCGCCCGGCTGCGGCTCCGCGGTCATCCCCACGCGCTCCTTTGCGTTCGTGTGACGGCACGTGCGTTCGTCTGACGGCAAGCTTCGCACAGGCGCCCCGGCTGGCGGGGGAGTGCCGTGCACCTGCCGCTGCTGCGGGCGCCCGCGGTGGTGCGGCGCCCCGGCGCCGCGGGCGCCCCGGATGGCTAGGGGCCGGTGAGGGCGTCGGTGAGCGCGTCGATGGCCGCCAGGTTCTTCTCCAGGTCCGGGCCGAGCCGGTGCCGCGCGGCGAGCTCGGCAGGTGCGTAATACGAGACCTTGGTCTGCCCGGTGTCGTCCCACACCAGCACCTTGAGCGGCAGGTCGAGCGCGGCCAGCGGCGAGGCGGCCATCACCGGCGTGCCGGCCGCCGGGTTGCCGAAGATCACCAGTGTGGTGTCGCGCAGCTGCAGCCCCACCTGGCGCGCCTCGGCGCTCTGGTCGATGACCGCGAAGAGCTTGACCCCCTTGGCGCTGAGTATGCCGGTCAGGCGGGTGACGGTGTCGGCCACCGGCCGGGGGCTGAGCTTGGTGACCACGCCCGGCTCGTTCGCCGTCCCGGCTTCGGCCATGGCTGACTCCTCTGGCAGGTGATCGGTGTCCGGTGAGATGCCCGGCAGCCCAAACCACATCAGGCTACGCCGGGGCACGCGGCGGCGGGCCGGACACCCCGCCGCGGCCGGCCTGTCTGAACAGATCCGGAACGGCAGGGGACGGCGCTGCGGCGGCTTGCCGAATAGTGGGATTCGCGGGCGCCAAGGTGGCCGGGCGGCGGGTAAACGTGACCTGATCGCTCACCAGGAGGGACCAGGGATGCTGCCCGGTGCGCCAGGTGCGCCAGGTGCGCCAGGCGCACCCGCCGGCCGGACCGCGCAGCCGGGCTCCGCCGGGGCAGCGGCTCCCGCGCGGGCGGCGGATGCTACGCAGGCGGGACAGGCCGCGCAGGCGGCGGATGCCGCGCAGGCGGTGGATGCTGGGCAGGCGGTGGATGCTGGGCAGGCGGTGGACGCCGGGCAGGCAGGAGATGCCGGGCAGGCCGGACGGCCATGGCAGGCCCGGGCCGCGATCGCGGCGCGCCGCCACTGGCTGGTGTCCCTGCTGCTGGCCGCCGGGCTGGTGCTGCGGGTGGCGGCCCAGGCCGCCTACCATCCCGCGCTGATCTACGTCGACACGCTCAAATATCTGTACGGCGCGTCGCCCGGCTCCGAGCCGCTGGGGTACACGGCACTGCTGAGGCTCATCCTGCTGGCCGGTGACCTGGGGACTGCCGCCGCGATCCAGCATGTGCTCGGGCTGGCGATGGCCATCGCCCTGTATGTGGTGCTGCTGCGCCGCGGCGCCGCCCGCTGGCTGGCGGCCCTGGCCGTCGCGCCGGTGCTGCTGGATGCCTACCAGCTGCAGATGGAGCAGACGATCATGGCCGACGTCTGGTTCGAGACGATGATCGTGGCCGGGCTGGCGGTGCTGCTGTGGCGGCCGGCCGTGACCACCTCGTTCGCGGTCGCGGGGGGACTGATCCTCGGGTCGTCGGCGACCGTCAAGCAGCTGGGTGAGCTGCTGGTGCTGCCGGCCGCGGCATACCTGCTGGTGGCGGGCGGGCGCCGGGCCATTGCCTGCTCCGCCGCCCTGGTGGTGGCCTTCGCGGCGCCGATCCTGTGCTACTGCGGCGTCTCCTACGCCCGGACCGGGCATTTCCGGCTGGCCCACCGGCAGCCCACTATCGGCCGGCTGGTGGCGGCGGCGGACTGCGCCACGCTCAAGCTGCCCCCGGCGGTCCGGCCGCTGTGCCCGGCACCGGCCGAGCAGGCGTACGGGCCCGACTTCCTGGAGCACGACGGCCAGTCGCCGCTGTTCCAGGCCCCCGCCCGGCCGGGGACGCGGGGCAGGCTGATCGCGGAGCTGGGCTCGGCGATCAGGCATCAGCAGCCGGGGCGGGTGGTGGTCTCGATCGCCGAGGACTCGCTCCGCATGTTCGCCCTGACCCGCGGGCCCAGCCTGTGGATCGTGCCCATCTCGCGCTGGCAGTTCCAGACCAGGTACCCGGTCTACCCGCCATGGGTCACGCTCGGCCGCGGGGACGACATCGTCGTCGGCGTGCAGCGAGCGGTGTTCGGGCGGTTCCGGTTCTCTGTTCTCAAGCCGTCCTACGGCGGCCGGGCACAGGTCGACCGGCCGGTGGCCGCGCTGCTGCGGGCCTACCAGCTCGACGGCGGTTACACCCCCGGCCCGCTGCTGGCAGTGCTTGCCCTGACCGGCCTGGCCGGCTCGCTTGCCGCCTTCGCCCGCCGGGTGGCCAGCGCCCGCACCCGCCAGCTCGCCCTCGGCTGCCTGCTGTTCACCGCCACCGCCGCGGTGGTCCTGTTCGTGCCCGACGTCTACGAGTTCTCCTGGCGGTACGAGCTGCCCGCGGTGATCACCCTGGTGCCGGGGGGCGTGCTAGGCATCAGCGCGCTGCTGAGCCTGCGGTACGACCGCGTGGGCCCCCGGCAGGACCGCGCCGGCTTCGGCAAGGACCTGCTGCGCCGGCCGCGGGCGCGTCCGCACCCCAGCGGCGACGCCCCTGGCCAGTGACCGCCCGAGCGCGGCCCGGTCGCGCGAGGAGGCGAAGGTGCGGGCCCAGCGGCGCAGTGTCGAGCCCGCGTACAGCACCCGCTCGGCAGGGGCGAGCGGCGCGCGGGCCCGCAGCAGCCAGATCTTGTTCCGGACCTCGTAGAAGAAGCGCTCCCCGGGGTCGGTGTCGGTGGCGGCGAAGGCCGCGGTCTTGTGCACGGCCACGCTGGCCGGGCAGAGCAGGCCGGTGTTGCCGCGCAGCAGCCGGGTGGTGAACTCGAAGTCGTCGTTCCACAGGAAGTAGTCGGCCTGCGGCAGGCCGCGCTGCCTGCACACCCCGGCATCGACCAGGACGGAGACAAATGATGCCGAACGGATCGGCAGGCAGCCCGCCCTCGCGGCCGCCGCGCGTTCTGCCCTGCTGGCGAAGGGCTTGACGCGGGGGGTGTTCATCGGGTGCGCCCGCCCGTCGGTCCACAGCACGCGGCTGGCCACCACCGCGGGGGGCCGGGCCGGGAGCCGCCCGCGGGCCTCGAGCAGCGCGCGCAGGGCGTGCGGCTGCGGCACCGTGTCGTCGTCCATGAGCCAGATGAGGTCCGCGCCGCGGGCCAGCGCCAGCGCCGTTCCGTAGGCGAACCCGCCCGCGCCGCCGGTGTTGCGGGTGAGCCCGGCCAGCGCCGCGGCGGGGTAGTGCGTGCGCACCGCGGCGGCGGTGCCGTCGGTCGAGGCGTTGTCGACCACGATCACGGCATCGGGTGCCCGGCTCTGCGCGTGGACCGCCGCCAGCGCCTCGAGCAGCAACTGCCGCCGGTTGTAGGTGACCACGACCGCGAGCACCACGGGTGGATCCGGCGCCGGCGGGGGAGAGCTCTGGCTCCCGGCCACGTCAGGCGGGTCCCGGCGGGCTGGGGTGATCGTGCGCCCGGCGGCGCTCAAGCGCCCGCCAGGCCAGGATGCGCAGCCTGCGCACGGCCAGGAAGCGGCTGCTGAGCTCGCGCACGGTCCGCTTGAGCCGCGGGGACGAGGCGACGGTTGCCTCGACCCGGCCGGCCAGGCCTGGCGGCCTGCCTGGGCCCCGCTGCGGCTTGGCCGCGGGGTACGCCTTGCGGTACTGGCTGACCACCAGCGCTGCCGCCGACGCCACGGCGGCGTCGAGCACCCGCTCGGCCGGCTGGCCGGCGGGGCTGGCGTAGGGCCCGGTGACCGGCGGCGGCCGCAGCTCGTCGAGGTTGCCGACCAGGTCGTACCCGGAGCTGCCCAGGGCGGCGATGAGCTCCTCCGCTCTGTCCTTGGCCCAGGTGTCCCGGCTGGCGGGCAGCACCAGGCGCCCGTCGCTCGGCCGGGCGGCCAGGGCCTGGTGGGCGAGCGCCTCCTTGACGTTCCACATGTAGAACCAGTCGGGGACCTCGTCGGGAAGGGCCTGGTTCAGCCGCCGCAGGAACTCGATCTCGGGCATTCCGAGCGAGGAGTTCGGCCGGGCGCGGGTGAGGTCGACGCTGCCGGGGTCGATCCCGAGCAGGGACGCGAACCGCTGCCATAGCAGCCCGCTCCCCGCCCCTCGCGGCGGGGTCGTGATGATGTGCACGTGCCCGGCCGGCAGGTGAGCCGACCAGATGCCGAGGATCGCCAGCGTGTCGTGCACGCGCCAGAACCACCAGCGGCGGCGGGCGGGATCTGATGACTCACGGTCGATCACATCGCCGAGCCAGTCCTCCCACCCCCGGTCATTGCGGTGCTTCACGGTCTCCTGCCACTCCGCGGGCAGCAGGGTGGCGATGTCGCGGACGGTGAGGACGACGTGCACCTCGGCCGGCAGCAGCGACCGCACGGCGCGGCCTGCCTGCTCGGCATCCGCGGCCGAGAACAGCTCGTGCGAGATGACCGCGACCTTGCCAGCCTGCTGCGCCTGGCGGGCGAGGATCTCCCACTCGCCGGTCCACGACCCCGCGGGGTCGCCGGCCAGCTTCGTGATGCCGCGCAGGTCCTGGCTGGCACGGAAATGGTCCTGCGGGTGATGGCCGGGCAGCACCACACCGCGCGCGGCGAGCTCGGAACGGTTGCGCCACATGATCTGCTGCAGGAAGGTCGTGCCCGTCTTCGGCTCGCCGATATGCAGGAACACCTTTGGCCGCGGCGGGGTGCCGGGCCGGCCGGCGGAGCCTGCGGACTCGGTGACGGCATGCGCTGCCAACCGGGCACCTCGTGGTCGCTGGGGGATGGCGCCGCCCGTCACAGCGGGCCAGGCGCGGGAAACCTGCAGCTCACAGTAACCCTGACAACTCTGTGCACACGCGTCCGTAAATCACCGTTCATCAGATGGCCCATCGCCGGACGGGCATTGGTCCGCGGGCGGTCGACCGGCGTCACTACATTCGGCTGGCGCCACCGCGGGCCCCGCTGGCTCCCGGCTCCCGCCGCAGCGCACATCTCCTGTCCACGGAAGGCCATCCACTGCCTATGCACGAGCCGTTCTCGCTCCTGGTCCCGGTGTATGACGGCGACCGTCCCGACCACATCAGGCGGGCGCTGCGCAGCGCGGTCGAGGACCAGACCGTGCGCCCCGACCAGGTGGTCATCGTCCGTGACGGGCCGGTTCGTGACGAGCTCGCGCGGTGCCTGGGCGAGCTCCTGGCGGCCAGCCCGGTTCCGGTGACGTTCGTCCCGCTCCGGCGCAACGTCGGCCTGGGGCCCGCGCTCGACCGGGGGCTGGCCGAGAGCTGGTTCGACGTGATCGCCCGCATGGATGCCGACGATGTGGCGATGCCGCACCGGTTCGAGGTGGAGATGCCGCTGATCGCCAGCGCGGACATCGTCGGGGCCGGCCTGCTCGAGTTCGTGGAGGACACCGACCAGATCGTCGGGCAGCGCGTCCCGCCCGCCGATCCCGCCCGGATCCAGCGGTACGCGCGGATGCACGACCCGTTCAACCACCCGACGGTCGTCTACCGGCGCGATGCCGTGCTGGCGGCGGGCGGCTACGGCGATCTGCCGCTGATGGAGGACTACGCGCTCTTCGCCCGGATGCTCGCCAGCGGCGCCCGGGCGGTCAACGTGGCGGAGCCGCTGGTCTTCTACCGCGTCGGCGCGACGGCCTTCAAACGGCGGGGCGGCACGGAGCTGCTCCGCTCCGAGCTCCGGCTGCAGCGCGAGTTCCTCGCCCGCGGGTTCACCTCACCCGCCGAGTACCTGCGCAACGTGCTGGTCCGCGGCGGTTACCGGCTCGTCCCGTGGCGGCTGCGCCGGGCGGTGTACCGCCCGGTCGTCGCGCTCTACGGCAAGCGCCGGGAGCAGGCGCCGGCACCGCTGGCCCGGCCAGCGCCCCCGGAGTGGGGGCAGGAGCAGGAATGGGAGTACGAGGCGTCCTCCGCCGCCGCGTTCTGGCGCGAGCCGGCGAGCGCGTGAACGCCGACCTCATCGTCGTCGGGTCCGGCTTCTTCGGGCTGACCGTCGCCGAGCGCTGCGCGGCCGATCTGGGCCTGCGGGTGCTGGTCGTCGAGCGCCGCCACCACATCGGCGGGAACGCCTACAGCGAGCCGGAGCCGGAGACCGGGATAGAGATCCACCGCTACGGTGCGCACCTGTTCCACACCTCCAGCGCCCGGGTCTGGGAGTACGCCAGCCGGTTCACGGCCTTCACCGGCTATCAGCACCGGGTGTTCACGATCTACAAGGGCCGGGTGTACCCGCTGCCGATCAACCTGGCCACGATCTGCGAGTACTTCGGCGCGGTGATGTCGCCGGACCAGGCGCGGGAGCTGATCGCCGGGCAGGCCGCCGAGGCGGAGCCGGGCCAGGCCGCCAACCTCGAGCAGAAGGCCGTGTCGCTGATCGGGCGGCCGCTGTATGAGGCGTTCATCCGCGGTTACACGTTCAAGCAGTGGCAGACCGACCCGGTGGACCTGCCCGCGGAGATCATCACCCGGCTGCCGGTGCGGTACACGTTCAACAACCGGTACTTCAGCGACACCTTCGAGGGGCTGCCGGCCGACGGCTACACCGCCTGGCTGGCGCGCATGGCCGGCCACCCGAACATCGAGGTGAGGCTGGAAACCGACTTCGCGCAGCTGCGGGCCGACGCGGCGGGCAGCGTGCCGGTGGTCTACACCGGGCCGCTCGACGGCTATTTCGATTACGCAGCGGGGGACCTGGGCTGGCGCACCCTCGACTTCGAGCTGGAGGTCCTCGCCACCGGCGACTTCCAGGGAACGCCGGTCATGAACTACGCGGACGCCGACGTCCCCTTCACCCGTATCCATGAGTTCCGGCACTTCCATCCCGAGCGTGACTGGTACCCGGAGGACAAGACAGTGATCATGCGGGAGTTCTCGCGGTTCGCCGGCCGCGGCGACGAGCCGTACTACCCGATCGCCGCGGCGGCGGACCGGGAGCGGCTGACGACCTACCGGGAGATGGCAAGCCACGAGCCCGGCGTGCTGTTCGGCGGGCGGCTCGGCACCTACAAGTACCTCGACATGCACATGGCGATCGGGTCGGCGCTCAGCATGTACGAGAACCGGCTGCGCCCCTTCTTCACCGGCCGTGAGCCGCTCGCCCGCCTGGGGGACCAGCGTGACTGACACCGGCCGCGGCGGCACCCACGGAGCTGGCCGTGGCCTGCGCGTCGTGCAGCGGGTCGTGTTCCCGGACGACGGCCTCGACGTCGCCCCGCTGTATGTCGAGACCAACCCCGAACGCGGCGCCACCGAGCTCGCGGCCGAGCTGCTGGCCGAGTCACTCACCGGAAGGAAGGCGGCCACCACCCCCACGCCGGCCGGCAGCGTGGCCGTCGGGGAGACCCAGTCGAGCATCCGCTTCGGCCGCGGCCTGCCCGCCCATCTCACCGGGGTGGCCGGCCCCCGCCGGAGCGCGGCCATCAGCGAGGGGCGCCGCGTCTCGTTCGCGACCTACTTCAACGCGTTCCCGGCGAGCTACTGGCGCCGGTGGACAACCGCCGACCGGGTGACGTTCCGCATCCGCCTCGCGGGCGAGTCGGCCGTGGTGCTGTACCGCTCGGCCGCCAGGGGGCACAGCTTCCCGGTCGAGACGATCCGGGTGGAGACCGACGAGCCGGAAACGATCGAGCGCACGCTGCCGCTCGCGCCGTTCATCGACGGCGGCTGGTACTGGTTCGACATCGTGGCCGGCCCACGCGGGACCACCTTGATCGAGGCGGACTGGGCCGTGCCCGCCCCGCCGGGCCGGGAAACGCCCGGCCGGATCAGCCTCGGCATCACCACGGTCAACCGGCCCGATTTCATGCTCGGCCAGCTGCGTACGCTGGGCGGGGCGGCGGAGCTGCTGGACCTCATCGACGCGGTCTACGTCGTCGACCAGGGCACCGCCCACCTGGCCGGCCACCCGGACTTCGCGGACGCGGCGAAAACGGTCGGCGGCCGGCTGCAGGTGATCACGCAGGACAACCTCGGCGGCTCCGGCGGGTTCTCCCGGGCCATGGATGAGACACTGCGGGCCGGCCAGAGCGACTACCTGCTCATCCTCGACGACGACATCAGCCTCGAGCCCGAGGGCGTGCTGCGGGCCGTCGCATTCGCCGACCTCGCGCGCAGGCCCACGATCGTCGGCGGCCACATGTTCAGCATGTACGACCGGTCGGTGCTGCACGCGTTCGCCGAGGCCGTCACGCCCCGCACCTGGTGGTGGGGCACCGCGCCGAACACCAAGGCCCGGCACGATTTCGGGCGCCGGAACCTGCAGAACACCCCCTGGCTGCACCGGCGCGCCGACTCCGACTACAACGGCTGGTGGATGTGCCTGATCCCGGCGCGGATCATCGGCGAGATAGGCCTGGCGCTGCCGGCGTTCATCAAGTGGGACGACGCGGAATACGCGCTGCGCGCCGGCAAGAGCGGCTACCCCACGGTGTCGATGCCGGGCGTGGCCGCGTGGCACGTCCCCTGGGCGGACAAGAACGACGCCCTGGACTGGCAGGCGTACTACCACCTGCGCAACCGCCTCGTCGTCGCGCTGCTGCACTCGCCGTTCCGCCATGGCGGCAGCCTCATCGCGGAGAGCGCGGAGCGGCAGCTGCAGAACCTGCTGTCGATGCAGTACTCGACCGCCGCCATCCGGCTGCTGGCGATCGAGGATGTGCTGTCCGGGCCGGCTCACCTGCACCGCGACATCCGGTCCAAGCTGGACCGGCTGGCCGGGCTCAGCCGGCAGTTCAGCGACGCGCAGGACGCGGCCGACCTCGACAGCTTCCCCCCGCCCCGGCGGAAGCCGCCGGACAACCTGAAGGAGTCCACCACCCCGACCAGCAAGATCACCTTGCTGGCGAAGGCCGCTGCCGGGACCGCGCGCCAGCTGCGCCCGCCGCGGAAGGGAGCCGGGCAGCGGCCGCAGCTGGCGCTGCCCTATCAGGACGCGTCCTGGTGGGTGCTGGCCAAGCTGGACAGCGCCGTGGTGTCAGCGGCCGACGGCACCAGCGCCGCGTGGTACCGGCGCGACCGGAAGCTGTTCCGCTCGCTCGGGTGGCGCAGCGTGATCCTGCACGCCCGGCTTCGGCGGCGCTGGCCGCGGCTGGCCGCCGACTACCGCGCCGCGGCGGCCGATGTCACCTCGCCAGCCAGGTGGCGGGAGACCTTCGGGGCGCCTGGCGACCACCCGCCCGGTGGGCCGTGAGCCCGGCCCCGGCGCCGCAGCGCGACATGACGCCCGCATCCGCCGGCCCGGCGGGCGGGCCCGCGCCGCCCGCGGCCGCTGGTGCCGGCGGGAGGCGCACGGCGCGATGGGAGGCCGCCGCGGGGGCCTGCGTGCCAGCGGCCATCGCGGCCTCGGCCATGGTGGTGCTCGGGTGGTGGGGGGTAGGGCGCGACGGCTCGATGGGCAACGACGAGGTGGCCACCCGCTGGGCCGCGCTGCTGAGCCTGCGCCAGCTCGTGCACCTGCTCAGCAACGTGGACGCCGTGCACGGCCTGTACTACCTGCTGATGCACGGCTGGATGGCGGTGGGCACCAGCCCGGTGGTCATGCGCATCCCCTCGGTGATCGCGATGGCCGTCGCCGCGGTGCTGATGGTAATCATCGGCAGGCGGCTCACCGGATCGGGCTGGGCGGGCCTGTTCGCCGGGCTGATCATGGTGGTGACACCGAGCATCAGCTTCTACGCGCAGACCGCACGCTCCTACGCGATGGTGTTCGCCTGCGTGCTCGGCTCGACCCTGGCCCTGCTGCACGCCCTGGCGGCCGAGGCCGCTGGCGGGCGCGGCAGCCGGCGCCGGTGGCTGGTGTACGCCGGGCTGGTGGCACTGGGCGGCTACCTGAACGAGATGTCGCTGCTGGTGCTGGCGGCGCACGGGGTCACGGTGCTGCTGGCCGCCTACGGGCGGCCGGTGGCCGAGCGCTGGGCGCGGGCGGCGGCCGGGGGAGCGGCGCTGGCCGCGCCCGTGGTGCTCCTCAGCATCAAGGAGCACGGCGCCATCGGCTGGATCAACCGGCCGGGCCTGACCGACCTGCGGGTCCTGCTCCAGGATTACTTCGGGGCGGAGACCGTGGCCGCCGGCCTCGTCGCCTGCTGCGCCGTGGTCGCGCTGCTGCCCCCGCCCGGCACCTGGCGGCAGACCGGCGCTACGGTTCAGCCCGGCACCGGGCCCGGGGCCGCCTGGTGGCGCAGCGGTGGGGTTTCGCTGCCCTCGGTGGCGGCGCCGCTGCTGGTGCTCCCGGCGGCGATCCTGTTCGGCGAATCGCTCATCGGCCACCCGCTCTACGTCGACCGGTACGTCCTGTACGGCGAGGCGGGTGTGGCCCTGCTGGCCGGTGGCGGCATCTACCGGATCGGGCGGTGGCTGCGCGGCGTGGCCGGGCGGCGGCCGCTCATCTGGGCGCCGGGCGTGATCCTGTGCCTGAGCGTGCTGGTGCTGCAGCTCGCGCCGCAGCACCACGTCCGCAGGCCGGGCAGCCGCCGGTACGACTACGGCGCGCCGTCACGCTATGTGGGAGCGAACGCGCGGCCCGGTGACGGGGTGATTTTCTTCGGGAAGTTCTACCGCAAGGCCAGGCTCGGTTACCCGCGCGACTTCCGGAAGACCAGCGATTTCGCGATGGCCGTCTCGCCGTTGCAGGCCGGCAACTTCCAGGGCCGTGACAAGCCGGCCAGCCTCACGCTCCCGCTCATGCTCCGCTACCGGCGGATCTGGGTGTTCGGTGGCCAGCCCTCACTGCGCTGGCCCCCGGGGCAGCTCAGGGACGAGAGCGCGCTGCTGCTGCACCGCTTCACCCTGGTACGCAAGCGCCAGTTCCACGGCATCCTCGTCACACTCTGGCTGCGGCGCTGAGGCGCCGGGCCCCGCACCCGGCCTGATTGGCAGCTCGCGTTGCTGGCGCCCCCGCGGCCGGTGACCGGTGACGGCGGCACCGGGGCCAGCGCCCGCGGCACCCCGGAGCGCCCGCGGCCCCCCGGAGCGCCCGCGGCACCGCGCCGGCTCCCCGGCGGCACCCGGCCGGCGTCTGGCCCACGACGCGGTCACCGGTCAGGACCGTTACACTGCAGCCTGCCTCCTTCCTGCCGCCGTGAGGGCAGCGGGCAGGCGTAATGAACCCCGGAAGCGAGCGATTATGGCGAAGAACAAGCAGAAAAAGGCTGACAAGAAGGCTGCCAAGGAGGCTTTCAAGGCAGAGAAGAAGGAAGTCAAGAAGGCCGCCAAGGCAGGCAAGAAGGCAGAGAAGAAGGCCGCAGCCGCCGTGAAGACGGTCTCGCAGCTGCCGGAGAAGGCGGTCGCCGCAGTGGGCCAGCAGGGCGCCTCGGCGGCCCGGCGGATCCGCAGCGCCGTGGGCCGTCAGGGCGCTACCGCCGCCCGGCCCACGCGCACGAGCGCGGAGGCGGCCAGGGCCACGGCTGCCGCGCCCAAGGCAGCGGCGGCGCCCAAGGCCCGGGCTGGCGCGTCCAGTACCCATGCTGCCGCGGCCAAGACGACCTCGCCCAGGACCGCGGCGTCCAAGACCGCGGCCGCTGCGTCCAGGAGCACGGCAGCCAGGACCGCGGCGCCCAAGGCAGCGGCGCCCAAGGCAGCGGCGCCCAAGGCAGCGGCCGCGCCCAGGACCCGTGCTGCAGCGGCGAGGGCCACGGCTCCGAAGACCGCTGCCGCCGCGCCCAGAGCCGCGGCGGCGCCCAAGAGCCGGGCGGAGCTGTACGAGATCGCCAAGCAGCGCGACCTGCCGGGCAGGTCCAGGATGAGCCGGGACGAGCTGGCCAAGGCGCTGGGCGAAAAGTAATACCACCTGGCCCCGCCTGCCGTCGGTGCTGACGGCCTGACACGCGATGGCGCGAGTGGTTCTGCTGTGGCCATATTCTGCACCTGCCCCCGCATGGATCTGCCGGAATTGGTGAGGTCAACGGTGCGGATGTAGAGGGTTGGCGGGCATGCTTGAGACTTTGCTGCTGGCAGCGATCGTCGCGGCGCCGGTGGGCTCGGCCACGCTGTTCCTGCCGGCCAGGCAGCGGGCCGGGGCGGGCGGGGCCTGGTCAGCTGTCCGGCGGATTGTGCTGGCCGTGGTGGGCACCGTGGTGCTGGCCGCGCTGGTGGCCGGCGCGCTGAAGCTGCTGGGGGTTTCGCGGCACTACCTGGTGGTCGCGATCGCGGGCGTGGTGCTCGCGAGCCTGATCTGGCTGCCGGTGACGCGGCGGTGGAACGCCCGGGCACACCTGTGCTGGGCGTCGACCGTGTTCCTTTTCGTCGTCTACCTCACCTACGCGCTGGAGTGGACGTTCGACAGCCACCTCGGGCCGGCCAGCACCGCCGGCGGCATGCTGCTGTGGCTGCTCGAGGTCTTCGCGGCGCTCCTGTGCTGTGCCTACCTGTGGGAGATCTGCGACGCGCTGGGCACCGAGCACTGGCGCAGGCGGATAACCCCGCAGGTGACCTTCAGCGCGCAGAGCAGCGAACTTCCCATGGTCAGCCTGCATGTCCCGGCGCACAACGAGCCGCCGGACATGGTCATCGACACCCTCCGCTCGCTCATGCGGCTGGACTATCCCCACTACGAGGTCATCTGCATCGACGACAACACCGACGACGAGCAGCTCTGGCGCCCGGTCGAGGCATGGTGCGCCCGGCACGGCGTCAAGTTCGCCCACCTGGATAACTGGCCGGGATACAAGTCCGGGGCGCTGAACTACGCGCTGAACAAGATGACCGATCCGGGCGCTGGGATCATCGGCGTGGTCGACTCCGACTACCAGATCGAGCCGGGGTTCCTCCGCCGCTGCGCCCCGGCGTTCGCCGACCGCTGGATCGGCTTCGTCCAGTCGCCGCAGGACTACCGGGACTGGCAGAGCGCGCCCTACTACCGGCGGCTGTACTACTCCTACAAGTACTTCTTCGCGGTCTCGCAGCCCTCACGCAACGAGCATGACGGGGCGATCTTCGCCGGCACCATGGGGCTGATCCGGCGGGTCGCGCTGGAGCAGCTCGGCGGCTGGGACGAGTGGTGCATCACCGAGGACGCCGAGCTGTCCCTGCGGCTGCTCCGGGCCGGCTGGCACGGGCTGCACGTGGACCAGTCCTGGGGCCACGGCATCATGCCGCTGACGTTCGAGGCGCTGAAGGGCCAGCGGTACCGGTGGTGCTTTGGCGGCATCCAGATCCTGCGCATGCACTGGCGGTCGCTGCTGCCCGGCCGCGGCAGCAAGGCCAACCACCTGACCACCGCCCAGCGCTGGTCCTACCTGGCGGGCGGGATCCAGTGGTACGGCGACCTGCTCGGCCTGGTCTTCTTCGTCTTCCTGCTGGCCGGTGCCGCCAACCTGGCTACCGGCGGGGGTGAGCTGTTCCGCAAGCTGACGCTCTACCTGGTCGCCGCGGTGCCAGTGATGGTCGGGCTCGGGCTGGTCCGCGCGATCACGCTGCTGCGGCGGGGGACGGGCGCATCGTGGCGGGATGCCATCGGCGCCTTCTTCATCTGGCAGTCCACGTCGGTGGTCGTCGCCCGGGCGTCGGTGCTCGGCCTGTTCGCCCGCAGGGCGGCCTTCCTGCGGACCCCGAAGACGAGCGAGCGCGCCAGGTGGTGGGAGGCGCTGCGGGCGAACTGGGCCGAGTCGTCACTGGGCCTGCTCGGCCTGGCCGGCATCGCCGGCGCACTGACCAAGTGGGATCAGCTGAGCGGGCCGCTGCTGGCGGCGCTGCTGCTGTTCCCGACCCTGGGCTTCCTGGCGGCGCCGTACAACAGCTGGGCCGCGCAGCGCGCCACCCTGCCGGCCTGGCTGCGGGAGCGCAGGCGGACGGAGAACAGGCGGGACCGGCGGGCCTTCGCGGCTGGCGCGGCCACCGGCGGCGCGGTGATCGTGGCCGGGGTGATCGTGGCGGCGGTGGCGCTGATGCTCGCGCCCAGCCACCACATCGTGCAATCGCCCAACCTGATAGGGCCCGCCCAGAGCACGAGCTCGGCACCGGCCAGCCCGTCCCCGTCACACAGCACGGCACCGACCACGGCCCCGCCGACCACCTCGCCGTCGCCCACCCCGACGCCGTCGTCCAGCCCGCCGGTCTCGCCCACGCCCAGCGCGACAGCCACGCCATCGGCCACGACTTCGGCGACGCCGTCCGCATCCGCCACCGGCTGACCTGGCCGGTGGACGGCCGGTCACCCCGCGGGTGCTCACCCGGCGCGGGTGATGCCATCGGCCAGCCGATATTCTTAAATCACCGTGCGGACAGGAGGTGGTCAGCCTGTGACCATCGGCGGAAGCATCGCACTCATCATCATCGGCGCAATTCTCGCGTTCGCGGTGACATGGACACCAAACGGCATCGACCTGCACATAGTCGGCGTCATCCTGATCATCGGCGGCGTGGTCGGCCTGGGCATCTCCATCGGGTTCCTGGTCGCGCGGCGGCGCCGGGCCGGCCAGGCCCAGGTGTACGAGGAGCGCCGCTACACCGAGCCGCCGTCCTACGGGCCCTGATGCGGCCGGCGTACCGCACCCGGCAGGCCGCGCCTGCCGGGGGTTCCGGCCGCCTCCCGCACGGGATGTGACAGGCTTTCGGTCATGGGTATCGTGTCACCTGGCTTCTCCGGGCGCCGGCGGTCGGCCGGCGAAAAGCTGCCGCCCGGGCAGTACCTGGTCACCGACTTCCCGGTGCTGTCCGCCGGGCCCACGCCCCGGGTCGACACCGGCGCATGGGAGCTGCGGATCACCACCGAGACCGGGCAGGTCCACCGCTGGGACTGGGCGGCTTTCCGGGCGCTGCCCGCCGAGGAGCCGGCTGTCGACATCCACTGCGTGACCAAGTGGTCCAAGCTCGGCACCCACTGGCGGGGGGTGTCGCTGGACACGCTGCTGGCCGGCGTCAAGACCAGCGCCGGGTTCGCGACCGCGAAGTCCTACGGCGGCTACACCACCAACCTGCCGCTGGCCGACCTGGTCGACGGCCAGGCGTGGGTGGCCTTCGGCTTCGGCGGCAAGCCGCTCGAGGCGGAGCACGGCGGCCCGGCCCGGCTGCTCGTTCCGCATCTGTATTTCTGGAAGTCAGCGAAATGGCTCCAGGGCATCGACCTGTCCGACCATGACACGCCGGGGTTCTGGGAGAGCCTGGGCTACCACAACTACGGGGACCCGTGGCGCGAGCAGCGGTACTGGGGCGACTGAGCTGGCGGGTCGGCACGGTAACGGCCCTCCGCGACGAGACCGCCACCGCGCGCACGATCGTCATCGACGTCCCCGGCTGGCCCGGGCACCTGGCGGGCCAGCACGTGGACGTGCGGCTGACCGCGGAGGACGGGTATTCGGCCGAGCGGTCGTACTCGATCGCCTCCAACCCCGCGAACGGCCAGGCCGCCTCCCAGACGGTAGAGCTCACCGTGCAGCGGCTGGCGGACGGGGAGGTCTCCCCGTACCTGACCCAGATCCTCAAGGTTGGCTACCCGCTGGAGCTGCGCGGCCCGATCGGCGGCTGGTTCGTCTGGGACCCGGCCGGGCCGCGCGCCGCCGCGCCCGTGCTGCTCGTGGCCGGCGGCAGCGGCGTGGTGCCGCTGATGGCGATGATCCGCGAGCGCGCGGCAGCGGGGAGCCGCACGCCGTTCCGGCTGATCTACTCGGTCCGCGAACCCGGGGCCCTGCTGTACGCCGATGAGCTGGCGCGGCGGGAGCAGGCCGGCGACGGCCTGGAGGTGAGGTACGTCTACACCCGCACCGCCCCGCCCGGGTCCGGCCAGCCCACCGGGCGGATCCGCGCCGCACTGCTCGCCTCGGCCGGCTGGCCGCCAGAGCGGTCCCCGGCCATGTTCGCCTGCGGCCCGACCGGGTTCGTCGAGGCCGCCGCCGACCTGCTCGTGCACGCGGGCCACAATCCGGGCGCCATCAAGACCGAACGCTTCGGGCCATCTGGAGGCCAGTCATGAGCGACTACATGGACGGGAACATGCTCGGCGGGACGCTGGGCGAGCTGTTCAGCATGGACGTCACCGGCGCGACCGGCACGTGCGTGTCCTGCGGCGCCAGCTGGGCCATCGCGCAGGCACGCGTCTATCCTCACGCGCCCGGCATGGTGGCCCGCTGCCCCGCCTGCGACGCGGTGCTGCTGCGGCTGGTCCGCGGCCCCGGCCGCGCCTGGCTGGACCTGCGCGGCGTCACCTGCCTCCAGCTGGCCGTCCCCGGCCCCTGAACCCCCCGCCGGCCACCGGGCGCGTCCGGTTGTTACATCGCCTTCATCAGCCCGATGCGGTTCCCCGCCGGGTCGGTGAAGAACGCGATGCTGGGGCCGCCGGGGACATCCATCGGTGGCGTCACGGTCGTGCCGCCGAGCTTGCCCACGGTGTCCAGGGCGGCCTGCAGGTCCGGCACCGTGATGTAGAAGACCACATACGCGTGGCCGTCCGGGCTCGGGCCCACGCCGCCGCCGATGCCGCCTTCCTCCGCGGCGACCAGCCCGTAGTTCATGGGGTTGTTCGCGTCGATCTGCCAGCCGAACGCCTCCGCGTAGAAGCTCTGGAGCTGCTTCGCGTCCGAGCCGCTGACCTCGAACCAGCCAACCGGGTTCGCCATCTGTGACCCTCCCTCGTCATGGGCCCAGCGGTGGTGAGCCCTGGGGCATGCGCCACGCTACTCCGGCAAGGATGGCACGACCCGGGCGGGGGGCACGGGGTGTGCCCTGCTCAGTGGCTGCCTCATACCGGGACCGCCGGGGCCGTCGGCCCGGTTTGCGCCGGGCGCTTAGCATGGGCTGCATGTGGGTCAGGTCACGGCGAGGAGATGACAAGTGACGACGCCGGCTCCTGCGGCACGGACGGCGATGTTGACCGTGGACGACGACCCCGGAGTGTCCCGGGCGGTAGCCCGTGACCTGCGGCGCCGGTACGGCGAGCAGCACCGGATCGTCCGCGCCGAGTCCGGCGACGCCGCGCTCGACGCGCTGCGCGAGATGCGGCTGCGCGGCGACGAGGTAGCTGTGATCGTGGCGGACTACCGGATGCCGGGGATGAACGGGATCGAGTTCCTCGAGCGGGCCATGGACCTGTACCCGGCGGCGCGCCGGGTGCTGCTCACCGCTTACGCCGACACCGGCGCCGCCATCGACGCGATCAACGTGGTCGACCTCGACCACTACCTGCTCAAGCCGTGGGACCCGCCGGAGGAGAAGCTCTACCCGGTGATCGACGAGCTGCTGAGCAAGTGGCAGGCGGAGGACCGGCGGCCGGTCCATGTCACCAAGATGGTCGGGCACCGCTGGTCCGCGCGGTGCTCCGAAGTCCGCGAGTTCCTCGCCCGCAACCAGGTCGCCTACCGCTGGTACGAATCCGGGGCACCCGACGGCCAGCGGCTGCTGTCCGCGGCCGGGGCGGACGGGCTCAGACTGCCGGTGGTGATCACGCCGGACGGTGAGGCGCTGATCGAGCCGACCGACGCCGAGCTGGCCGGCCGGGTCGGGCTGGCCACCACACCGTCGAAGGACTTCTACGACCTCATCGTCATCGGCGGCGGGCCGGCCGGGCTGGGCGCCGCGGTGTATGGCGCGTCCGAAGGGCTGCGCACCGTGCTGGTGGAGCGCACCGCCACCGGCGGCCAGGCGGGCCAGAGCTCGCGGATCGAGAACTACCTCGGCTTCCCGGACGGGGTGTCCGGTGCGCAGCTGACCGAGCGGGCCCGGCGGCAGGCCACCAGGTTCGGCGCCGAGCTGCTCACCACCCGCGACGTGGTCGGCCTGGACGTCAACGGCTCGGCACGGACGGTCCGGTTCGCGGACGGCGCCACCATCGCCGCGCACACCGTGATCCTCGCGACCGGCGTCACCTACCGGCAGCTCAGCGCGCCCGGGCTCGACGAGATGACCGGGCGCGGGGTCTACTACGGCTCCGCGCTGACCGAGACGGCCGCCTGCGCGGGCCAGGACATCTACATCGTCGGCGGCGCGAACTCGGCCGGGCAGGCCGCCGTCTACCTGTCCCGGCACACCAAGTCGGTGACGATCCTGTGCCGCGGGCCCGCGCTGGAGCGGTCCATGTCGTACTACCTCATCCAGCAGATCCGGGAGATCGGCAATATCGCGGTCCGCACCTGCGCCGAGGTCATCAACGCCGAGGGCAGCGACCACCTGGAGCGCCTGACGCTGCGCGACACCTCCACCGGCGCGACCGAGACCGTCAGCGCGCAGTGGCTGTTCCTGTTCATCGGTGCGGCGCCGCTGACCGACTGGCTGGACGGCGTGGTGGCCAGGGACGAGCACGGCTTCGTCATCGCGGGCCCGGACCTGTCCGTCAACGCCGACCGGCCCAGCGGCTGGGAACTGGACCGGGCGCCCTACCACCTGGAGACCAGCGTGCCCGGCGTGTTCGTGGCCGGCGATGCCCGCGCGGAGTCGGCCAAACGGGTCGCCTCGGCCGTCGGCGAGGGCGCCATGGCCGTCATGCTCGTGCACCGTTACCTGGAGAAGCTATGACCAGTCAGGTCCAGCCGGCCAGCTGCAGCGCGGATGAGCTGCGGGCGCTCTTCCTGTTCGAGAAGCTGACCGACTCCCAGCTCGCCTGGCTGTGCCGCGAGGGCCGGGTGGAGGCCTACCCACCTGGCCCGGTGTACACCGAAGGCGACCCCGCGACCTGCTTCTATGTACTGCTGAACGGCACACTGGTGATGTCCCGCCGGGTCGGGGCCGACGACGTCGAGACGAACCGGACGTCCGCGCCCGGCGTGTACGCGGGCGCCTTCTCGGCCTACCTGGGGGACCGGGTGCCGCAGGTCTACAACACATCGGTCCGGGTCACCGAGCCGTCCCGGTTCTTCGTGCTCGACGCGGAGAAGTTCGCGCGGATGATGAACGCCTGGTTCCCGATGGCGGTCCACCTGCTGGAGGGCGCGTTCCTCGGGGTCCAGAACACCCAGCGGGTGGTCGGCCAGCGGGAGCGGCTGCTCGCCCTGGGGTCGCTGTCGGCCGGGCTCACCCACGAGCTGAACAACCCGGCCGCCGCCGCTGTCCGCGCGACCGCGGCGCTGCGGGAAAGGGTCGCCGGGATGCGGCGCAAGCTGGGCTTCATCGCGAAGGGCCCGTACGAGCCTGCCACCCTGGAGGCCCTGATCAAGCTGCAGGAGCGCGCTGCGGAGCAGGTGGCGAAGGCGCCGGTGCTCACCCCGATCGAGGCCTCCGACCGCGAGGACGCCGTCGCCGACTGGCTCGACGACCACCGCATCGACGGCGGCTGGGACCTCGCCCCGGTCTTCGTGCAGGCCGGGATGGATGCCGCCTGGCTCGACCAGGTCGCGGCGTGCGTCGGCGCCGACGCCCTGGACGGCGCGGTGCGGTGGCTGAACTACACGGTCGAGACCGAGATGCTGATGAACGAGATCGAGGACTCGACCACCAGGATCTCGACGCTGGTGGGCGCGGCCAAGCAGTACTCCCAGCTCGACCGGGCTC
>DATIXO010000174.1:0-4737 GCA_035518495.1 Streptosporangiaceae bacterium
CCGGAACCGCCTCATACTCTGCTTATACCCGATTGCGGGCTAAGGCGACTATCTACCAGAACCCGACGCACCGCGAAGCCCATCAGCAATACCCGGTGCTCTAGCGGCAGCGGCAGGTCCAAGCACCGACGGGTCGATGCCCACGACCAGGGGGGCCGGCCGTGTCGCCGCGACGGGCGTCTGGCTCAGGCTCCGGGCGCGGGGTCTCGGGCCTTGGGCTAGCGGGACGTTACGCCGCCGTTCGTCGTGAGCGGGAGCTCGGCACGCAGGCTGGTTCCCGCCCCGGGCGGGCTGTGGAGGAAGAGCCGGCCGCCGAGTGCCTCCACGCGGTCCTTGAGGCCGGCCAGGCCGGTGCCGCGGGCGAAGTCGGCGCCGCCGACGCCGTCGTCGCGGACCGCGGCGCGCAAGACGTCGTCAGCGACCTCGACGGTGACGGTGACGGTCAAGGCGCGCGCGTGCCTGGCCGCGTTGGTCAGCGCCTCGGCGATGATGTAGTACGCGCTGACCTCGACCGGTTCCGGCAGCCGCCGGTCGGCATGCACCTGCAGGTCGACCGCGATCGGAGAGCGGCGGGCGAGCGCCTTGAGGGCGAGGCGCAGGCCGCCCTCGGCCAAGACCGCCGGGTGGATGCCGCGCGCGATCTCGCGTACCTCCTCCAGCGCGCCAGTCGCTTCGGCGGCAGCCCGGGCGAGGTCCGCGCCGAGCTCGGGCGGCATCGCCGTCTGTGCCGCGCGCAACTGCAGCGCGAGTGAGACCAGCCGCTGCTGGGCGCCGTCATGTAGGTCCCGCTCGATGCGCCGGCGCGCCTGGTCGGCGGCGGCGACGATCCGCGCGCGCGACGTGGTGAGCTCGGCGTATAGCTGGGCATTGTCTAGGGAGACGGCGAGCTGGCCGACGATGAGCCGGACCGCGTCGAGGCGTTCGGCGGTGAACGCGCCGCGGATGAGCCGGTTTTCCAGCACCAGCACCGCCCGCAGCGTGCCGCGGCTGAGGATCGGCAGGGCCAGCAGCGAGCAGCAGGCGACGTCGGCGAAGTAGGGGTCCCGGGCGAACCGGTCATCACGGGTAGCGTCGTCCACCACCAGCGGCTCACCCACCCGCTGGACGTAGCGCAGCGCCGACATCGGCACCGCGTGCTCGTGGTCGCTGCCGCTGAGCGCGGCGGTGCCGATGTCGCGGCCGGGGACGGGCAGGAGCCAGTCGTGCCGGTCTTCGCTCCACAGAACCAGGTGCACGCCGGTGGCGCCGGTCATCGCGCTGACTACCTCGGCCACACGGGCGTGGAGCCGGCCGATGCTGGTCTCCGAGCTCAGCGCCTGGGAGGCGGACAGGATGCCGAGCATGTCGATGGTTCCGGTCGTGACCGTAGAGCCGCCATAGAGAAGATCGCCGGGATCGTCGCCGCGTTGCCCGGTGGTCGCGTCGGCCCGTGATTGCAGGGCCGGGTAGGCCCAGTGCAGCTGGACGACTTTGGCGGTGGCGCCCCAGGTGAGAAAGTAGTGGCGGGCCTGGGCGAGCAGGTCGTGGCCCGCGTGGTCGAGGCCGTGGGCAAGGTGGAAGCGGGCGGCGCGTTCGGCAATCATAGCCCGGTGCCATGGCCGCTGTCGGCCGACGGCCCCGCCCCGGGCGGCGTCGAAGGCCAGGGCGGCTGCGCGGAAGTCCCCGGCCGCCCAGGCCCGCTCGGCCTCGAGCAGCCGCAGCAGGTGCAGGAAATTATCCGGCGCGTTCGCGGCGTGTGCGGCCAGCCACCGCGTCACCTCGTCCAGTTCGGACAGCAGGCCGCCGCGCTCATCACCGTCGGCGGCGCGGGCCTCCCCGGCCAGCGCCAGCCCGCGCAGCAGGCGGGCCACGGCAATGGAGTAGTTGCCCACGTTGGCCGGCAGCAGTGGCATCGCCGCCGCTGTGTGCCGTGCCAGGCCAGCCGGATCGCCGAAGATGGCGGCCACGACCGCACGGCTCAGATGCGCGTGGAGAAGCGCCACCGGGTTGGCGACGTACCTGTCGATGGGCACCGCCTCGCCAGTAGCGGCAACGATTTCGCCGCGCAGCACGCCAGCCAGCCACCGGCAGCTTTCGAGCCACTGGATAGTCTGCTCGCTGCCGGTACGCCGCGCGAAGGCCAGCCCCGCCTCCACCTCGGCGACGTAGGCATCCAGCGATGGCTCGCAGTCCAGCAGGTAATGCACGGTCGTGTAGTAGCTGTAGCTGACGTTGGCCAGATCGCCACCGGCGAGCAGCCCTTCCCTGGCCCGCCGACCCACCTGGACGCAGTTTTCGATCGGCTCGAACCAGCAGGCGATAAGAGCAAACGGCACACGCACCCGTGACGTCTCGGGCTCGTAGCCGCGGGCTTCGCCCAGCGCCAGGATCCGCCGCATCGCCCGGTACCCGGCGGCGTAGTCGCCGCGCAATGCCACGGCGGCGAAGGCCACGATGCTGGCCGGACCGACCAGGGTGCGGGCCGGTCCGTGCTCGATCCAGATCCGCACCGTTTCCAGGCTCAGCCACGCAAGCAGAGAGACGTCGGGGACAAGGTAGGCCGCCGTCAGGACCGCATCGATCAGACGAGTCGCGGCGAGCAGCGTCGGGTCGGTGATCTCCGGCCGGGCCAGGTCATCCGCGGCATCGGTGTGGTCCAGCCATCGGTATAGATAGTCGAACTGGCGATCGAGTTCAGCGGGCAGCCGGTCGGCGGCCGGTACGGCGACGCCGAGCTCACGCAGCGACTCCAGGCTGAGCCCGATCGCCTCGGTAAGACGGTTCTGGTGGGTCAGGCCGGTTACCTGAACCGCCGTCGCGTCCGCGCGGTCCATCGCGGTGGGACACAGCCCCTCGATGATCCGGTATTCCTCGTCCGCCTCCGCCAAGCGCCCCATGCTGAACAGGGCGGCGTGCCGGACGGTGTGCACCTCGACCAGCGCGGCGGTCTCGCCCGCGCCGATCAGCCGCAGCGCGGCAGCCAGCAGCGCGTTGACCAGCGCATAGTCCCCGGTCAATGCCGCCTGGCCGGCAGCGCGCCGCAGCAGCCTCACCACCATGCGCCGCTCCGCGGGCTCGTCGACTGCATCGGCCACCGGCAGGTACTGCCCGGCCGCGGCCGCGAACAGCTCCGGCACCCCGGCCAACCGCCGCGCCATGGCTAGCCGCAGGGTGCGCCGCCGCTGCGGGTCTACCCCGCCCAGGACCGCCTCGCGGATGCGGTCGTGACGGAACCGCACCGCCTGATGCGCCCCGGGCTCCGCCACCAGGAGACCCTCTTCGAGGGCGGGCGCCAGAGCCTGGTCCACCACGGCCGCCGACTCGCCGGTGGCAGCCTGCAGGAGGCTCAGCTCGGCTCGCCCGCCCAGGCATGCCATCGCCTCTGCCATCTGCCAGGACTGTGCCGACATGGCCTCAACCCGCGCCGACGATAGCGTGGCGCCCTCGGCCTGCCCCAGGTGAGCACGCACCGCCGCCGCGTCCCATCGCCACCCGGCGGCCGTCGCGGCCAGTACGCCGTCGCGGCGCAGCGCGTTGAGCAGCTCCACCGTCTCGTACGGGTTGCCGGACGTATGCGCCTGAATCACTTCGGCTAGGCCGGCCGCCGTGGCCCGGTCCACGTGCAGCATCTCCGCGACCATGGCGACCGAGCCGGAGACCGGCAGGTTCTCCACATGCACCTGTTGCAGCCCCGCCTGCTGCCGCCACCGCGACACCAACGTCGCCAGCGGGTGAGATGCGTCCACCTCGCCTTCGCGGTAGGCGCCCACCAGCAGCAGGCCGTCGACGGGCTCCTCGCTCAGCACCAGGTCGACGAAGCCCAGTGGCGTCCGTCCGGCCCACTGCAGGTCATCGAGGAACACCACCAGCGGCCGTTTCCGCGACGCCACCGCCCGCAGCACCTCCGCAGCCGCCCGCTGCGCCCGGACCTGCGCGGTCAGCGGATCCCCCCCATCCGGGGGCACCGCCAGCAGGGCCGCGAACTCCGGCACCGTCGCGGCAAGCAGGCCCACGTTCGGGCCGACCCCGCCCAAGATCCGTTCGCGGACCTCGGCCAGCTCCTCTTCCGGCTCGGCCAGCAATAGCCGGCCCTGCGCCCGGAACGCCTGGTTGACCGCGTCGAACTCCAGATCGCGCTGGTACTGATCGAACTTTCCCGCCACGAACCAACCATCTCGGCCCGTCACCAGCGGCCGCAGCTCGTCGGCCAGCACCGTCTTCCCCACCCCCGACGCCCCGCTGACCAGCACCCCCCGGCACCGGCCCGCCAGCGCCTCCTCGAACGCCGCCGAAAGCGCCGCCACCTCCCCCTCGCGGCCCACCAGCCGCGACGGCGGTACCAGCCGCAGCGGAATATCACGCTCACCGACCCGCAGCGCCGCCGCTCCCAGCTCCCCGGCATCCGGCTGCCGCTCCAGGTCATAGAGCACGCCCTGGGCGGTCTGGTACCGGTTGTCGGGTTCCTTCTCCAGCAGATGCATGATGATCGCCGACAGGAGCCCCGGCACGGCCGGGTTCACCTGCGCCGGCGGCACCGGCACCCGGGCCAGCAGATCATGAGTCAGCCGGAGCGGGTCCCCGGAACCGAACGGCGGCCCGCCGGTGGCCAGCTCATATAGCGTCGCGCCCAGCGCGTACAGGTCGGCCCGCTGATCCACCGGCCGGCCGGTCCGCCCGGTCTGCTCCGGCGCCAGGTACGCCAGCGTCCCCGCGATCTCGCTGTGAGGGGTGAACTCCGGACGGATCTCCGCGAACGAG
>DATIXO010000175.1:0-2343 GCA_035518495.1 Streptosporangiaceae bacterium
CGACCATCACCGGGACTACGGGAGAGGTTCGTAGTACACCAGCGGCCGGCGCCGTGCCCGCTGGAGCAGCCGGGCCAGGGAACGGCGCCGTACCGGGTACTTGCGGGCCAGTTGCCGGGCGACCCGGCTGGCCTCTTCGCCGTCCAGCCGCCGGGCCGCCGCGTCGAACGCCGGCCCGTAGCTCCACAGGCCCCGCGCACCGCACGGTGCCACCTGCACCCCATCGGTGTGCTGGAGACGCTTGGCCGCGCCCGACCGGCTCCGGACCCGGAAGTAGGCCCGGTCGCCCTCGACCATCCCCGGCACGGTGCCGGACACCGGGGTGCCCTTCTGCTTGAACGTGGTGAGCAGCAGGTACCTGGCCTTCGCCAGCGGAGCGAAGTAACTTCGGGAGTCACGGTCGTTATTGCGCCGTTCCCGTGGCCTGATGACGCAGCGGAAACCGAGGTGGCTGGTTGAGGTGGGTCGCGGCGCTACCAGTACCGGTTTTTTGGTGTGGGTGCCACACTCATGCAGTAACAGAGGCTGTAACGCGACTGTCTAGGGTGGCGATGGCTTGGTGTCCAGTTTGCAGTGCCTAGCGTGCTGGAGCGCGGTTGCCGGTGACCATGGGTGTTAGTTGATAGCTGGTTGTCAGCTGGCTGCCGGGGTTTTACGGTTTCCGGGCATGCTGGGGTGCCATCTGGCGCCGCCGGCCGGTAAGGTTCGTGCTGGTTGCGGGGTGTGCCCGGTCAGGCGGGGGCGGGGTGCCGGCGCCGGAAGTCCAGGAGCTTGGCGAGGTTGTGCACGGTGCCCAGGAGCTTGACCTCGGCGTCGACGGCGTCGCGGCCGCGGTAGTTGAGGTAGCGGCCGAACCGGGCGAACAGCTGGGCGAAGGCGGGCTCGACCTGGGCGGCTCGCCGCTTGTACAGGTTCTTCCCGGCCGGGGTGGCCAGCCGGGCGGCCATCTTCTCCCACCCGGCCGGCAGCGTGGTACGGCTGCCGGCGGCGCGGCCGGTCTGGGCGGCCTCGCCGGTGACCGCGACCAGCAGCATCAGGTGCTCCAGGGCGGCGAAGTTCGCGGCGGAGGCGTAGCCGTTGTCCGCGAGCCAGGCCCGGATCTGACCGTGCAGCCCGGCCAGCTCGCAGTTGGCGGCAGCGGTTTCGATCATGGTGATCAGGGCGCCGGCGTCGGCGGGGTTGTCGTGCAGCTCGATGGCGAGCAGGACCTGGCGGCGGGCGGCGGCCAGCTCCAGGTTCCAGCCCTGCAGCCAGCCGCCGTTCTTGGCCGGCAGCAGCCGGGTGCCCGGGTCGGCGGGCGACACCTTGGCCGGGGCGGCCACGGCGGCGCGGGCCTGGGCGGCGGCCAGCCGGTCCCGGGCGGTGGCCAGGTTCTTGCGGATCCCGGCGATCCTGGCATTGCTCTCGGCGGGGACCGGCTTCTTGCCTGCCCAGGCCTTCCCGGCGGCCACCGCGGCCTGGTACTTCTCCATCACGGCGGCCTGGGCGCTCTCGGCCCGGGCCAGCCGGCCGGCGGCCCGGGCCAGCCGGTCCCGGGCCGCGGCGACCCGGGCGTCCGGGCCGCCGGGCGCGGCGGCCCGGACGGCCAGGGTGTCCTGCGCCGCGCGCAGCCGGGCCAGCCTGGCCGCCAGCGCGGACAGCCGCCGGGGCAGCCCGCCGGCCCCGGGACCGCCGTCCTCGCCGCCGCCGCCGCCGTCGTCCTCGTCGTCGTACGGCAGCGGCTGCCGGCCGTCCGCGCCGTCCGCCTGGCCCGCGCCGTCCAGCCACGCCCCGGCCTCCGCGGCGACCGCCGCCTCCAGCGCGGCGATCCTGGCCGCCAGCTGCCCGGCGTCCAGGTTCGCGAACCGCGACGCGTTCCCCGACACCGGAGACCCGTCGATGGCCGCGCTATGCCCCTCGACCGCGCCCGCGGCCGCCAGCAGCCCCAGCACCTGCACGAACAGCCGCCGGACCTCGTCCCGGTGCCGCCGCAGGAACTCCGCCACCGCCCGGTGGCTGGGCCTGGCCCCGCCGCAGATCACCAGGCAGCCCAGGTCATCGACGCACGCGTCGCGGATCTTGCGCGAGGACCGGTTCCCCTTGAAAAAGCAGTACAGCACCAGCGGCAGCATCATCGCCGGGTCATACGGCGCCTGCCCCTGCCCGTCCGCCCGGTAGGCGGCGGCGAACCCCGACAGGTCCAGCTCGCCGGTCACCTCCAGGACCTGCCAGGCCAGGTGATCCGGCGGCAGCCAGGACCGCACATCGGCCGGCAGCAGGCAGCCCTGATCACGGTTAACAGGACGGAACCATCTAGCCACAACAGTATTATCCCGTAACAAAAGCCTCAAAGCACCACGACAC
>DATIXO010000176.1:0-48101 GCA_035518495.1 Streptosporangiaceae bacterium
CCCGGCTGGTGCCGTCCTGGCCGGACAGGCCGAGGCTGGCCCGGTACCGCTCGAACTCCCGCCGCAGCGCCTCGTCGCCGTCGCTCCACCGGCGCTTACGGGCCTCGACCTCCTGCTCGGAGACCGCCTCCTGGGCCAGCCGCTCGTACTCCGGGTCAGCCGGGCTGACCTCCACGTAGGCGTCCCCGACCACGCCGCCGTCGGCGTCGATGGCTGACTCGGGCGCCATGAGGTTGCCATTGGGAAGTTTTATGACGAACATCACATACCACTCTAGATGCCGTACCGCACGTTGAAGTAGAGCATGACGTCCAGCGCGATCCTGGTATCGCCGCCCAGCATGTCCACCAGCGCGGGCCGCTGCCGGGAGGCGATGGCGGCGAACGCGTCGGCGAAGAACTCGCGGCGGCCGATCGCCCCCTCCTGCCGGTGGAAGTAGCTCACCAGGCGCGGCAGGCAGCGGCCGTACAAGCGGCGGAACTCATCGGAGTCCGACTGCCACATCTCGCCGGATCCGTCGAGGTCGTCGAGCGCGTGCCCGACCTCATGGCACATCACGTCCGGCGCGGCCGAGCGCCGTGAGCCGACGATGATCTTGCGCTCGCCGTAGGCGCCGGCGCACGCGTCCCAGGTGGCCCGCCCCGACGGCAGCGGGACCCCGTGCAGCCTGGACATGTCGTCGAGGTCGGGCACGCCGCCGGGCCCGACGAAGATGGCGTCGAGGCCAGCCGCGAGGATCTGCTTGATCTTGGACGGCAGCTCGGCCAGCCGGTCGATGGCGCGCACGGCCTCCGGCGGCGGCACCGCGCCCTCCTGCCACTCGCGGCAGACGATGTGCTCCAGCTCGCCGCAGTCCCGGCGGCCTTCGGCCACCCGGCGCGCGTGCGCCACCTCATACCAGGGCAGGCCGCCCGGGCGGGCCTGCGGCCGCTGCTGGGCCGGGCGCGGGGCCGGGCGCGCCTCCGCCCCGGCGAGCGGCGCCATCCGGACCGCGGCCCTGGCGGCCGCCGTCCCGGGCCGGTACGTGGGTCCCCTGGCTTGCTCGGGCCGCCGCGGCCTTGCCCGGCGTGGCAGCACCTCCCCCACCGGGGAGCCGTACGGGCCCGCCTCGGGGACCGGCTGGGCACGGGCAGGCGGCCCTGCGCCGGTGGTCTCCTCCTGGCGGCCGTCCCTGCGATGGCGGCCAGCGGTGGGCGGGCCGGGGCTTGGCCGGCCGGGGCTGGGCGGCTCATGGCGGGGCTCAGCCCAGGGTGCCCGGCCGGCACCGCGTGCCGGCCGGGCCCGGGCGGACCGGCGGAAGCGGGCGAAAAGCCGCAGCCGCATATATCGCACTCCCCGATCGCGTGCCAGGCCGCCAGCGTACGACGAAATCACCCGCACCGTCACCTTCGGTGACGGACCGTCACCTGTTACGGGCCTCCGCTAAGCGGACAGTAGTCACCGATTTGCCGGCCAGCGGGATACCACAGAGGTTAGGCTGCCGCCATGGTGCTGCTGGGAGTCCTGCCCGCCCTGCTCATCATGGGGCTGCTGGTCGGCGGCACGTGGGTGTGGTGGCTCGCGGGCCGCTCGCGCCCCCGGCGGCCGTCCCGCCACGAGCGGGACGCGCAGGCGGCGCTCCGGCGCCACCCGGCTGGCCGGGAGCGATGGCTGGAGCCGGACGGCCTGCGGGCATCGACCCAGCCGGACGTGCCCGTCAGCGGGCAGCCGACCGGGCCGGACGATGACCCCGAGTTCATCAGCGCGCTGGAGCGGCTCATCCACGGTGAGGACCCCGGCGAGCTGGCCTGACCGGCCGCGGCGCCGCCCCGTGGTGGGCGGCCGGGCCGCGCGGCCCGGCCGGGCGGATCAGCTGAGCCCGGCGTACGAGTGCAGGCCCTTGATCAGGATGCTGACCACGATGGTGTTGAACAGCAGGCACCCGAAGCCGATCAGCTGGATCCAGGCGGACTTGCGGCCGCGCCAGCCCGCGGTGGCGCGGGCGTGCAGGTAGCCCGCGTACACCACCCAGGTGATGAACGCCCAGGTCTCGGTGGGGTCCCAGCCCCAGTACCGGCCCCACGCCTCGTCCGCCCAGATCGCGCCGGCGATGATGCCGAACGTCCAGAGCGGGAAGCCGAACACCACCGTGCGGTAGGCGAGCTGGTCGATCACCTTCGGGGCGGGGAGGATGCGGAAGATCGCCCCGGACCGGGTCGGCTGGCCCGCGGCGGCCCGCCTGTCATGCCGGTCGGCCAGCAGGTAGACCACGGCCAGCAGCGCCGCCACCACGAACGCGCCGGTCGCGAGGGTGATCGAGGTCACGTGGATGGCGAGCCAGTAGGACTGCAGCGCCGGCGGCAGCTGCCCGGCCGGGGTGTAGATGACCGTCTCCGCGAGCCCGAGCAGGATCACCACCGGGCCGAGCACGAACAGGCCCAGCCGGTAGGCGCGGTAGCGGATCATGAGGACGAAGAAGAAGATGACCGCCACGCAGGTGACCGTGGTGACGAACTCGTACATGTCGCCCCACGGCACCCGGTGCACCGCGAGCCCGCGGCTGATCACGCCGAGGATGTGCGCCGCCAGCCCGAGCGCGGTCAGGCCGATGGCCACCCGCACCCACAGCCCCAGCCGCCCGGCCTCCCGCCCGGCGCCGGCCCCGGCCGGGGTGACGGCCGGGCCGGGCCCCGGCGGCGGCGGTCCCGGCGCAGGCCCGGGCGGCGGCGTGCCCGCGCCCGGGGAAGCCGGCGGCGCGCCCACCGCGACCAGATCGGCCGCTGGCTGCTGGGCCGGCCTGAGCGGGCCCAGCGCGTCCCGCCCGAAGGCGAAGTCGCACGCGAAGGCCAGCACCGCCAGGGCGTAGGCCACGACGGTGGCCACGAATGCGTAATGGCTGAGGTTGGCCATCCCCTCGTTGATGGGCACGGCTGTCACTCCCCCTCGGTCGGGTCGTCGGCGGCTGGCGGGCCGCTGGGGCCGGGCCCTGGGCCCTGCTCCAGCACGGCTGGCGCGCGTGCCTGGTGGGCGGATGAGATCTCCCCGGACAGGGTGGCGAACTCGGACTCGAAGCCGCCCGCGGCGTCGGATCGCGCGAGGCCGCCCAGCTCGACCACGGTGCGGCCGCCCGGCGCGGCGGCGGCCCGCACGAACATCCTGCGCCGCCGGACGAAGAAAGACAGTAGCAGGCCCGCCAGCGCGGTCATCCCGGCGATCAGCGCCGGGAGCGTGCCCGGGTCATAGGTGATGGCCAGGCTGATCCACTGCCGGTAGCCGGTGAAGGTGAGGGTCCCGTCGCCGTCCGGGAGCTTCATCGACTGGCCGGGCGCGAGCGGCCGCGGCCGGATCGGCAGCTGCCGCAGGCCGCTGGTGTCCAGCTGGTACACCGACTGCGCCGGGCCGCTGTCCATGCCCAGGTTGCCCGCGTAGGAGACCAGGCTCACCGCGGGGTTGAGCGGCGCGGGGAAGGCGGATCCGAGTTTGCCGCCGACGTCGACCGCGGTGGGCAGGAACACCCCCGCGAACCCCAGCTGCTGGGGATGGGCGTCCGGCACCTTGATCACGCCCTCGGAGGTGAGGCCGGCCTGCTCCACGGCGATGAACGGCACCGGGCCGTCGAAGACCACCCGGCCGGTCCCGTCGGTGACCCGGAACACCGGTGCGTAACCGTGGCCGATCAGGAACACCCGCACGCCGTCCACCGCCAGCGGGTGGTTCACCCGCAGCTGGTAGCCGTGCATGGGCGCGCCGGGCTGCGCCGAGTAGCGGATCAGCGCGTCGAACCGTGACGGCTGCCCACGCAGCGCGCCCGAGGTGACGTAGGACGCTTCGAACTTGCCGAGTGTGATCGTGAACGGCTGCAGGTCGGTGGCGGACACGGCCCGCCCGGGATGGAAGGCGTCCAGGTCGGTGGCTGTGTTCGCGAACGAGTCGCCCACCACCAGCAGCCGGTTCGCCTTGTAGCCGAACATCCCGCCCACGCAGACCGCGACGAGGACGCCCAGCAGCGCCAGATGGAAGAGCAGGTTCCCGGCCTCCCGCAGGTAGCCCTTTTCCGCGGCGACCCAGCCGTCGCCGGTGCGCAGCCGGAACCGCTTGCCGGCCAGCAGCGCCGCTGCCGCCGCGAGCGCCTCATCCGGGGCGAGCGCGGTCTCGTACCGTGCCGTCAGCGGCAGCCGGGACAGGTTGGCCGGCGCCCGCGGCGGCTGCTGCCGCGCCGAGCCGGCCAGCCGGAACGTGCGCGGGATCACGCACCCCGCGAGCGAGGCGAACAGCAGCAGGTAGATCGCCGCGAACCAGGGCGCGGCGAAGACGCTGAACAGCGACAGCCGGGCCAGCAGCGGCGCCAGCGACGGATGCGCGACGTAGTACTGCTGCACCGCCTGCGGGTCGATCCCCTCCTGCGGCAGCACCGACCCGGGCACGCTCGCCACCGCGAGCAGGAACAGCAGCACCAGCGCGGTCCGCATGGAGGTCAGCTGCCGCCATACCCACCGCGCCCAGCCCAGCACGCCAAACGGCGCTGCCGGGGTGCCCCCCGTCCGCCGCGGGCCCCCGGGCTGCGGCTCCCGCTGCGCGGGCTGCCCGGTGGCGGCCGGTGTGCGCACCCCGGTCATGACGGCTGCGCCAGCGTCTTGGAGATCAGCCCGCGCAGCCCCGGGTAGGAGGCCTCGCCGATGACCCGGGCCACGATCTGGCCGCGGCGCGAGATGACCAGGGTGGTCGGGATGCCCGCGGGCGGCACAGTGCTGCGGAAGTCGAGCGCGATCAGCCCGCCGGGGTCGTTCAGGCTCGGGTATGTGATCTTGAAGTCGCGCTGGAACGCCTCGGCGCTGGCGGGGGTGTCCCTGATGTCCACGCCCAGGAAGTCGACGCCCGCGTGGCTGAACGCGGCGGCCAGCGAGGCGAGTGCCGGCGCCTCGGCGCGGCAGGGCGTGCACCATGATCCCCAGAAGTTCAGCACCACGACGTGGCCGTGGAACGCCGACAGGCTGAGCCTGGCGCCGGCCAGGGTGGTGCCGGTGACGGCCGGCGCGGGCGGGGCGTCCCGGCTCCCGAAGATGGTGGTGCCGCTGGCCCCGGACACGAAGCTCTGGCCGTTGCTGGCCGGCGTGCTCTGCGCGATCGCCCCGCCCGCGCAGGCCGTCAGCGCCAGGGCCGCCGACGTCACCAGCGCCGCCGCGGCGACGCGGCGCGCGTCAGGGCCGATGGCCGCGTGGCGTGGGTGACGGCGCGGACATCGCGGTGGACGGGACACAGGGCGATCTCCTACGGGCGGTAGTGCCGCGCTCTATTGTGCCGGACCGGGCCCGCGGCGACGACAGCGGGCCGGCCGGCCAGGCCCACCCGGCTAGGCACCGGGCACCTGCCGGCGCCCGGGCCCGGCCGGCTCGGCGTAGCTGACCCCGGTGATGGTGTCCCCCTGGTAGGTGAAGCTGGTCACGCTGCCCAGCGCGCACGCGCGGCGGCCGGGGTGGTGCCAGAGGCGGCGGTCCTCGGCGGCCCGGCGGGCGACCCAGATGGGCAGCTGGTGGCTGACACAGACCGCCTCGTGCCCGCGGGCGGCCCGGGCCGCGTCGGCCATGGCCTCGTGCATCCGGGCCGCGATGCTCGTATACGGCTCGCCCCAGGACGGCCGGAACGGGTTGCGCAGGTGCCGCCAGTTCGCTGGCTGGCGCAGGGCGCCGTCCCCGACGGCGAACGTCGTCCCCTCGAAGTGGTTCCACGGCTCGATCAGCCGCTCATCGGCCTCGGCGTCCAGGCCGAACTGGGCCGCGACCGGCGCGGCGGTCTCCAGCGCGCGCTCCAGCGGGGATGACCGCAGCACGGTCACGTCCCGGCCGGCCAGGAAGGAGGCGGCGGCCTTGGCCATCAGCCGGCCCTCCTCGGACAGGTGGAAGCCGGGGATGCGGCCGTAGAGCACGCCCCGCGGGTTGCTCACCTCACCGTGGCGCAGCAGGTGGACGACGGTGGTGTCAGACATGGCCCGCCCAGCCTACCGGCGGCCGGCCAGGGTCCTGGGCCGGGTGCGGGCATGATGAACAGCAGGTTAACTGGGCTTTGCCGGACAGGATGGCAGGGCCGGAAGGAGCCGCTGACTGAACGCCACCGCCCTCACCCTGATCCTCGTCGCCGCCGTCGCGCATGCCAGCTGGAACCTGTTCAGCAAGCAGGCGTCGGAGGCTGGCGCCGTCAGTTTCGTGTGGCTCATGTCGGCGGCGGCGACCGCGATATACGCCCCCGTGGTGGTGGTCAGCCTGATCGCCAGCCCGCCGCACCTGACCGCGCGCTCGTGGGTGTTCCTGGCCGGCACGGCGGTGCTCCAGACCGGGTACTTCCTGTTCCTGCTGCGCGCCTACCGGGTCGGCGACCTGTCCGCGGTCTATCCGATCGGCCGCGGCTCGGGCGCGCTGCTGGCCGCGCTGGCCGGCATCGTCCTGCTCGGCGAGCGGCCCGGCCCGGCCGGGCTGGCGGGCATCGGCCTGCTCGTCGCCGGGGTGATCGTCCTTGGCATGCCCGCCCGCACCGGGCAGGCGCTGGCCCCGGCCGCGGTGGGGCTCGCCCTGGTGACCGGGATCTTCATCGCCGCGTACACCCTGTGGGACAAGGTCGCGGTCACCACCGTGGGCAACCCGCCGCTGCTGCAGGGCTACGCGTCGCTGGTGGGGATGGCGCTGGCGCTGGCCCCGTTCGCGCTGGCCGACCCCGGCCGGACCCGGCTGGTCTGGCGCCGCTACCGGCGCCAGGTGGCTGGCGCGGCGCTGCTCTCGCCGCTCGCCTACATCCTGGTGCTGATCGCGATGACCTTCACCTCGGTCGCCGTGGTCGCCCCGGCGCGGGAGGTCAGCGTCCTGTTCGGGGTGATCCTGGGCCGCAGGATGCTCGGCGAGGGCGGCCTGGCCCGCCGCCTCACCGGCGCCGCCGCGATCGTGGCCGGCATCATCGCGGTCACCCTCGGCTGACACCATCTCGGCGGTGTCGTAGTCACCCCGCCGATGGGCCAGCATGCCTAGCTGGCTTTCGAACGCAACGACGCCTTGCGAATCCTGGCGGAGCCAGGTGAGAGTTGCGGCGCCGGGGGTAGAGATCACCAGGCTTTGGGCTGAGCGGTAACGTTCCCGGAACGGCCCGGGGGTAGCGTGCGCTCCGTGGGGGAAGCGAAGCCGGCGGCCGGCAGGCAGCAGTGACGACGGGGGTCACGGCCCGTCGGCGCCGCGTGGCGTCACCGGCGGCCTGGGTCATCCTCCTGGGAGGGCTGGCCGCACTGTCCTTCGCGGCCGCGATCCCGCTGACGCTGCTGGCACATCAGGAGTTCAACGGGCTCGTGGCACTGGTGATCGGCGTTCCGTGCGCGGGAGTCGGGGTCCTCGTCGCGCGGCGCCAGCGGGGCAACCCGATCGGGTGGCTCTTTCTCGTGATCGCCGTGTGCTTGTTTCTCAGCACCGATGGCTCTGACTACGCGTTCCTGAGCTATCGCCTTGGGCATCACCTTCCGCTGGGCCCGGTGGGGCTGGCGCTGGGCCAGTTGTGGGGCCCCAGCCTGTTCCTGTTGATCGTGGTGGTGCTGCTGTTCCCGGATGGCAGGCTGCCGTCGGCGTTCTGGCGCTGGGCGCTGCGGGTGTACTGCGCCGTGTACGCAGGGCTGCTGGCCGCGCTTGCCGTGGCGACAGCTGGTGCCCTGGTCGCGCACCCCATCCGCGTCGACTCCAACGGTGGGCTGTCCGCTGTTAACACCCCGGTCGGCTGGTACAAGGCCGTCCAGCCCCCGGCCATGGCCGTGCTTGTGGTGCTGTCGCTGTGCTTCATCGGCCGCCAGGTGCTGAGCTGGCGGCGCTCATCGAGCGACCGGCGCCAGCAGCTGAAGTGGCTGGCCAGCGGGGCAGTCTTCACCCTTGGCTGCGGGGTTCTCGCGACGCTCCTCAGCTCGTCGGGCATAACGCTCCTCAACCTGGTGGGCGGGCTTGCCTGGTTCGGCTGGGCGGCGCTGCCGGTGAGCATCGGGGTGGCGATCCTGCGCTACCGGCTGTATGACATCGACCGGATCATCTCCCGGACCCTGGCGTATGCGATCGTGACCGGGCTGCTGGTGGGGGTGTATGCGGGGCTGGTGCTGCTGGCCACCCGGGTGCTGCCGTTCCATACCCCCGTGGCGGTGGCCGCCTCCACGCTGGCCGCCGCGGCGCTGTTCAGCCCGCTCCGCCGCCAGGTGCAGCGGGCGGTGGACCGCCGCTTCAACCGGGCCCGCTACAACGCCGACAAGACCGTCGCCGCTTTCGCCGCCCGGCTGCAGGACGCGGTGGACCTGGACGCGGTCCAAGATGACCTGGCCGGCGTCGTGCACCGAGCCCTGGAACCCGCTCACGTATCGGTGTGGATCAGCCAGCGCGACTGAGACTGGCTGCGGTCGGCTCGCCGCCGTCCGGCAGCTGGCCGCCTGCCAGCGCGGCCGGTGCCGGTCAGCCCAGGGCGGCCGCGGCGGCCGCCGCGGCGGCGGGCAGGGCATCGGCGATCCTCGCGACGGCCTCGTCGTCGTGCGCCGCCGACACGAACCACGCCTCGTAGGGCGACGGCGGGAGGTAGACACCGCCGTTGAGCATGCTGTGGAAGAACGCCGCGTAGGCCGCGCCGGACTGGCCGCGGGCCTCGCCGAAGTCGCGCACCGGGTCGTCGCTGCCGAGGAACACCGAGAACAGGTTGCCGGCCTCCTGCAGCCGGAACGGCACCCCGGCCGCGGCCAGCGCGCCCGCGGCCAGCTTGGCCACGGCCGCGGCCACCTCGTCCACCCGGCGGTAGACCTCGGGCGTGCAGGCCCCCAGGGTGGCCAGCCCGGCCGCGGTGGCCAGCGGGTTCCCGGACAGGGTGCCGGCCTGGTAGACCGGCCCGGACGGCGCCAGCCGGTCCATGATCTCCGCCCGCCCGCCGAAGGCCGCGGCCGGCAGCCCGCCGCCCATCACCTTGCCGAAGGTCATCAGGTCGCCCGCCACGCCCTCCCGGCCGTACCAGCCGGAGCGTGTCACCCGGAAGCCGGTCAGCACCTCGTCCATGATCAGCAGCGCGCCGTACTCGCCGCACAGCGCGGCCAGCAGCTGATTGAAGCCGAGGGCGGGCGGGACCACCCCCATGTTCGCCGGGCACGCCTCGGTGATCAGCGCCGCGATCTGGTGGCCATGCTCCGCGAACGTCTCGCGGACCGCTGGCCCGTCGTTGTAGGGGAGCACCAGCGTGTCCCCGGCCGCGGCGCCGGTCACGCCCGGCGTGTCGGGCAGGCCGAACGTGGCCACCCCGGACCCGGCGGCGGCCAGCAGGGCGTCCACGTGGCCGTGGTAGCAGCCAGCGAACTTCACCACCAGCGGGCGGCCGGTAAAGCCCCTGGCCAGCCGCACCGCCGTCATCGTGGCCTCGGTGCCGGAGTTGACCAGCCGCACCTTCTCCACCGGGGTGCGCGCCACGATCTGCTCGGCGAGCTCGACCTCGGCCGCGGTGGCGGCGCCGAACGAGGTGCCGCGGGCGGCTGCGGCTGTCACCGCCTCCACCACCGCCGGATGCGCGTGGCCGAGGATCAGCGGCCCCCACGAGCAGACCAGGTCCACCAGTTCCCGGCCGTCGGCGTCGGTGAGATAGGGGCCGCGGCCGGAGGCCATGAACACCGGCGTCCCGCCGACCGCGCCGAACGCCCGGACCGGCGAGTTCACCCCGCCCGGGATGACCGCGCAGGCGCGCTCGAAGAGCCCGTCGGACTCCGGCGACGGCCTCACACGCTCACCCCGTCGCAGGCGTCGGCGAGGAACTCCAGCAGCCGCAGCGCGTCCGGCAGCGGATGCTCGCCCGGCTCCCGGATCCACTGGGCGTTACCGCGGCCGCGGCGGGACGGCGGGGCGACCACGAAGCTGCCCCTGGTGTGCCAGCGCAGGCCCGCGACCGGTGCGAAATCGTCCGGCTCGCAGTCCAGGTGGCACGACCACCACTCGTCCTCGTCCGCGGGGGCGCCCCTGGTGGCGACGAAGAACAGGGCCCGGTCGCCGGAGGCCGGCGCCTCCGGCGACAGCGCCACCGGGCCGGCCCGCACCCCGGCCTGTTCCAGCCCGGCCAGGGCGGCGGCGCCGGCCGCGGCCGGCACGTCGAGCACGTCGAACACACGCCCGGTGACCAGGATGATGTTCGCCTCCGGCTGCTCCCGCCACCACCGGTCGGCCTCCGCGGGATCGCTGGACGCCTCGATCTGCCAGGCGGGCGAGATGGGGTGCGCACCCGGCGCCGGGCACCCGATCCGGTCACAGGAGCAGGCGCGGCCCGGGTCGGCCGCCCGCGCGCGCGGCAGCGCGCCGTGCAGCGGGTGGCGCGCCTGCTCGTCACGCAGGTGGGTGCCCAGGCAGACCGGCCAGCCCGCGGCGGCATAGTCCACGGCAACGGCGGCCGCCCGGCCGGCTGTCCGGCGGCGGCCGCGGCGCAGCATCGCCTCGACTACTGACTCCCAACTCCCGCTCCCCGCGGGGTCCCATCCCATCCTCGATGATGCCGGTCGCGCGCGCCCGCGTGCAGGCCACTCGCCGCAGCTGAGGCCGAGACGATACCTAACGAGGCGCCGGGCTGACCTTCGTGACGGGTAGATCAGCCGTTTCGCGCACTTTATTCCCGGCGGGTGCTAGCCGGACTCCCGGCGGGTGCTAGCCGAGCCGCCGGGCGGCCTCAGCGGCCCAGTAGGTCAGGATGATGCTGGCGCCCGCGCGGCGGATCGCGGTCAGCGTCTCCATCATCACCCGGTCCCGGTCCAGCCAGCCGTTGGCAGCGGCCGCCTCCGCCATCGCGTACTCGCCGCTGACCTGGTAGGCGGCGACCGGCACCGGCGCCACCGCGGCCGCCTGGGCGATCACGTCCAGGTAGGGCAGGGCGGGCTTGACCATCACGACGTCGGCACCCTCGGCCACGTCGAGCATGATCTCCCGCGACGCGTCACCGGCGGCCGGGTCCTGCTGGTAGGCAGCCCGGTCGCCGAACTGCGGCGCCCCCTCGGCGGCCTCGCGGAACGGCCCGTAGAAGGACGAGGCGTACTTGGCCGCGTAGGCGCAGATCACGACGTCCTGCTGGCCGGCCCGGTCGAGCGCCGACCGGATCGCCGCGACCTGCCCGTCCATCATCCCGCTGGGCGCCACCACGTGCGCGCCAGCGGCCGCCTGGGCGACCGCGATGGACGCATAACGCTCCAGCGCGGCGTCGTTGTCCACCTCGCCGGCCCCGGTGAGCGGCCCGCAGTGGCCGTGGTCGGTGTACTCGCACAGGCACAGGTCCGCCATCAGGACGGTAGCGTCGCCCACCTCGGCGGCCAGGTCGGCCAGCGCCCGCTGGATGATCCCGTCCGGGTCGTCGGCGGCCGAGCCGCGGGCGTCCTTGGCGGCCGGGATGCCAAACAGGATCAGCCCGCCGACGCCCGCCTCCACCGCCTCGGCCGCTGCCTTGCGCAGGCTGTCCCGGGTGTGCTGGACCACACCTGGCATGGACGTGACCGGCACCGGCTCGGCGATCCCCTCCTTGACGAACAGCGGCAGCACCAGGTCTGAGCCGCGCACGCTGGTGACCGCGGCCAGCCGCCGCAGCGCCGCCGTCCGCCGCAGCCTGCGGGGGCGGGCGGCCGGGAATCGGTCGGTCACGGCTGGCTCCTTCGTCCCGCTGCCTGCGGGCCGGCCCTGCCTGGCCGGGTCACCGCAGGCGGCGGCGCGCGCCCCGCCGCCGCTCGCTGGGCTTGCGCACCGGCTCACCAGCCGCGACGGCGGCGTCGCGGAGCCTGGCGCCGTGCTCGGCCAGCGCATCGGCCAGGGCCGTGGCCGACGGCTTCGGCGCCATCACGTCCACCCGCAGCCCGTACTCGGCGGCGGTCTGCGCGGTCTGCGGGCCGATCACCGCGATGGCGGTGACCGCGTGCGGCTTGCCGGCGATGCCGATCAGGTTCCGCACCGTGGACGAGGAGGTGAACAGGACCGCGTCGAACCCGCCGCCCTTGATCGCCTCCCGGACCGGCGCTGGCGGCGGCGCGGCCCGCACCGTGCGGTAGGCGGTGACGTCCTCGGCCTCCCAGCCCAGGCCGGTCAGCCTGGCGACGAGCGTCTCGGTGGCGATGTCGGCGCGGGGCAGCAGCACCCGGTTGATCGGGTCGAGCACGTCGTCGTAGGGCGGCCAGGCGGCCGCGAGTCCCTCGCTGGACTGCTCCCCCTCGGGCACCAGGTCCGGCTTGATGCCGAAGGCGCCGAGCGCGACCGCGGTCTGCTCCCCCACCGCCGCCACCTTGACCCCGGCGAACGCCCGCGCGTCCAGGCCGTACTCCTCCAGCTTCTCCCGCACCGCGCGGACCGCGTTCACCGAGGTGAACGCGATCCACTGGTACCGGCCGGTGACCAGGCCCTTGACCGCCCGCTCCATCTGCTGCGGGGTGCGCGGCGGCTCGACGGCGATGGTCGGGACCTCCTGCGGCACCGCCCCGTAGCAGCGCAGCCGCTCCGACAGCGATGCCGCCTGCTCCTTGGTCCGTGGTACCAGCACCCGCCAGCCGAACAGCGGCTTGCTCTCGAACCAGGACAGGCCCTGGTGGGCGGCGGCCTCGCCGACCACCGCGAGAGCGGGCCCGGGCTCGGTCAGCATGCTCACGCCGGCCGCCTTGAGGTCGGCGGCGACCGACCCCAGCCTGCTGACCACCGTGTGCTGGTCGGTGGTGGTGCCGTTCCAGGTGAAGGCGACCGGGGTGGTGTCCGCCCAGCCGACCGCCACCAGCATCTTGGCCAGGTCGACCGGCCCGGCCTCGGCACCGAGGATCACCAGGCTGCCCGGCGCTGGCCCCTCCAGCTGGCTGATGTCGGCCGCGTGCACCACCCGCAGGCCACCGGTGTCGGAGGTCAGCGGGATCCCGGCGAAGGCGGGCACGGCGGTCGCGGCGGGCACGCCGGGCACGATCTCCACCCGGACCCCGGCCCGGGCGCACAGGTCGGCCTGCTGGGACGCCCGGCAGAACAGGAACGGGTCGCCCGCGAACAGGCGGACCGCGAGCTGGCCGTCGCCCGCTGCCTTGATGAGCGTCCTGGCGTCGGTGTCCGGATCCGCCGCCTCGGCGATCACCGCCTGCTCCCGCAGCCGGTGGGCCAGCGGGCCGGTCAGCTCCGGCCTGCCCACGACCAGGTCCGCCTTGGCCAGCAGCTCGGCGGCGCGCAGCGTGAGCAGCCCCTCGCTGCCCGGGCCGGCGCCGACGAAGGCGGCCAGGCCGGCCCTGGCCTGCGGCGCGCCCGCGGGCTCATGCGGGCCTGGGGCGTCCTCGGTCTTCGTGGTCGCGGGTGTGAGATTCACTGCGCATCGTCCCCGTTGCTCGTGTGTGCGGCAGACACCGTCACGTACCTTCCCGCGCCGCGGCGGAGCAATTCACGAGCGACCTCGTGTCCCGCGGCTGCCGCCTGCCCGGCGGGGGCGGCCGCGCTCGCACTCACCGGCGGCGCGCCGTCATCGCCGATGACGACCGCCGTCAGGTGCAGCATGTCGGTGACCATCGCGTAGGCACCCACCGGCGCGTGGCAGCCGGCCTGCAGGCCCGCCAGCACCGCCCGTTCGGCGGTCACCGCCGCGCGGCTGCCCGGGTCGTCCGCGCAGGCCAGCAGGTCGGCGAGTCCCGGGTCGGCGTCGCGGCACTCGACCGCGAGCGCGCCCTGCCCGGCCGCGGGGACCATCTCATCCGGCTCGAAGACCTCGGTGACCGCCTCGAGCTGGCCGATCCGGTCCAGCCCGGCGCGGGCCAGCACCACGGCGTCGAGCTCGCCGGAGGTCACCTTCGCCAGCCGGGTGCCGGCGTTGCCGCGCACCGGCACCGGCCGGATGTCCGGGCGCATCAGCCGCAGCTGGGCGGCGCGGCGGGGCGATCCGGTGCCGATCAGCGCCCCGGCGGGCAGGTCCGCCAGCTTGGCGCCGTCCCTGGCCACCAGCGCGTCCCGGGGGTCCTCGCGGGCCGGCACGGCGGCCAGCGCGATGCCGGGCACCGCCGCCGTCGGCAGGTCCTTCAGGGAGTGGACGACCAGGTCGATGTCCCCGGCGAGCAAGCACCGGCGCAGTGCGCTGACGAAGACCCCGGTGCCGCCGATCTGCGTCAGGTGAGCCTGGCTGACGTCGCCGAACGAGGTGAGCCCCACCAGCTCTACCGTGACCCCGGCCCGCTCCATGATCAGCCTGGCCACCGCCGCGGACTGGGCCAGGGCCATCGGGCTCTTGCGGGTGCCAAGGCGCAGCAGCCTGCTCACAGCGGGCCCGCTCATCCGGCACCGCCCAGCGTGAGGTCGGCGTCTGCCCTGGTGACGGCGTCGATGGCGTCCTGGTCGAGATCGAAAAGCACCCGCAGGGCCGCTTCGTAGGAATCGCCGCCGGGCGAGCCCGCCAGCTCCTTGACCCGCACCGTCGGCGCGTGCAGCAGCTTGTGCGCCACCCGCTGCATCGCCCACGAGATCTCGTCCCTGGCCCGCTCGTTCAGCGGCCCCAGCCTGCCCGTCAGCCGCTCCACTTCGGCTTCCACCACCTCGGCGGCCTTCGCGCGCAGCGCGATCACGGTTGGCGACACCTTGGCGGCATGCCGGGCTGAGACACGCGCGGCAAGCTCCTCGGCGACGATCGCCCGGACCGCCGCCACGTCGTCGGCCTGTGTCACCGCGACCGCCAGACCAGCGTCCTCGAGCGATTCCAGGCCGAGCACGCTGACCCCGGGCAGCCCGGCGGCGCCGCGGTCCACATCGTGCGGCAGCGCGAGGTCGAGCAGGACCAGCGGCCGGGTGCCCGCTGCCGCGCCGGTGCCCCGCAGCCGCAGCGCCTCGGCGGCCATCGGGGCCGTGATGACAAGCCCGGCCGCCCCCGTGCAGGAGATGATCAGGTCGGCCCCGGCGATGGCGGCCTGCAGGTCGCCGAACGCGGCGGTGGACCCGGACACCGAGGCCGCCAGCCGCCGCGCCCGGTGGTGGGTGCGGTTGGTGACCACGATGGCGGCCGCGCCGAAGCGGTGAGCCGTGGCGACGGCCAGCGCGCTCATCGAGCCGGCCCCCACCACCAGGACGCTGCGCCCGGCGAGCGGGTGCACCGGGTCGGGAGGGCCCTCGCCGTCGCCGTGCCGCAGCCGCGCCGCGGCGAGCCCCAGCCCGACGCTCACCAGGTTCGCGCCCGCGCGGTCGATGCCGGTCTCCGCGTGTGCCCGCCTGGCGGCGCGCAGCGCGAGCGTGCCGAGGCCGTCGAGCGGCCGGCTGAGCGCGCCCTGCTCTCGCGCCAGCGCGATCGCCTGGCGCACCTGGCCGAGGATCTGGCTCTCGCCCACCACCATGGAGTCCAGCCCGGCGGCCACCGTGAGCAGGTGCTGGACCGCCCGGTCCTCGTAGTGGACGTACAGGTGCTGGGTGAGCTCGGGCAGCGGGATGCCGGAGTGGCGGGCCAGCAGGTCGGAGATGGACGACAGGCCCGCGTGGAACTTGTCGACCTCGGCGTAGATCTCCACCCGGTTGCAGGTGGACACCACGAACGTGCCCGCGACCGGCTCCGCTTCAAAGACGTCACGCAGCAGCTTGCCGAGCTGGTCGCCGCTGACGGCGGCCCGCTCGAGGATCGCGACCGGGGCGCTGCGGTGACTCATCCCGACTATGAGCACGCTCATGGCGCCGCGACCGCCGACTGGCCGATCACGCCCCCCGCGACCGCTGACTGGCCGTCAGCAGGCATAACCCGGCCCTGGTGGTGACGCTTTCCATCCTGGGCAACGCGCACGACAGACCTCCGCTGCGCGTGGAAGGCAAGGATCTGCAATTCAATCGACAGGTCGACCTTACGCACGTCTACGCCCACTGGCACGCTAAGTACCACAGGAGCGAAGTTGAGGATGCTCGTCACGCCGGCCGCGACGAGCCGGTCGCACACCCCCTGCGCCGCCCCGGCCGGGGTGGCGATCACGCCGATCGACACCTGGTGACGTGCGACGACCGGCTCGATCTGGTCGGCGCCTTCCACCACATGCCCGGCGATCTCGGTGCCGACCACCGCGGGGTCGGCGTCGAGGAGCGCGGCGATGCGGAAGCCGCGGGAGGCGAAGCCACCGTAGTTCGCCAGCGCCCGCCCAAGATTGCCCGCCCCGACGATGACCACCGGCCAGTCCTGCGTCAGCCCGAGCTCGCGGGAGACCTGGTAGACGAGGTAGTCGACGTCGTACCCCACCCCCCGGGTGCCGTAGGAGCCCAGGTGGGACAGGTCCTTGCGCAGCTTGGCCGAGTTCACGCCCGCGGCGGTGGCGAGCTCCTCGCTCGACACCGTGGCGATCCCCTGCTCGGCGCAGGCGTAAAGCACCCGCAGGTACACCGGGAGGCGGGCGATCGTCGCCTCCGGGATGCCCTGAGTGCTGTGGCCGGTGGCTGGGCGGCGGGACATTCGCCGGTGCTCCTGAAGGGATCGACGCTCGGGCACCACGGGCTGGCCAGGCGCCCGCAGGGCAACTCTGACTCTCACGGTACGCCCTTGTGAACGTTTGCACAAAGTGGCGGTCCCAGCTGCCCGGGCGGCGGCTAACGGGCCAGTGCGTTCCGGAGGCGCTCTTCGCTGACGCGCCAGAAGTCATGCTGGACGCCGTCGATCAGCGTCACGGGGACCTTGTCCCAGTACTCCCGCAGCTGGCTCTCGGACTTGGTGATGTCAAGTTCTTCCCAGCGCACATCCAGGTCGGCCGCGACCCGGGCGATGACCTCGCGCGCGTCGTCGCACAGATGACATCCCGCCCGGCTGAGCAGGGTGATGACGTGTGGCGAGGCTGTCACGGGGTGCCACCGCTCCGCCGCCGGGCCGACTGGCTGCCGGGCGGGACCGGCTGGCCGGGCTGACCCTGCTGACTGGGACGGGCTCGCGGGCCGGGCTGGCCCTGCTGACCAGGACGGACTTGCTGACTAGGACGGACTTGCTGGCCGGGCTGGCTCTGTGGACCCGGCTGACCTGGTGGGCTGGGACGGCCTTGCTGACTGGGTCTGCCCTGCTGGCTGGGGCGGCCCTGGATAGGCGAGTCCTGCTGACCGGGGCGGCCCTGCTGGCTGGGGCGGCCCTGGATGGGCGAGCCCTGCGGGGCGGACGGACCCGGTGGGCTGGGCCTGCCCTGCTGGCTGGGGCCGCCCTGCGGGGCGGGCTGGCCCTGCGCGCCGGGGCGGTCCGGCCGGTCCTGCGGGCCAGGCTGGCCATGCTGGGCCGGCTGGCCGCTCAGCGGTGAGATCTTCGCCTGCCGGACACCGAGCTCGATCACATTGGTCGCGAGGACGTACGGCTTGCGCTCCTCCTCGAACTCCTGGATGTAGGGCTGGTGACCGTGCTCCTCGAAGGCGGTCTCGTCCCGGTACACCTCATAGAGGATCCGCTGCATCGGCGCGGACGGCACGCCGTGGACGATGTAGGCGAGCGTGCCCGGCTCGTGGGCCTTCACCTTCTCGACCACGGCCTGGGCGAGCCGGTCGAACTCCTCGGCCTGGCCGTCGATCAGGGTGTAGATCGCTATCTGCCCGTACAGGCGCTCGGTCTCCTCGGCCTGGTCCTGCGGCCCGCGTGAGGCGGGCGCGAACACGTCGAACGCCACCGGCAGGATGTCACCTGTCTCGATGATCCCGGGCACCGGCTCGCTGAGGGGCCGGCCCGCGCCGTTGCCGATCGGCCTGAGGTTGGTGTCGGTCCGGTAGAAGCCGTAGCCGGTATCGCTGCTGACACCCCCGAAGCCGTCGGTATCCGGCCGGTACAGGCCCCCGAAGTCGGTGTCGCCCACCCGCGCGAACCCGCCGGTGTCCGGCGGCGCGAACCCGCCGGTGTCCGGCCGCTCGAAGGCACCGGAGTCCGGCCGGTACAGGCCGCCGAAGTCGGCGTCGCCCACCCGCGGGAATCCGCCGGTGTCCGACCGCCCGAAGCCATCGGTGTCCGGCCGCCCGAACCCGCCGGTGTCCGGCCGCCCGAAGCCATCGGTGTCGGGCCGGTACCGGCCGTAGCCCGTGTCGTCGCCGTACGCCTCGCCCCAGCCGGTATCGTCACCGGCCGCCGCGTCACGCAGGGCCGCCAGCTGCAGGCGGCTGGAGCGCTGGCCGGCGAACCAGGTGAGCGCGGCGGCGGCCAGGCAGATGGCGGCGTATCCGGAGTTGACGGGCAGCTTCACCTGCAGCCCCTCGGTCAGCAGCGCCGCCACGGCGGCGGCGGCCACGGCCGGGAACGCGTCCCGCCAGCCGGGCTCACGCCGGGCCCGCACGGCCGCCACGGCCAGCGCCACCAGCGCCGGAATCGCGATCGCGACACTGAGCGCCAGCAGGACCAGGTGCGGGATGAACTGGTAATGCTGGTCGGAGATGGGCCACGCGGTGGTGAACGGCACACCACTGAGCGGGTCGGCCACCAGAATTGCACCAGCGATCGCTGTCAGCGCCGCCAGCGCGAGCCTGGCGGCGAAGCGGGCCCCGAAGCTCTTTCCGGTCAGCTCGGCCAGCCCCCACACCAGGGCGATCGGGGCGATGAGCCGGGCTCCGACCTGGACGGCGCGGAACGCCGCCGCGTTAAAGCCCTGGTGGTAGCCGAGAGCCTGCGCTGCCAGCGCGATCGTGAGCCCGGCGGCCGCGCACAGCCAGGCGGCCATGTCCAGCCGGGGCAGCTTGACGAAACGCCTCACCAGGAGCCCGGTGATGACGGCGGCGACAGCAGTGGCGCCACCCGCTGCCAGGAAAGAAACAGACATCGCTGCCTATGGTGCCTGACACCGGCCGGTGATGCTGCCCAGATGGCCGACCAGGCCCGGCCAGGCAGGACGGGCCGGGTCCGCGCCGTAGGTAGCATGAAACCGTTATGAGGCTGCCGCTGGGACGGCTTCAGCCACCAGGCCCGGTCGGCATGGAGCCCGGTGTGGGGGACCCGGACGACGGCCCCTACCAGGCGCTATGGGCGCCGAGGACCTGGGTGAGGCCGTTGCGCAAGGACGGGGCGGCGCTCGCCGGACAGGCGTCGGCGGCCGCTGCCGAGGTCGAGCATCCCCCGCTCATCCCCGATCCGGCGGCCGGCGCGTTCTTCGACGTGGACAACACCCTCATGCGCGGGGCCTCGATCTACTACTTCGCGCGCGGCCTGGCCGCCCGCAAGATGTTCGGCCCGGCGGACCTGGCCAGGATGGCGTGGGGCCAGGCCTGGTACCGGATGCGCGGCGCGGAGAACGCCGATCACATCGACTCGGCACGGGAGGCCGCCCTGGCGTTCGTGGCCGGGCACCGGGTCAGCGACATCGTCGCGCTGTGCGAGGAGATCTACGACGAGACCATGGCCGACCGGGTCTGGGAGGGCACCAGGGAACTGGCCCAGCGTCATCTGGAGGCCGGGCAGCGGGTCTGGCTGGTGACCGCTACCCCGGTGGAACTGGCCAGCATCATCGCCCGCCGGCTCGGCTTCACCGGGGCGCTTGGCACCGTCGCCGAGTCCGTTGACGGCGTCTACACCGGGCGGCTGGTCGGCGGGCTGCTGCACGGCGAGGCGAAGGCGGCGGCGATACAGGCGCTGGCCGCGCGCGAAGGCCTGGACCTGGCACGGTGCTCCGCCTACAGCGACTCCACCAATGACCTGCCGATGCTGCGCCTGGTCGGGCACCCCAGCGTGGTCAACCCCGATGCGGAGCTGCGGGCCGAGGCGCGGGCCAGCCGCTGGCCGGTGCACGACTTCCGGTCCGGCCGCAAGGCCACCATGATCGCCCTGCCCACCGCGGCGGGGGCGGGCGCCGTGGCCGGGGGGGTCGTGGCCGCCCTGGCCGTCCGCCGCCGCCACGCCGCTGGCCGCTGAGCTGGCCCGGGGCGCGGGGCCGGGCCCTGTCAGCCGAAGGCCCTGCTAGCCGAAGGCCCTGCTAGCCGAAGGCGGGCCCGCGCTCGGTGAGCAGGTCGTCCAGCTTGCGCTGGATGGTGCCTCGTACCCGGCCGCTCAGGTCGGCGATCACCGCCGGGTCCTGCTCGCTGCCGGGCCCGTAACCGGACGTCGGGACCGGCGGGCAGAACTCGATGATCCACTTCGACGGCAGCGGCACCGCCCCGATCGGGCCCAGCCAGGGGAACAGGGGCGTGATCGGGAAGTAGGGCAGCCCCAGCAGCTCGGCCACTGGCCTGGCGTTCCCGAGCAGGGGGTAGATCTCCTCGGCCCCCACGATGGCGCAGGGGACGATGGGCACCCCCGCCCGGATGGCGGTCACCGCGAAGCCACCGCGGCCGAACCGCCGCAGCTGGTAACGGTCGGTGAACGGCTTGCCGATGCCCTTGAAGCCCTCCGGGAAGACGCCGACCACCTCGCCGGAGCGTAGCAGGACGTGCGCGTTCGCCGGGCAGGCCCGGGTGTGGCCGCCTTTGCGGGCGAGCGGCCCCAGCAGCGGGATGTCGTAGACCAGATCGGCGCCAAGCAGCCGCAGGCTCCGGTGGGCGGGGTGCTCGTCGTGCAGCCCGGCCTGGAGCATGATCGCGTCGACCGGAAGCGTGCCGGAGTGGTTGGCGACCACCAGCGCGGGGCCGGCCTCGGGCACGTGCGCCAGCCCCCGCATCTGCACCTCGAACCAGCGCCGGTAGAGGACCCGGGCGATGGGCATCAGCACGCGGCTGTTGAACTCCGGGTCGAAGCCGAACTGGTCGGCCTCGCACTCCCCGTCGAGCTGGCGGCGCGCGAACTCAAGGACATCGGCGGCCCGGCTCCGCCAGTCGCCCCGCGCGGAGGTGCCGCCGTCCCCGCGGGCCGTGCCGCCGTCCGCGGAGGCCATGTCGCCGTCCTCAGCTAACAGGCCACGGCCGGTCGCCCGCTCAAGCTCCGGCATGGGCAGCAGGGATGTCAACGTTCCTCTTTTCCTGGGCGGCGGCCTTCCCGGGCACCGGCGGCGGCAGCACCGGCTGCCGGGGTGGCATGGCGTTTCTCCCGTGCGGGATCCTCGCCAGCCGCTCCCGCATCCGCGCGCGGCGGGCCCGTCAGCCCCGGCCGGCGCTTTCCGCTGGTCAGGGACCGTCCGCCCGCGGGCGGGGCGCCGCGTTACTTCTTGTTCCGCCGCTGGACGCGTGTCTTCCGCAGCAGCTTGCGGTGCTTCTTCTTGGCCATCCTCTTGCGGCGCTTCTTGATGACGGAGCCCACGACACCACCCTCACTCGACCGGTTTGGCACCTTTTGGCATGCTTGCGCACGCCCGATGCCGGCCGGCTGGGCACACGCCAACGGTCTAGGTTACCGCCACTGCTGCCCCCGTCTACCCCCCGGTGCCCCCCACCGCCACCGTCTGCGGGGCAGCGCGCCCCGTCGCGCCGCTCAGCTGGCTGCGACGAACGAGTCCCTCAGGTACTGGTTGACCGCCTGTTCAGGGACCCGGAACGAGCGGCCAACCCGGATCGCCTCCAGCTCCCCCGAGTGGACGAGCCGGTACACGGTCATCTTGGACACCCGCATGATCGAGGCTACTTCTGCCACGGTCAGGAACCTGACGTCACTCAGCGGTGTTGTCTCAGTTGCAGCCATGAGTCGCCCTCTTCCGCATGGTGCTGGCTACGCCTAGCCGGATTCAGCGCATCAGTCACCTCCGCCCCCAGCGTAAGTCTTGTGCGGAAAAGGGCAACCCTCCATCGAGTCTCATTTCGTCACGCCTGGCACGGACCTTGCAGCCACCGGGGCAGACATCGCCGGTCAGCGGCCGGCGGTGTGTCCTGCCGCCGGCACGCTGCGTTGACGCATCCGCTGACGCGCCCGCACCGCCGGATCAGGGGGACGGCAGCAGCCCGTGCAGCGCGAAGACCGCGTTGCGGGTGGCCATGATCGCCCGGTCCACCGCGTCGGCCGGGTCGTATCCCGACGAGAACGGCGAGAACGACGCCGTGGCCCCGTCGGTCATGGTCTGCGGCGGGCGGGCGCCGGTGCGGGCACGGACATACTCACGCCAGGACTCAGGCGTGGGCACGGACGGGTCCAGCGGCCGGCCTGCCGCCTCAGCCAGCAGATGCGTCCAGGTGCGCGGCACCACCTGCACCAGCGCATAGCCGCCGCCGCCGGTGAGCACCCAGCGCCCGCCCGCCGTCTCGTGTGCCAGGTGGTGCAGCCAGGCCTGCGCAGTCCGCTGCGCGTCGATGCTCAGCTCCAGGTGCGCCAGCGGGTCCAGCCGGTGGCTGTCGCAGCCGTGCTGGGTGACAAGGACCTGCGGGCGGAACGCGCGCAGCAGCGGCGGCACCACCGCGTCGAAGGCGCGCAGCCAGCCAGCGTCGCCGGTGCCGGCCGGCAGCGCCACGTTGACGGCCGTCCCCTCCGCGCCGGGCCCGCCGTCGTCGTCGGGCAGGCCGGTGCCGGGGAACAGCGTCATCGGGTGCTCGTGCAGGCTGATGGTCAGCACCCGGGGGTCGTCGTAGAACGCCGCCTCCACCCCGTCGCCGTGATGGACGTCCACATCGACATAGGCGATCCGCTCCGCACCCTGCCCGAGCAGCCACCGGATCGCGATCGCCGGGTCGTTGTACACGCAGAACCCGCTGGCCATACCGCGCATCGCGTGATGCAGGCCGCCCGCCACGCTGACCGCGTGCTGCGCCCGCGACTCCCAGACGGCGGCCGCCGCGGCCAGCGTGGCCCCGGCCACCAGCGCCGAGGCCTCGTGCATGCCGGTGAACACCGGGTTGTCGGGGGTGCCGAGCCCGAAGCCCGCGTCGGCCACGCCGGTCCGGACCGCGGTGATGTAGCGCGGATCGTGGACCAGCTCGAGCTCGGCCAGGCCGGCCGGGGCGGGCGCGGCGACCGTCACGCCCGCCCCGGACAGCACCCCGAACGCGTCGGCAAGCGCGACCGTCAGCTCCACCCGGACCGGGGCCAGCGGGTGGCCGGGCCCGAAGTCGTAGCCGGTCAGCCGCTCGTCCCAGGCGACGTGCAGTGTGCAGGCCATCGGCCGGCCGCCCGCTCAGCCGCTGCCGAGCTCGGCGCCCCGGTCGCGGGCCGCCTCGATCGCCGCCAGGAATGCCGCCCGGACACCGTGCTTCTCCAGCTCGCGGATGGCGGAGATGGTGGTCCCGCCCGGGGAGGTGACCGCCTCCCGCAGGATCACCGGGTGCTCCCCGCTCTCCCGCAGCATGGTGGCCGCCCCGTACACCGCCTGCGTCACCATCTCCAGCGCGGTCCCCCGCGGCATGCCGAGCAGGATCCCGGCGTCCACCATCGCCTCCACCAGGAAGTACACATATGCCGGGCCGCTGCCGGACAGCGCGGTGGCCGCGTCCTGCTGCGATTCGGGGATGCGCAGCACCTTGCCGACCGGCCGCAGCAGCTCCTCGGCCCGGCGCAAGTGCTCCTCGCCGGCGTGCGTCCCCGCGGAGATGACGCTCATCGCCTCATCCACCAGCACCGGGGTGTTGGACATGACCCGCACCACCGGCACCTCGTCGCCGAGCCGGCTCTCGATCTTCGCCGTGGTGATGCCGGCCGCCACCGAGATCACCAGCCGGCCGGCCGGCACGTGCGGGGCGATCTCATCCAGCAGCGCCGCCATGTCCTGCGGCTTGACGGTGATGATCAGCGTGTCCGCGCTCTTGGCCGCCTCCGCGGCGCCCACGACCGCGATGCCGTAGCTCTCCCGCAGCGCGGCGGCACGGTCGGGCCGGCGGACCACCGCGAGCACCCCGGACGGGCTGCGGCCGGCCCGCAGCAGGCCGGAGATGAGCGCCTCGCCCATCTTGCCCGCGCCCAGGATCGCAATCACCGTGGCCAGCCTACCGGCCGGCGCCGCCCGCTCATCGGCGCGTCGCCAGCGAGCGGAGGAAGAAGGCCAGGTTGGCCGGCCGCTCGGCCAGCCGCCGGACCAGGTAGCCGTACCAGTCGCTGCCGTAGGGCACGTAGACCCGCACCTTGGCGCCGGTGCCCGCCAGCCGGCGCTGCTCGGCCGGCCTGATGCCGTAGAGCATCTGGTACTCCAAGCCGCCGCTGCCGCGCCCGGTGAGCACCGCCTGCGCCGCGATGATCCTGATCAGCCGGGGGTCGTGGGTGGCGAGCATCGGGTAGCCGGGCCCGGCCATGAGCACCCGCAGGCAGCGGGCGTAGGAGCGGTCCACCTGCGCCCGGGTGGTGAAGGCCACCTCCTCCGGCGCGTCGTAGGCGCCCTTGCACAGCCGCACCCGGGAGCCGGGGTAGGCGAGTGCCCGGCAGTCGGCGGCGCTGCGCCGGAGCTGGGACTGGATCACGCAGCCGAGGCCGGGGAAGTCGCCCCGCATCTCAGCCACCAGGCGCAGGGTCGCGTCGACGTGGGTGTGGTCCTCCATGTCGACCGTGACCGTGGTGCCCGCGGCCCGGGCGGCGGCGCAGATCCGGGCGATGTTGGCGGCCGCGGTTTTCGCCCCGTGCTCGGGCAGGTGCAGGCCGACCGCGGTCGGCTTGACCGAGACCTCCGCCGCGCCGTCCCGGGCGAGCCCGGCGGCCTCCAGCCGGCCGAGCAGCGCCACGTACTCCGCGGCGACGGCGGCCGCGTGGTCGGCGCTGGTGGTGTCCTCGCCCAGGTAGTCCAGGGTGACCGCCAGGCCGTCCGCCTGGAGCCGGCGGGTGGCCGCCACCGCGGCGGCGGCGTCCTCGCCGGCCACGTAGCGGGCCACGACATCACGGGTGAGCGGGGTCGCGACGGCCATCCGTCGCACCTGGTCGCTGGCTGACGCGGCCAGCAGCATCCGGCGCAGCATGGCGCACACCTCCTACCGCGGTCCCCGGCCGCCGGCGTTGGCGGCCTGCCCGCTGCCGGGAGCCAACGTTAGGGCATGCGCCCGGCAGCCTCTCACTCACCGCGCGGTGCGAGCGCGCCGCGCGGGCGCTTGAGCGTGATCTTCACGTTCGCGCCCGTGTCCGGGGGGACCACCACCTCCTGGGCGGCGGGCACGCCGCCGGACCGCAGCGCCGCGTCAGTCGGCACGGTCCGCTTGACCAGCGCCAGCGCGACCGGGCCCAGCTCGAAGTGGCGGGCGGCGGAGCCGGTGAACCCGATCTCCGTGTCGCCCATGGTGACCGGGTCGCCATGGGCCGGCAGGATGTCCTCGCTCCCGTCGAGGTGCAGGAACACCAGCCGGCGCGGGGGATGGCCCAGGTTGTGCACCCGGGCCACGGTCTCCTGGCCCCGGTAGCAGCCCTTGGACAGGTGGACGGCGGTCTCGATCCAGCCCACCTCGTGCGGGAGGGTCCGGCGGTCGGTGTCCAGCCCGAGCCGCGGCCGGTGCGCGGCGATCCGCAGCGCCTCGTAGGCCGCCACGCCCGCCAGCTTCACCCCGCGCCGCTCAAGATCGGCCACGGTGCCAGCGAGCCGGTCGCGCGCCACGATCACATCGGTGCCAAACGGATCTGCCAGCGCCGCCACCGCCCCCGGCGGGCCGCCTGCGGCGTCTGGGCCCATCAGGGTGATCAGGGCGAACTCCCCTGTGACGTCCACCGGGTCGACCCGCAGCAGGAAGCGCATCGACTCCAGGAAGCCCAGCAGCGGCCCGGCCGTGCCGGGCTCGACGTGGATCCACACCGCGGTGCCGTCGTCGGCCAGGGTCAGGTGGTGCTCGACGTGCCCGTTCGGGCTCAGTACCAGCGCCTGCGTGGCCTGGCCGGGCGCCAGGTGGTCGGTGTCCTGCGTGGTCAGGCTGTGCAGCCAGGAAAGCCGGTCGGCGCCGGTGATCCGCAGGATGCCGTGGTGCGAGCGGTCGACGACGCCCGCCGAGCGGGCGAGCGCCCGCTGCTCGGCGAAGGGGTCGCCGTAGTGCGCGGCGACCCCGGCGTCGGGCTCTTGCGCGGGGACGGCCCCGGCCCGGGCCAGCAGCGGCGATTCCATGGCTTTCAGGCTACGCGGTCGGGCCAGCCCCGGCGGCCGGGCTGGGCTTGACCGCTGGGCCGGGCTTGACCGCTGGGCCGGGCCTGGCTGCTGGGCCGGGCCTGGCTGCCGTGCTGGGCGGCACGGCCCGGCCGGCGCCGCGGCGGCCGGCTCCGGCGTGCCCGGCCCGGCCGTGCCCAGCGCCGGGGTCACCGGCCCGGCAGGACGCGCAGCGGCCGAAAACGGTGAGATGGCCAACATCCGTTTGGAACCCATGGCTTTCGTCCAGGGCGGACACCAAGGGCTCGACCGCGGCCGGGGGAACCTGGGTGATGCGGCCGCAGGCGGAGCAGACCAGGTGAACGTGATCCGCTTCCGCCGCCAGGTGGTAACGGGGAGCGCCGTGCCCCAGGTGGGTGTGGGTGACCAGGCCGAGCTGCTCCAGCAGCTCCAGCGTGCGGTAGATGGTGGAGATGTTCACCCCGCTGGCCGTCTGCTGCACGTCCGCCCAGATCTCCTCGGGGCTGGCGTGCTCGAGCTTGGTGACGGCCTCCAGCACGAGCTGCCGCTGGGGCGTGACGCGATAGCCGCGGGCCCGCAGCTCCTTGTCCCACGCCTGCGTCATGGCCCCGAGACTAGGCCATAGCGGCCATCACCTGCCCGGCTGCCGGGCCACCGGGCTCACCCGCCCACCGGTGCCGCTGGCCTCACCTGTCCAGCCAGCGGACAACTCGCTTGCCCTACCTCAGCCACCTGGCATAGCCTGCGGCCAACGCGGGAAAGGAGGTGGTCCAACAGCATGCATAGCAGTAGGACTCGCGAGGTGGCTGTCAGCTAGCCGCCGTCCCGCCGGTGCACCGGCCGCGGCGAAGCCCCGCCGGTGCGATCATCGGTCGCGCAGGCCCGCCCTCCGGGCGTGGCCCGCATGCCGCAAGGCGGCGGCCGGCGAATACACGGCAGACACCGAGCCCCCGGGCTGACCGGCCTTGTCCAGCCGGTCCCCGTGTGGCCCGCCTCGCATCCCGGCGCGGATGACCGTGCGCGCGGCGCACGTGTCATGAGCCCGATCCGGATGCCAGGCGCCCGGCCATGCGGGAGAGGCCCGGGGGTTTTAATTTCCCGCCGTTCCCCGCACGGATCCCGCAGAAACGGCGTCACCTGCCCGCCGGCCGGTATGAGCCTGGTGCGGGCAGGTGACGCCCGGGTGGTGCCGCCGCTTAGCCGTTTGCCCCGCACACCGGCCAGGCGCCGATTCCCTGGCTCGCGAGCACGTTCTGGGCCACGGCGATCTGCTGCGCCGCGGTGGCCTGATCGGCCGACGGGGCGTACTGACCGCCGCCGTTGGCGAGCCAGGTCCCCTCGGTGAACTGGAGCCCACCGTAGAAGCCGTTGCCGGTGCTGATGCTCCAGTTACCGCCGGACTCGCAGGCCGCGATGGCGTTCCAGTTCACGCCGCCAGACGACGCCGGGGCGGGCGCGGTGCTGGCGGCCACCGGTGCGGTCCCGCCCGTGGGAGCTGCCACGGGCGCGGGCGCGGGCGGCGCCGGGATCGCGGCCATCGCGGCGCGGACGAGCCACGGCCGCACCTGGTGCGCGGCTGGCAGCCGCAGGTGCTCACCCACTGTGATCATGCTCGGGTTGTGCACCTGGCGGCGGTTGGCCCACCACAGCGCGGGCCAGTCGGCCGCCCGGCCGTACTCGTGGGCGGCGATCGCGGACAGGGTGTCGCCCGGCCGGACCGTGTAGGTGTGGCCGCCGTGGTGGGCGGCCGCTGGATGCAGCGAAATCGTGACCGCCATCAGGGCCTTCGCGGCTACGGCTGCTGGAATAATAGGCATGTCGGGGTTCCTCCTAAGGTTGGTCCGACAAAGGTCCCGGCCTCGTGCTGCAACACCTGGCCGGGACCGCTTTCAGCTAGCGAGCGGCGCCCGTAAGGTCACCCCCTGCTTCCGCTGGGTCGGGGTGGAGCGGGATGCCACAGGTCGTTCTCCTTTGGCTCGTGCTCGGCTAGCCACTCAGTGATCATAAACAATTATGTTTGCGGTCTGCCTTCGGGTATGGCGGAAACGCCGGCGGCGCGCTATGGATCCGTGACAGGCGTGTCCATTGCTGAGCCAGATCACCGTGTGGTCTTTGCTCCTTTTGGTGCCCGTCTACCCGCTGTTCAGGGACATGCGCACGGGGCCATTGACCGTTTCCGGCCCCGGTCACCAAACGTCCGGCCCTGGTCACCAAAAGGATTGCGGGCGGTGTCAGGGGGGCGCTGGGCGCACCCATTTGCCGCGGCGGTGCGCCGATCATAGTGCGCGGATTAGGCGGGTCGCCGGGCCATTCCCGCGGCGCGCGGCACCCGCTGGGAGGCACCATCAGGGTGGACTGGGCCGCCGGGGCGCCAGCAGGGCCGTGACCGCGGCCGGCGGGCGCGCCAGGGGCACCGGGCCGGGACCCACGGGCACCCGGGCCTGGCTGCTCAGCTGGCCGGGGCGGTGCGCTTGAGCTGCGCAGACAGGTGTGGCTGCAGCGGCTGGCCCACCGCCGCCATGTCGTAGGCGTAGGCCAGGTCCTGGCCCACCAGCCCGTAGAGCCGGTGCCCGGCCGTCACCTCCTTGGACGTGGCGGTGCGCGCCACGATATCGGTGGCCATCTCGATCTTCGTCCCGGTCACCTCGCCCAGGTAGATCTCGGTGATCCCGGACGGGTGGGCCAGCAGGACCTCGACCTTGCCCTCGGGCTGCGGCCGCCAGAACCCGCTCTCCATCGCCAGCGGGCGGCCCGGCACTCCGTCGGCGTCGAGCAGCCAGCTCCGGCTGGTATAGATGAGGTAGGGCTTGCCATTGTGGCTGAAGGTGACTTCCTGGCCGAAGTGGAAGCTCTCGATCGTCGGGTAACCGCCGACGCCCGCGCCCTCCCAGCGGCCGAGCAGGAAGCTGAGCGGGGCCAGGTCGGGATGCGGCTCCGGCGCGCTGTCAGGCATCGGCGGGCTCCCGTGCCGTGCCTGGCCCGCCCTGGCCGCCCCCGCCGCCCTGCTCACCGGGCCCCGCGGGCCCGGCCCAGCGGCTCACCTGGTACAGCCGCGCGGCAACGACACCCGATGCCGCCGCGACCATGCCAAACGCGGCGACCAGCAGGGCCCCGCTGACCATCCCTTGCATGCCCCGAAGTGTACGCAGGGCGCCGCGCGCACCCCGCTGGCGGCGCCGCGACATGCCGGGCCCCCGCTGCGATATGCCAGGCCGGCCGCCAGCGGGGGGACATGCGGCGCCAGGCCGCCGCCGCGCTGCGGCGCGGGCTACAGTGCGACCATGGCAGCCCACACCCTGGTCATCAAAGTGACCGCTGGCAAGGACGAGCCCGAGCGATGCGGCCAGGCGCTGACCGTGGCCGCGACGGCGATCGCCAGCGGTGTCGCCGTGTCGCTGTGGCTGGCTGCCGAGGCCGCCTGGCTCGCGCTGCCAGGCCGGGCGGACGACGTCGTGCTGCCGCACTCCCCGCCGCTGGCGGAGCTGCTGGCCAGCATCGTGGCTGGCGGCCGGGTGACGCTCTGCACGCAGTGCGCCGCCCGCCGGGACATCGGCCCGGGGGATGTCATCGACGGGATCCGGATCGGCGGCGCGGCGACCTTCGTCTCCGAGATCACTGCCGACGGGACGCAGGCCCTGGTCTACTGACGCCGGGGCGGGTCGGTGGGGTGCCCGGCGGGGTCGGTCGGGGTTGCCCCCCGGCGGTCAGCCGGGCCCGGCGGAGACGGCGGCGAGCCGCTGCTCACGCAGCCGCAGCGTCCATTCCTCCTCGCCCGTCTGCAGCGGCGGCAGCGGCCCAGCCGCCCAGTTCAGCAGCAGGTCGGCCAGGCCCGGGTTGCGCACGAGCACCGGGCCGTGCAGGTAGGTGCCGACCACGCGGCCCGCGAAGGCGCCCTCGGTGCCGTCGCCGTTGCCCACCCCGGTCACGACCCTGGCGAGCGGCGCCACCCCCTCCCCGAGCCGGGTGACGCCCTGGTGATTCTCGAATCCCGTCAGGCGGGGCACCCCCAGCGAGGGAGCCACGTCGGCGAGGATCTCCCCCACCCCGCGCCGCTGGCCGCGCCCGCTGCTGATGTTCAGGATCTCCAGGCCCGGCAGTGGCTGGCCGTCGTCCCCGCCGAACTCCATCCCGAGCAGCTGGTAGCCGGCGCACACAGCGAAGATGACCGCGCCGCCCCGCGCGGCGGCCGCCAGCCCGCCGTCGGCGCGCAGCCTGCGTGCGGCGAGGATCTGCGGCAGGTCCTCGCCGCCGCCCATGAGGTAGATGTCCCCCTGCCGGGGGACAGGCTGGTCGGCGTTGACCATCACCGCCTCGATGTCGAGCCCGCGCAGCCGGGCACGGCGCTCGAGGATCAGCAGGTTGCCCCTGTCCCCGTAGGTGCTGAGCAGGTCCGGGTAGACCCAGACCAGGCGGAGGCTGCCCGGGCCGGGCCGGCTGCGCGGTTGCGCGCCCGAGACCGACGGCAGGCCGCCAGCCCTCTCAGGCCGGCCGCCAGCCATCTCATGGCGCCCGGCTGCCGTCTCAGGCTGGCCGGCCGCCATCTCAGGCCGGCCGCCCGCCAGCTCATGCCGCCCGGCTGCCGACTCATGCCGCCCGGCCGCCATCTCAGGCCGCCCGGCCGAGGGTGACCCGGATCTGCTGGAACGCGGTGTAGTTGGCGATCACGTCAAGCCTGCCGTTCACCCGGTCCACCGCCTCGTCAACGCCCTCCGTCAGCTCGAAAGGCACCAGGTCCGCTTCCAGCCGGACCGCCAGGTCGAGCCTGCGCTCGCCGGTGACCAGCACCGGCCGGCCACGCAGGACCCGGTAGTCCACGTCCCACAGCCAGGAGGTGTCCTTGCCGTCGGGTTCCCTGGCGTTGACCGACAGCAGCACCGGTACCGACGCCTCATCCAGCACGTCGAACGCCTCCAGCCAGCCGGCCGGGTTCTTGGCCAGCAGCAGCCGCACCTGCCGGCCGCGGCGCTCCACCGTGGTGTAGCGGCCCGCCACCGACGCGACATCGCGCAGCCTGGGCAGGGCCTGGGCGGGAGGGACCCCGAACACCTCGCTCACGGCGAGCGCTACCACCGCGTTGGCCCGGTTGGCCCGGCCGGGCAGGGACAGTGAGAGGTCGTGCACCTGGCCCTGGGAGTCGATCACCGAGCTGCCTTCCAGCACCCAACGGGCCGGGGGCCTGGTGAACTCGCACTCGCCGCAGCGCCAGCCGAGCTCGTCCCGGGACAGATGGGAGCCGCATTGCGGGCAGCACCACGAGTCCTCGTGCCAGCGCTGGCCCGCGGCCACCCAGATGACGTCCGGCGCGCCACCGGCGGCCCACACGATCAGCGGGTCGTCGGCGTTGGCGACCACCCGGCAGTCCGGCGCCGACGCGAGCGCCTCCCGCCATCTCCTGGCGACCAGCCAGATCTCCGCCGCCCGGTCCATCTGGTCCCGGCTCAGGTTCAGCAGCGCGACCACCCGTGCCCTGGTCGCCTTGAGCACGGCGGGCAGGTACTTCTCATCGGTCTCCAGCACCGCCATCGAGGCGTTGGGCGCCTGGCCGAGCGCCGCCGTCAGGCCCGCCTCCATGTTCGCGCCGAACGCGTTCGAAGCGACCTCCTGCCCGAGCGCGCCGAGTGCGGCGGTGATGAGCCGGGTGGTGGTGGTCTTGCCGTTGGTCCCGGTCACCAGCACAACCCGGCGGTCCGCCGCCAGCAGGGCCAGCAGGTCGGGCTCCACCCGCAGGCCGATGACGCCGCCGATCACCGATCCGTCCCCGCGGCCGGCCAGCCGCGACACCTTCCCGGCCGCGCCGCCGATGGTGGTGGCCAGGCGCGCGCGGATCGGAAGCTTGCCCATGGCCGACGATGCTATCCGGCCCCCGGATCTGCCCGGCACACCCGCGTGCGGAGCCCGAGGGTGCCGCCGCACGGCTGATGTGACGATCATGTGGACGGCGGCGCCACGAACCGGCGCGGCCATGACAGCACGACCTCCAGCCAGCCATCCGCCGCCCCCATCGCGCCCGCCGCCTGGCGCAGCCGCGCCCCGGGCCCGAGGCCCACGCCGACCGTGGCCAGGTCCTGCATGAAACCGGCCTGGTCGTCCTCCCCGAGCAGCACGGTCCAGGCGAGCAGCCGGTTCGGCGGCAGCTCGGTGGACAGCGGGTGGCGGCGCAGCGCCCGCAGCCGGTGGCCCATCCGCATCCCCGGCCAGCCAGCCAGCCCGGGCAGGTCGTAGTCGGGCGGCGGCGCGCGGCCGGCTGGATCGGGTGACCGGCCCGCCAGCGGGCACATCCGCTCCATCTCGTGCAGCCAGCGCACCTGCGGGATCACCCAGCGCGGGCCCGGCCGCACGCCCGCGCCGGGGCCCTGCTCGAGCATCCGTAACGCGGCCCCGCCAGCGGCCGCGGCCAGGGCTGCCGGGTCATAGCTGGCCCGGACGGCCAGTGCCCTGGACCGGACCGAGCGGTCGAGCACCGTCGCGAGCAGGCACTCGCGCAGCCGGCGCTCCAGCCCCGGCCACCAGCGGCGCAGCGGGCCGGGCGGCGCGGGCAGGCCGTTGCCGGTGAGGAAGGCCAGCACCAGCGTTTCCGCCCACAGCCGGAGCCAGGCCTGGCTGGGCTCGCCGGGCTCGCCCGGCGGCCCGGGCGCGGCGAGCAGCTCGGCCCGGCGCATGTCCAGCAGCGTACAGGCGCGCCTGCCGGTGCAGACCGGGCCGCAGGCGGGGCTGCGCCGGGCGGCAAGCGGCGGCGGCGGGCCCGGCAGGACCCGCTCGCGGTCCCCGCCGAACGGCACCCGGAGCCGGACCGGCCGGTCCATGCCGTCGGCGAAGACCGCTGCCACGCCCGGCGGCAGCGACACCACCTGCCGGGACTGGTCCTCATCGAGGTTCATGGCGGCGCCGACCAGGTCGCGGTCGTCCCGGGCGGGAAGCCGGTGGACCACCTTGAGCGCGGTGTTCTTGACCGCGTCGGGAACCAGCTTGGCGGGGATCTGCTCGGCGATCACCAGCCCCTCGCCGTAGGCGCGGATCTCCGCGAGCATGCTGGCGAACAGCTCGACCGCGTGGGCGCTGGCCCGGCCCTCCCGCCCGGCCCTCAGCAGCCGGTGGGCCTCCTCGATGACGATGACGTGGCGCAGCTCCTCCCGCTGCCCCGCCCTGGCCCGCAGCCGCAGGTGCTCGACGATCCTGATGATCAGCGTGCCCATGAGGAAGGCCTTGTCCTCGTCGTTGGCCACGTCCTCGATCGCGAGCACGACGTTGCGGCCGAGCAGCGCCGCGACGTCGCCGGGGTGACCGCCCTCGAAGAAGCGCCCGGCCGAGCCGATCCGCAGCGAGCGCAGCCGCACGTCGACGAAGCCGCGCACGTCCGCCTGCAGCTGGGCGCCGTACCCTACCTCCTCGATCACCGCCAGGGCGGTCCGCTGCAGCTGGGCCAGGGTGGGGATGACCGGCGGCGCCGCCGCCCCGGGGACGCGCCCGCCGGTGACCACGTCCCAGCCACAGTCGGAGTAGACCCGCTGCAGCGCCTGCGACATGATCTGCGGGAACGGCTCATCGGCGTCGAAGGCGGCCAGGAACAGGGCGCGCACCATGTCGATGTGGGCCTGCACCGGGTAGCCCGGCTCGGGGGCGAGCGGGTTGACCGAGAACGGGATCGCGGCCGGGTCAGCGGGGTTGATCACCGTGACCGCCGCCGCGTCCTGGCCCCGGCCGGCCCCCGCCGCGGCCAGCCGTCCGGCCACCGCGGGGTACTCGGACTTGACCGGCTCGATCACCAGCCAGGGCAGCCCGGCACGGGCCAGCTGCTCCAGCAGGTGCCGCACCGTCTGAGATTTCCCCGCCCCGGTCGCCCCTGTCACCAGCGCGTGCCGGTTCAGGGTGGCAAGCGGCACGCCGAAATCCCCCACCGGCCGGTCCAGGCCATCGATGATCATCCCGAGGTGGAGCGCATCCGCGGCCTGGCCTGCCGGGCCCGCCTCCCCGGTCTCGCTGGTCAGATCGAAATGGCCGGCGTCGACCACCCGCAGCCCCGGCACCTCCAGGCTTGGCAGCCCGGTGAGCGCGGCGAGCACTCCCGCGGTGGCCGGGAACGGCGCCCGCGCCGCGCCCGGCGGGTCCGCTGTCCCTGCTGGGCCCGCTGTCTCTGCTGGGCCCGCTGTCGCTGCTGGGCCCGCCGTGCCCGGTGGGTCCGCCGTCCTGGCCCGCAGCGCCTCCGCCAGGCGGTACGGCACCCGGCCGGTCACCAGCCGGTACGGGTGGTGACTCACATCCACCGAGCCGACCAGCACCGGGGCCAGCTGGGCCGCCTCCGTCCCGGTGGCGGCGCCCGCGATGACCCGCACGTCCCACAGGCCCGCCTCGGCGAACGCGTCCAGTTCCGCCAGCCGTCGCTCGGTGCGCTCGGCGCCGAACCGGGACTGTTCCTCGTCGTGGCGGCGGAGCACGTTCACCTGGGTGCGCAGTTCGGCGATCTCGGTGTCGAGGAGGCCGGTCGGCTCGGCCACCACCAGCCAGCCGAACGGCCGGCCAGCCAGCGCGGCGAGCGCGGATTCGAACAGGGTCGGCTGGGGCGGCTCCCGCCGCACCTGCGGGGCACCCGGACCGGCCAGCGGCGGGGCCTGGCGAGCCGGGCAGAGCACCCATACCAGGCTGTCCCACGCGGCGAGCCAGCCCGCCCCGGCCGGAACGCCCCGCGAGCCAGGCGGGTAGAGCAGCGGCTGGCCCGCCGGGTGCGGGCCGCCGGGCGGCGGCTGGGCCGGCTGCGAGGCGGCGGCGTTGGTGATCAGTTCCAGCGGCGAGCCAGCGCCCCGGGAAAGCCAGCCGGCGACGAACGGCCGGTCACGCGCGGCGGTAGCGAGCGCGGCGGGCAGGATCGCGGCGAAATCCTGCTCGGCCGGGCCCGCGGGCCGCGCGGCGGTAAGGGACACGACCCGGAACCACGGGCCGGCGCCCCCGTCACCTAAGACCGGGATGGTGGTCACGATGTGTGCATACCAGCCGGGCCGGGCGGGCGCCACCGCCTCGCCAGGTTGGGCGGCGGTCGCTGCCGTTCAGGCGTCGCACAGCGCGAGCAGTTTGGTGACCGTCGCCCAGTTGCGCGCCGTGCCCGTCGTGGCCGCGCCGCCGGCCCGGGACAGCCGGACCGCGAGCTCGCTGCGCCCGTATCCGTCCGGTGTGTGCAGGAAGAGCGTGCGCCCCACCACCGTGGCCTCGTCGCGGCCGCCCTTCGCCGCCGCCTGCTGCTCGGCCGCTGCCACGGACTCGCGCATCTGTGGCCCGGGCTCGGCAGCGAAGAACATCGCGTGGACGAACTTGGGGTTCGGCTCGGCCCGGTAGGGGTTGTCGCTGATCACCTGTGCCAGCTCGGCGCGGGACAGGACCACCACCCGCAGCCGCAGGCCGAAGGCTTTCCCGATCGCCTGCTCCAGATCGGCCGCGAGGGCGGCGGCATCCGGTGCGGCCCCCTCCCGCGCGGTGAACAGCACGTTGCCGCTCTGGATGTTGGTCGAGACGCCGGTGTGGCCGAGCGAGGCCACCACCTCGCGCCGGTCCGCCATCGCGACCTTGTTGCTGCCGCCGACGTTGATGCCGCGCAGCAGGGCGATGTGAGTGGACATGGCAGCATCCTGCCCCAGCCGCCGGCAGCCAGTCACCCGCCACGCGGCGGGCGGCCCAGGAGGATGCCGGGCGGCCCCGGGAGGATGCCGGACGGGCCTGGGAGGATGCCGGGCGGGCCAGGGAGGATGCCCAGCGGCCCCGGGAGGATGCCGGGCGGGCGGCCGGTGGATGCCGGACGGGCCAGGGAGGATGCCCAGCGGCCCCGGGAGGATGCCGGACGGCGGCCGGTGGATGCCCGGTGGGCGCGCCGCACGGCGCGGCGTCACTCACCGCGGTGCTCGCGCCAGTCGAGTGGCTCCGGCGGCGGCCCGAGGTTCGGCGGCGGCCTGCCCTTCTTCGACCGCCAGCTGACCGGGGCGGGCGGCCGGGGCGGGGTGGTCCTGGCGGGTCCCGCCGGGGGGGCGGCAGGCTGGGGATCGCCGGGCGCGTCCTCACCCGCTGGCCCGCCTGGCCGCCAGCGCTCCTCACCGTCGGCGGGGGTGGCTGCCGGTGGCTGCCACCGGCCCTGCCCGGCCCGCTGCGCCTCCGCTCCCCGGGCCTGCCCGGCCGCCGCCGGTGCCCCGGGCCAGGCCGCCTGCGCCTGCCGGGCCTCGTCCAGGCCCAGCGCGCTGACCGTCGGCAGCGCCACGATCGCCGGGTTGGCGTCCGCCAGCACCACCTGGCGCCCCTCGGGTGAGGCGTAGCTGACGATGACCGCGCTCGGCGGCAGTTGCTGCAGCTGGTGCGGCTCGACCAGGAACTCGCGGGACCGCTGCGCGGTTCTCGCGAGCGACTCGTTCGTCCCTACCGCCCTGGACGTGCTCCACCCCCACGAGGTGCTCGCGCTGATCCCCTCGGTGACCGACTCCGAGTCGCTGGTGCTGCTGGACGCGCTCTGCTCCCGGCTGCCCGACCCGCTGCGCGTAGCGAACGGCGCGGCGCCCGCGGTCGTGTGGCCACGGCCCCTGCTCTGGCCCGTGGTCTGGCTGGTGGATGCCGAGGCCGACACCGAGTCGGCGGTCCCCACCGTGCTGGTGTAGGACCAGCCCGAGGTGTCGGTGACCGAGGCGCCGACGGTGTCGGTGAGCTGGCTGAGCACGAACCGGTGCTCGGTCCCGATCTGCTCGCTGGCCACCTTCGCGTCCTCGGCGTTGCCCAGCCGCATGAACGCGACGGCCGCGTTGCCCCGGCCGAGCCTCTCCCTGACCTGGGCCGGGATCGACCGGTACGCGAGCACCAGCCCGGTCCCGGTGCTCTCGCAGGCGTCACACAGCCGGTCGAGCACCTCACCGCCGAGCCTGTCCGCGCCGGCCAGGCAGAGCGTATGCCGCCAGGGACGGCCCGGCGGGGCCTGGCGGAGCAGGTGGGTGAGGGAGACCGTGACATAGGTCCCGAGCATGGAGTTGCGAAGCGTGGCCCCGCCCCGGTCCAGTGCGATGACCCGCAGCGTGCTGCGGGGCAGCGGGGAAGGCTGCGAGCCGAGCCGGTCCAGCGCCCGCAGCCGGGCCTCCAGCGCGAGGGCGCGCTCGATCACCACCCGGTCGGCGGCGCCCCGGCCGAACAGGCCGGTGACGCGCTCCAGCTGGGCGGCGGTGAGCAGGCCTGCCTTGATGTCATCACGGGGGTCGCCGACCTGGGCCAGAGCCCGCAGGGCCGCCGTGACGTTCGCGATGCCGGCTCCCTCGCCCAGCGCGCCGATGACCCGCTCCACGATCGCGTGGTCGCGCGCCGGGTCGCCGCCGTCACCGGCTGGCGGCCCGGCGGACGCGCTGGCCGCCAGCACGTCGGCCAGCGGTTCCGCGGGCATGCCCATCCCGAGGTCGAGCCGCGGCAGGTCACCGGGCAGGAGCCAGACCAGCGGCCTGATCCCCATGCCGGCGGCCAGCGCCACCAGGTCGCGCGCGACCGCGCCCTCGGACACATCGATCACGGTCACCTCGCCGCCGGTCGCCAGCCTGGCGGCGCCGACCACGGTGAGCAGGGCGGACCAGCCGGCCAGCGTGCCGCCGGCGACGTCGACCCGGTCGATCGCGTCCGGGAGCGCGACCGGGTACCACAGCGGCTGGCCGGTGAACATCTGCTGGCATGACTGCCAGTTGCGGAACTGCCGGGCGTGCTCCTCCAGCCGGCCGAACAGCTGGCCCTCCTGGGCGGCGCGGGCGGCCGCGACCCGGCGCGTCTCCGCGGCGACGGTGGCCCGCAGGTCCCGGTCATCGCGCCAGACCACCAGCGCGGCCAGGCCGGCCAGGGCCACGAAGACGGCCGCCCCGGCAGCGGTGAGCGCCGGGGTGAGCGGCCCGGCGATGCCGGCCACGAGCACCAGCGCGGCCGCCGCCAGGCAGGCGCCGGCCAGCATCTTCCAGTACCGGGTGAGCAGCCTGCACTCCCGGTGCTGCGCAGCCAGCCAGCCGGGGTTGAGCTGCTCCTGACCGGGGGGGACGGGGCGCCGGGGAGGTGGCCCGGGATCGGGATGGGCCAGCGCGTACTGCCAGCCGAGGTAGATCTGGCCGGTGCGGAACGCCGGGGCATCGGTCATCGCGGCCAGCCCCCGTCGGGGAGGTGGCCATCGCCCGGTCCCGGCTCGGGCCCCGGCGTTCCTGCCGGGAGCGGCACGGGCGGCGTCGCCGGAGCTGGCACGGGCGGCGTCGCCGCCGGAACCGGCACGGGCGCCGCGGTGCCCAGCCCGCCGCCAGCCGCATCCCCGGGCCCAGCCGCATCCCCGGGCCCAGGCGCCACCTGGCGGGCCGGGATCCGGGCGGGGACGCTCACGGCCAGCGGCACCACCCGCGCGGCATCGGCGCGACGAACCAGGGTGAATTCACCTTCCCCGAGGGCGCACAGGCCGTCGGCGGGCACCACCGGGGACCAGGCTGCCCCAGCTGGTGCGGCCTGGACGGCCGGGTCAGCCAGCCCGGCCGGGCCGGGGCCGGCCGTCCCTGCCTGGACACCGTCCCCGGCGCCGGGCGTCGCCCTGCCTGGCTCCGGCCAGCCGGTGGCCGCCGGGGCGGGGGAAGCGGCGCCCGGGCCGGCGGGCACCAGCCGCTGCCCGGTCAGCCAGGCAAGCTGCCCGGCCAGCGCGCGATCGCCGAGCCGGTGCAGGACGAGCACGCTGGCCTGGTGCGCGAGCCCGCCCGCCGCGGCCGCCGAAGTGGTGCTCAGCACGGTCGCGAGCCCGGCGCCTGCACCGGCGCTGGCCAGCCCGGCCAGTGCCTGCGGATCGACGGTCTCGCACTGGCTGAACCAGGCCAGGCCGTCGCCCCCGGCAGCCACCCTGCGCAGCCCCGCGTAGACCTCGGTGGCGTCCCGGGCCACCAGATCCGCGATCGTGTCGGCGGCCCGTCCGTGCGCGGCCCGGTCGAGCGAGAACAGGACGACCCCCCGCTGCCGCACCACCTCGGCCAGGCTGATCTGGAGGCCGGGGGCGGTGGCCGGGGCGGCGGCGAGCCAGCGGCCGAGCGGCGACGCCCGCAGGCCCGCCAACTGCCCGGCCACGAAGGCCGGCCCGGACGGGTCGGCCGCCATCCGGCCGGCCGTCGCCGCGACCCGGCCGGCCAGCGAGCCGCGGTGCGGGTAGTAGGGGGGTACCTGCTCCATCCGTGCCGCCAGCGCCCCGGGGCGCAGCAGCCCGGCCACGTCGTCGAGCATTGCCGCGGCCGGGCCGCCCGGGGCAGCCCCGGCCACCGCGAACACGTCGGCCAGGCACGCCTGGCATCCGGGCTGGGCGGCGCCGGCTGCCCCGGTCCAGTCGATCATGCCCATGACCAGCGCGGCCGTCCGGACGGGGTCGCCGTCGCGCAGCGGCTCGTAGTACCCGGTCCCAGCCGCCCCGAACTCCTGCAGCGGCGCCCCGGTGGCCGCGCACGCGGCCGCCAGGCCGGCGGCCAGCTCCGGGCCGGCCCCCAGGTCCACGACGATCACTGGCTTGCGGAGCCGGATCGCGGCGTGCGCCAGCTGGAATCCTGATGCCGACACGGCGGACTCCGCGGCGCCGGTGATCAGCACGCCGCGCTCCGCCTCCCGCCAGGACACCGCGGCAGGCCGGCCGGTGCTGGCGTCAACCCCCAGGCACGCCCCGCCGCGGGTGAGCACACCGCCGGACTTGACGAAGGCCGCCGTCAGCCGCCGACGGCACAGGCTGACCAGTCCGGGGCTGGCTGCGGGGAGACGCCACTCGTCGGTGTGCAGCCAGTCCAGCCACCAGGCCAGCGCCGCGATGCCCGCGGCCACGATGAGGGCGATGGGGAACTGGCCGGGGAACCAGCGCACCGACCCGGCGGAGGCCGCACCCAGCCGGGTGAGCCGCGCGGGGTCGGTGGCCAGGCCGGCGAGCAGGGCCACGACCGCGCGCGGGCCGGCCAGGAATCCGGCCAGGGCCGCGCCCGGGCCGATCGCCAGCACCCAGGCCACCCCGCAGGCCGCGGGCACGGCCAGCCATACCGGGCGCCAGCGGGTGATCTTCCCGACGGCGTAGAAGGCGACCGCCAGCCCGAGCGTGACCGGGGCGAACAATAAGCTGGCGAGCACCGCCAGCATGGCCAGGGCAGCCAGCACCTCCCGACGGTACGGTGCGCCCGGCGGGATCAGGTAGCGCGCGCGCCGCGGTGCGCGCTGGCCGGCGACAGGAACAGCGGCAGGCATCGGGTCAAGGTTCCCAGCCCGTCGTGGCGTGTGTCCAGACAGATGCGAAACCATCCGTGCGCCCGGCGGGCGTGGTGGTGGCCTGGATGACGATGCGGAACAGGTCGGGCCGGAGCATGGCCGTGGTGATGGCGACCGGGCGGTGGGCGGCCGGGTCCTCGAAACTGACCGTGACCGTGGCCACCAGCTCGCCGGCGGCCAGGCGCAGGCTGCGGGCCACCGAGGGCGGCGGGGGCGCGAGCTCGACCTGCACCGCCCGGGCCCGGCCCGTTACGGCCGTGGGCGGGCCATCGCTGGGGGCGGCCGGCCGGGCTGCCACGGCCTGGGGACCCGCGGCCCGGGGGTCCGCGGCCCGGGCGTCAGCCAGCGGGGTATCCACAGGTGGGCTGTCCGCCGGCGGGGTATCCACGGGCGGGCCGTCCGCCACCGGGGTACCCACAGGTGGGCTGTCCGCCGGCAAGGTATCCACAGGTGGGCCGTCCGCCAGCGGGCGATCCGCGGGCCCGGTGGGCGGGGGGAACGGCGGCGCCCCGAGATCGGGCAGCGCCCGGCTCAGCCGCTCCGGCAGGTAACTGGCTGACAGCGCAGCTGGCTCGCCCCCCACCGTCCACACGCAGCGGATCGCCAGCACCGGCTCGCCGGCCTCCAAGCCGAGCGAGCGGCCGATGTCTTCCGGCGGCCGCCGCCGCGACACCTGGCGGCTCTTGCACACCAGCTGGCCGCCCATCGGGTCCACATGGGAGGTGAGGCCGGACAGGCCCTCAAGCGGCACCCGGTACTCCGCCGGGCTGGCCCGGTACACCTGCCCGTCGGGCAGGCGCCGCAGCAGATGCCGGCCAGCCAGCTCATCAATGGCCGCGTCGACCTCGGCGGCGCTCACGTTGAAACGCCGCGCCATCGCCGTCAGCCTGGGCAGCCGCCAGCCCGGCTCATGGTGGACAAGCGTGGCCGCCATCCGGTCGGCCAGCACCCCAGTGGAGACCCGCCGTCGCCGGGCGGGTGCCCGGCGGACGTCGTCTCCCCGGTCAACCGTCATTCCGCATGACGCCGGGAGAACGAGACGACCACTCGCCCCAAGACGATGACGATAAGAACCAGCACGAAAAGCAGCAGGGCCGCATCGTAGGCCAGGTACTGCTGCGCTTTGTACGGCGAGGCATAGAACGTCCAGACGGGATAGGTGAGGAAGGCGATAGGTGAGTTGGTGAGCTGGTGCGTCGGGTCGAAGAAGGACCAGCCCGCGGTGAGCAGCAGCGGCGCCGTCTCGCTGATCGAGATCGCGATCGCCACCAGCAGGCCGGTGACGATCCCCGGCAGCGCGGACTTCAGCACGATCCGCCGCAGCGTCCAGGTGGTCGGCAGGGCGAGGGCCTCGGCGCCGTCCCGGTACGAGCTCGGCACCTGGCCCAGCGATGTCTCCGTCGCCTTGGTGAGATACGGGATGGTGATCACCGAGATCACGAGCACGGCGGGCAGCAGGCCGAACCCCCAGTGCAGGCCGACCACGAGCGCGATGAAACCGACATAGCCCATGACGATCGAGGGGATGCCGGCCAGCACCTCGTAGCCGCCGCGCAGGATTCCCCGGTGCCGGCCGGTGGCGAACTCGGCGAGGTAGAGGCCGGTCAGCACGCTGACGGTGCCGCCGATGATCACCACTCCCGCGGTGATGTAGAGCGTGCCGAGGATGGCCTGCTTCAGGCCGCCCCCGGTGCCCGTGGTGTTGGTGGTGAGCACGCTCCACTGCCAGTGCGGCACGGCCCGCAGGATGACCCCGCCCGCCAGCCACACCAGCGGCACGACGATCGCGGCCAGGCCGATGAAGCAGCAGCCCCACCAGATCGCGTTCCAGATCTTCCGGCCGACCGGGACGGCCGGCCAGTCGGCCGCATCGTGCCGGGCGGGCTTCAGCGATCCCGGCGGGGTGACCGACGACGACGCCGTGCCCATGCTGCCCATGCTGCTCATCACACTGCCTCCCTCGCGGGCGCTTCGCTTGGTCGTGCCGGAGGCGCGCCAGATGGCGGAGCGGGAAGGCTGGTCCTCGGCGCCGGGACGCCGTAACTCCGTTGCGGCGTTCGGCCCGGCGCCTGCGGCGTCATCACTACAGACCCCTTCCGACGGGGAGCGCGGTGCCCGACACCCGCTTGACCATCAGCCTGGCGACCACGTTGGTCGCGAGCGTGATGACCATCAGCACCAGGGCGAGCTCGGCGTAGGTACGCACGCCGAGCTGGTCGGTGATCACCGTGTCGAGGTTCTGTACGATGTTCGCCGCGATCGTGATCATGGCCGCGTAGAGGTTGGTCGCGATCTGGCCGATGGCGACGCCGCAGACCATGGCGACCGCGATCGTCTCGCCGATCGCCCGGGCGAGCCCGAGCACCACCGCGCCGATCAGGCCCGCCCCCACCCAGGGCAGGGTGACCTTGCGGGCGCACTCGGCGTCGGACATGCCGAGCGCCACCGCGCCCTCCCTGGGCAGCAGCGGGACCCCGCGGATCAGGTCACGGGAGGTGGAGGCGACGATCGGGATGACCATGATGGCCAGGACCAGGCCGGAGACGAGCAGGCCCTCGCCGTGCCCGACGTCGCCCTGGAAGAAGGGGATCGGGATGTGGGTGAGGGCCGGGGCGATGTACTTGGCGATGAACGGCCCGAAGGTCAGCACGCCCCACAGGCCGATCACCACGCTCGGGATCCCGGCCAGCATCTCCAGGAAGCCACCGATCAGGCTGGCCAGCCGCCGGGGCAGCCGCTCGACCACGACCAGCGCCGCGCCGATCGACACCGGCACCGCGATGATCAGGGCGATCAGCGAGGTCTCCAGCGTCCCGACGATCTGCGGCACCGCCCCGTACTCCTGGCCCTCCACGTAGGTGATGCCGTGGGAGGTGATCGACTTGCCGTACTGGTTGCCGGTGTTCCAGACGCTGTTGGTGAAAAAGCCCCAGCCGTTGATCTGGATCGCGGGCCAGGCCTTGGTGAACAGGACCACCAGGATGAAGACCAGCATCAGGGTGGGGATCCAGGCACCGCCGAACCCGAGCCAGCGGATGAAGGAGCCGCGCCGCAGCCAGCCACGGAACCGGGACTCCCGGCGGGGAGGCGACAGCGTCGCCTCCCCTTCCGGTACAGCAGGTACAGATGCCATGACTTAGCTGCTGATCTTGGCGATCAGGTTCTTCGCGATGGCCAGCACATTCGACGGCAGCGCCACGAAGTTCACCGGCGTGAGGTACTTGGACCCGCTGCCGGTGGTGATTCCCCAGGTGAGGAAGTTCTTCACCGCGGTCGCCTCGGCCGCGCTCGCCTGCTTGGGCTTCACGATCGCGTACTCGTAGTTGATGATCGGGTAACCGTCGGTGCCGTTGATGAGCGACTGTGCTCCCGATGCCGGGGTCTTGCCGGAGAAGGTCGCCAGCGCGGCGTTGATCGTCGAGCTGGAGGCCAGCACGAACGCCCCGCTCTTGTTGGCCAGCGCCGCCGTGCCGAGCCCATCGTCGGCCACCTGCGAGGCGTAGCTGACACCGATGTAGGCGATGCAGCCCTTGATGGCCGCGCAGCCCTTGACCATGCCGCCGCTGCCGGTCTCGGCGGTGGCGCCGGGCACCGACGGCCAGCTCACGGTCGTCCCGACGTTCGACGCGGTCCATCCGCTCGGGTCCTGGGCGTTCATGTAGGAGGTGGTCAGGAACGTGCTGCCGGAGCTGTCAGCGCGGTGCAGGGGGACGATCTTGGTGCTGGGCAGCGACACGCCCTTGTTCAGCGCCGCGATCGCCGAGCTGTTCCAGGTCGTGATCTTGCCGCTGTAGATCTGCGCCAGCACCGTGCCGTTCAGGTTGAGCTTCTTGACCCCTGGGAGGTTGTAGTTGATGTTGATCCCCGCGACCGCCAGCGGGATGTTCATCAGCCCGGGGAACTGGCTCAGGTCGGCCGGCGACAGGTAGGCGTCCGATCCGCCGATGTTCACCGTACCGGCGGCGGCGTCGGCGATGCCGGTACCCGAGCCGGTGCCGGAGGTGGTGATGAGGATGTTCGGGAAGAGCGTGCCGTATTCCACCTGCCAGGAGCTGACGAGCGGCAGCAGCAGCGTGCTGCCGGTCTCGCTGACCGTGGTGTTACCGGACGATGACGCCGACGCCGGCGACGACGCCGACGACGAGGACGTTGTACTCGAGCTGCTGCAGGCCGCCAGCAAAGCGAGCGGGACCACTGCGGCCGCCGCGGCCACCAAGCGGAATCTATTCCCCACCGGAGAGATCTCCTTTGCTCCGCGCACGCAAGCCGTGCGCTGTTCATCACGCACGCGGGCGCGTGCGATTAGGGTCCGCACGGGCGTGCGGATCTTATGGACGGGTCCCCGGCTAGCCGAAGCGGCCGGTGACGTAGTGGGCGGTCTCCTCGTGGACCGGGTTCTCGAAGAGCTGCTTGGTCTCGCCGTGCTCCACCAGGCGGCCCTTGTTCAGGAAGACCGTGTCGTCCGCCACCCGCCGGGCCTGTGCCAGGTTGTGGGTGACGATGATCACGGTGAGGCGCGGCACCAGCGTGCGGACCAGCGCCTCGATCGACTCCGTCGCCACCGGGTCCAGCGACGACGTCGGCTCATCGAGGAGCAGCACATCCGGGTCCATGGCCAGGGCCCGGGCCAGGCACAGCAGCTGCTGCTGGCCGCCGGACAGGCGGAACGGGGAGTCCTTCAGCCTGGTGGCGACGGCATCGTAGAGCCCGACCTCGCGCAGCCGCTGCTCGGCGATCTCCTTCAGGTGCTTGCGCGGCGCCATCTTGTGCGCCTTCACCCCGGCGATCACGTTGTCCATGATCGACATCGGGAAGGGGTTCGGGCGCTGGAAGAGCATGCCCACCTTGCGCCGCAAGGTCATCAGCTCCATGCCCGAGTGCCAGATGCTGCGCCCTTCCACCAGCACGTCCCCGTCGTGCCGGTACCCGGTGACCTTGTCGTTCATCCGGTTGAACGTGCGCAGCAGCGTGGTCTTGCCCGAGCCGGTCGGCCCGAGCAGGGCGGTCACCTTCCCGGCGCCAAACTCCAGCTCCAGTTTGGACAGGATCGCCCGCTGGCCGAAGCTGAGCGTCAGATCCTTGGTGGTCACCGGCGTCGCCGCCCCGTTCGCCGACGGCGCGACCCCGGTGACCGTTACGGGTGCGATGGCGTCGGCCTGAGCGGCTGGGCCTGGATCGATGGACCCGGAACCCGCAGGGTCAGCCTGGAAAGACAATGTGCGCCCCACCCTCGATCGCGTATGGAACCAGGCGTGGTAACCCCGCCTCGTCGATCTCATTGATAGGGAGCGAAGGTGACGCGCAGTTGAACAACAGATGAAGGGGAAGCTGACAAACAGATGACAAGCTGGAGAACGAGAGGAGGGGCACGCGGCCGCCCGCGTGCCCCTCCTCCGGGTTCATCAGCAGTAAAAGGTCAGACGGCGACCTCCACGGCGGTGCGGTGGCCGTAGTCGGCGGTCACCGTCTCGTCGGTGCTCACCCCACCCGGCGCCAGCACCCGCACGGTCCAGGTCCCGGGGGCGGCGAAGAAGCGGAACCCGCCGTCGTCGCCGAGCGGGACCTCGGCGACGAACTCGCCGCCGTCGTTGAGCAGCCGGGCATAGCCGACCGGCACCGGCGCCCCGCCGCGCGTCACGTGGCCCTCGATCACGGCCTCGCCCGATGCGCCGGCGGTCATCGCGGCACCCCCGGCGGGCGCCCCGCAGCCCTGCTGCGCCGCGCTCACCGTGCCTCCCCGAGCTCGATCGGCACTCCGACCAGCGACCCGTACTCGGTCCAGGACCCGTCGTAGTTTTTCACGTTCGGCTGCCCGAGCAGCTCGTGCAGGACGAACCAGGTGTGGGCGCTCCGCTCGCCGATCCGGCAGTAGGCGATGGTGTCCTTGCTGAAGTCCAGGCCCGCCTCGCCCTGGTACAGCGCCCGCAGCTCGTCGTCCGGCCGGAAGGTGCCGTCGTCATTGGCGGCCTTGGACCAGGGGACGTTCTTCGCGGTCGGGATGTGCCCGGCCCGCTGCGCCTGCTCCTGCGGCAGGTGCGCGGGGGCCAGCAGCTTGCCGGTGAACTCGTCCGGCGACCTGACGTCGACCAGGTTCCGCTTCCCGATCGCGGCGACGACCTCGTCCCGCATCGCCCGCAGCGACGAGTTCTGCTCCGAGGCCCGGTAGGACGTCCGCGACCGCTCCGGCACCGCGGTGACCATCTCGCGGGATTCGAGCTCCCACTTCTTGCGCCCGCCGTCCATCAGCTTGACGTCCTGGTGCCCGTACAGCCGGAAGTACCAGTAGGCGTAGGCGGCGAACCAGTTGTTGTTGCCGCCGTACAGGACGACCGCGTCGTCGTTGCTGATGCCGCGGTCGGACAGCAGCTGCTCGAAGCCGTGCCTGTCCACGAAGTCCCGGCGCACCGGGTCCTGCAGATCCTTCTTCCAGTCCAGCTTCACGGCGTTGCGGATATGGCCCTTGTCGTAGGCGGTGGTGTCCTCGTCCACCTCGACCAGGACTACGCCCGGGTCATCGAGGTGGGCTTCCACCCAGTCGGCGTCCACCAGGACGTCAGAGCGGCTCATGCGGCTACCTCCTTGTCAGGCTCTGGCGGCACTGCATCCCGGCGGCCCGGCCAGATCCGGCGAATAAGCACATACATCTCGCAGCCCAGGCACAAGCCGAAGGCCGCGTTGAGGAAAGCGGCAGCGAGCGCCGCCGCGGTACCGGCCATGCCGAGCGGCGTGAGGCCGGTCGCATATCCGATGATCGCGATGATGGCGAAGACCAGCCCGACCCCCTGGGCGAACCGCGGCGCGGCCGCGTCCTCCAGCTCCCGGGGCGGGCCGATCCGCGGCCTGACCAGCCAGCGGTAGATCACGCCGTAAGGGGAGTACTGCAGTCCCGCCACGGCGCCCACCGCGAACACCACCGCCTGCCAGGCCAGCAGCCACACGCTGCTGGTGATCAGGACCACGGCGAGGACGACGGCAGTCAGCGCGGCACTGAAGCGCTGCCCCCTCGGATCGATCTTCATGCCAGTGGCCATCTCTCCAGCGATTCCGTTCCCGGCTGTGAGTGTCAGCGCCCAGCGGCCAGCGGTCCTGCCGCGCATGGCCCGCGGCCTGCACCGGCACGGTCCGGCCCTTGCCTGGCGCGGTCACCGGCCGTCTCCCGGCACCGGCCGGGCCGGGTGGCCGTCAGCCCGCCTGGCGCTGACGTTGCGGGCGGGGACACAGCGCGGTCGCCACGCGGCAGTAGTCAACGCTGCGCCGCCTGGTCAGTGGCATCGGCGCGGGCCAGGCCGGCATTCCCCAGCCATCGGGGCCGCCCGCGCCTGCGGCGATGGGCATAAACCCGATGCTAGGCGCGCCCATGCCAGGAGTCACTTCCCATCTGTGCGGGGTAGGTTGCGGCTGGCTCACGCTAACAGATACCGGGCAGCTGGCGCAGACATCGGCAGATAGGGTCATGAGGCCCTGTCCCCGGTGGCGAGGGCCAGCGCGGCGTCGACCTCGGAGCGACGCGGCAGCCCGCTGGCCCGGCCCGCGACCTGCCCGTGCGGGCCGAGCACGAGCACGGTCGGGGTCCGCCGCACGTCGAGCTGCCGGGCCAGGTCCATGCGCGCGGCCACGTCGATCTCCACGTGCGCCACGCCGTCCGTGCGGCCGGCCACGTCCGACAGCAGCTGCCTGGTGGCGCGGCACGGCGCGCAGAAGGCGGAGGAGAACTGCACCAGGGTGGCCCGGGCGCCAAGCGGCTGGCCCAGGTCGGCCTCGGTCAGCCGTGGCGCCGCCGACGCCCGCATCCGGCCGTCGCGGCGGCGCCACGCGAGCCCGGCCGCGCTCGCGAGCACCAGCACCGCGCCCAGCACGATCACCCCGGCTGCCACGGTCCCTACAGCACGGCCCGCGCCCGCCGCATTCCCGGCAGGTGCTAGGCGGCGTCCACCGAGGCCATCACCTTGCCGCCGACGGTCACCTGGAAGGTGCCCAGGTCCGGGTCGGTCAGCGCGGTCGAGGCCGGGTACCAGAACGGCCAGCCCCGGTAGTTCACCCGCCAGCCGCCCACCACCCA
>DATIXO010000177.1:0-53988 GCA_035518495.1 Streptosporangiaceae bacterium
CCCGGCGGTGTGGATGTACTCCAGCGGCCCGGTGTTCGCACAGCTGCTGTGGCGGCTGGGCACCCCGGAGCAGAAGCGGTTCGCCGAGCAGGCGATCGAGCGCGGGTGGACCCCGACCATGGTGCTGACCGAGCCGGACGCCGGCTCCGATGTCGGCGCGGGCCGCACCAAGGCGGTCGAGCAGCCCGACGGCACGTGGCATATCGAGGGCGTCAAGCGGTTCATCACCTGCGCCGAGCACGACATGGCGGAGAACATCTTCCACCTCGTGCTGGCCCGCCCCGAGGGGCACGGCCCCGGCACCAAGGGCCTGTCGATGTTCCTGGTGCCCAAGTACCTGGTCGACGCCGACGGCAGCATCGGTGAGCGGAACGGGGTCGAGGTGACCAACCTCGAGCACAAGATGGGCCTGAAGGCCTCCGCAACCTGCGAGCTGACCTTCGGTGCCGGGCGGCCCGCGGTGGGCACCCTGGTGGGAGGCGTCCACGACGGCATCCGGCAGATGTTCATGATCATCGAGCACGCCCGGATGATGGTCGGGACCAAGGCGATCGCGACCCTGTCCACCGGCTACCTGAACGCGCTCGAGTTCGCCAGGACGCGGGTGCAGGGGGCGGACCTGACCCAGATGGCCGACAAGTCCGCGCCGCGGGTCACGATCATCCACCACCCCGATGTCCGCCGGATGCTGATGATGCAGAAGGCCTACGCCGAGGGGATGCGGGCGCTGGTGCTGCAGGTGGCCTCGCTCCAGGACGCGCTGCAGATCGCGGCGGCCAGCGGCGAGCCGGACCCCGTCGCGGCCAGGCTGAACGACCTCATGCTCCCGCTGGTGAAGGGAGTCGGCTCCGAGCGTGCCTATGAGCTGCTCACCTTGTCCCTGCAGACGTTCGGGGGCTCCGGCTACCTGCAGGACTACCCGATCGAGCAGTACATCAGGGACGCCAAGATCGACAGCCTGTACGAGGGCACCACCGGGATCCAGGGGCTCGACCTGTTCTTCCGCAAGATCCTGCGCGACGAGGGCCGTGCCCTGCGGGAGCTGCTGGGCCGGATCACCGAGTTCGCCGGCAGCGAGTCGGGGAACGGCCGGCTGAAGCCGGAACGGGCCGCGCTGGCCCGGGCGGCCGGCGACGTCGAGGCCATGGTGTCCGCCATGACCTCCTACGCCGTCGCCTCGCTGGAGCGCCCGGCGGAGATCTACCGGGCCGGCCTCAGCACCACCCGGCTGCTGATGGCCCTCGGCGACCTGGTGATCGGCTGGCTGCTCGCCCGGCAGGCCGAGGTGGCGCTGGCGGCCCTCGATGGCGATGACGGGCAGCGGGGCAGCCTGAGCGACCGGGACCGGGCCTTCTACCTGGGCAAGCTCGGCACCGCACGGTTCTTCGCCCAGACCGCGCTGCCCCGGCTGGCGGTGGAGCGCCAGATCGCCGAGGACACCACGCTCGACCTGATGGAACTGCCCGAAGAGGCGTTCTGACCCGCCGCCGGCGGCGGTGCGCGGTCAGAGCTCGTACTGAACCGCGGCGCGGCGCGTCACGATCGGGTTGACGTACTTCTCGACGACCTCCCGGTGGACCGGATGGTCACGGTAGGCGAGGTAGCCGTCCGCGTCGTCGAAGTCGGCCACGACCGCGAAGTCGAGGTTGCCGGGGTTGAGCCCGGCGTCGGGCCCGACGTGATACAGCCGGATCGCGTCGATCACCGCGGGCAGCTTGCGCAGCTCACCGGCGAGCGCATGCTTCTGCGCCTCGGTCGCGTCCTCGGTCCAGGTGAACAGCACTACATGCCGGAACATCGCAGCCGGCGCTCCTTCCCGATTTCTCAGCCCCAGGCCAGCATCTTGACCGGGTCGGCCAGCATCGCGCCGACGTCCCGCAGCACCGCCGACCCGAGGTCCCCGTCCACGATCCGGTGGTCGAACGACAGCGAGAGAGTGGTCACCTGGCGTATCGCCAGTTCCCCCTCATGCACCCACGGCATGGATCTGACCTGGCCAAACGCAAGAATCGCGGCCTCCCCCGGAGTGATGATGGGGGTCCCGGCGTCCACCCCGAACACGCCCACGTTGGTGATCGTGATCGTCCCGCCGGTCAGGTCGGCGGGCTGGGCCTTGCCCGCCCGCGCGGTGGCGGTGAGCCCGCCGAGCGCAGCGGCCAGCCCGGGCAGCGACAGCGCGTGGGCGTCCTTGATGTTCGGCACGATCAGCCCCCGCTCGGTGGCGGCGGCTATCCCCAGGTTCACGTAGTGCTTGACCACGATCTCCTGCGCGCCCTCGTCCCAGGACGAGTTGATCATCGGATGCCGCGCCACCGCCAGCAGCAGCGCCTTGGCCACCAGCAGCAGCGGCGATACCCGCGTCTGCGCGAACTCCGGCAGCTCCCGCAGCCCCCGCACCGCCTCCATCGTGCCGGTCACATCCACCTGCAGGAACTCGGTCACATGCGGCGCCGTGAACGCACTGGACGCCACCGCCGCCGCCATATGCTTCCGCACCCCACGGACCGCGAGCCGCTCCTCCCGGCCGGCGGCCGAGGTGGCGGCCCAGGCGGCAACTGATGGGGCGGATGTGGCCAGCGGGGCCGGTGGTGCGGCAGGCTGGGCCACCGCGGCCTGCACGTCCTCCCGCGTGATGCTCCCGTTCGGCCCGGTCCCCGCCAGCCCCGCGAGCTCGACCCCCAGCTCCTTCGCCAGCTTCCGCACCGGCGGCTTAGCCGCCGGCCGCCCGTTCCCCCCCGCCGCCGTACCCGGAGAGGCCGCGGGAGCAGCGGAGGAGGCGCCGGTGGCCGGAGCAGAGTCGGCCGGAGCAGAGTCGGCCGGAGCAGAGTCGGCCTGGGCAGGGGAGGAGGTGGCAGGAGTCCTCGCCTTGCCCCCCTTCCGCTGCCGCCGCTTCGTCGTCCCCAGCTTCACCCCGTACCCGACCAGCACGGCCTGCCGCTCCACCTTGGGCGCCGGGCTGCCCACCATCCCGGGCTCAAACGCCGCCTGCAGCGGCGACTCGGCCCCCTGAGGCGGGGCGGCCGGGATAACGGCGGACTCAGCCGCGATCGCGCCGGAACCTGGTTCCCGCCCGGCCGTGGCCGGGCCTTCACCCCCCGAGACATCGACCTCGATGATCGGCGTCCCCACGTCCACGGTCGCTCCCTCGTCCACGAGCAACCCCGTCACGACCCCCTCGTACGGACACGGCAGCTCCACCACCGCCTTGGCGGTCTCGATCTCCACGATCACCTGGTTGAGCGCGACCGAGTCGCCCGGCTTGACGTGCCAGGCGACGATGTCGGCCTCGGTCAGCCCCTCGCCGACGTCCGGCAGCTTGAACTGCTTCACCTCAGGCATCTGGCAGCCCCTCAGTACGCGAAGGTCCGGTCGACGGCGTCCAGCACCCGGTCCAGGTCCGGCAGGTAGTGCTCCTCCAGCCGGGACGGCGGGTAGGGCGTGGAGAACCCGCCGACCCGCAGCACCGGCGCCTCGAGCTGGTAGAAGCACTGCTCGGTGATCCGGGCGGCGAGCTCGGCGCCGAGCCCGCCGGTGACCGGCGCCTCGTGCACGACCACGCACCGCCCGGTCCGCCGGACCGAGGCGGCGATCGCGGCCAGGTCGAGCGGGGACAGCGAGCGCAGGTCGATCACATCCAGCGACCGGCCGTCCTCCCGGGCCGCTACCGCCGCCTCCACGCAGATCCTGACCATCGGGCCATAGGCGAGGACGGTCACGTCGGTGCCCTCGGCCACCGTCCTGGCCACCTCCAGCGGCAGGGCGCCGTCCAGCCCGGCGGCGGTGTCCACGTCCGCCTTGTCCCAGTACCGGCGCTTGGGCTCGAAGAAGATGACCGGGTCCTCGCAGCGGATCGACTGCTGGATCATGGTGTAGGCGTCGGCCGGGCCGGAGCAGGCGACCACCCGCAGCCCCGCGATGTGCGCGAACAGCGCCTCCGGTGACTCGCTGTGGTGCTCCACCGCGCCGATCCCGCCGCCGAACGGGATCCTGATCGTCACCGGCACCGCGGCCCGGCCCTGCGACCGCATCCGCATCTTGGCCAGCTGGCTGACGATCTGGTCGAACGCGGGGAACACGAACCCGTCGAACTGGATCTCGCAGACCGGCCGGTAGCCGCGCAGGGCCAGGCCGATCGCGGTGCCGACGATGCCCGACTCGGCGAGCGGGGTGTCCACCACCCGCGACTCGCCGAAGTCTTTCTGCAGGCCGTCGGTGACCCGGAAGACCCCGCCCAGCTTGCCCACGTCCTCGCCCATGACGACCACCTTCGGGTCGTCCTCGAGTGCCTTGCGCAAGCCTTCGTTGATCGCCTTCGACAGCGTGAGCGTGGTCATCGCGCCACCTCCTCGGTGACGAAAGAGTCCAGGTAGGCGGCGTAGGCGTCACGCTCCTCGCGCAGCAGCGCGGTCGGCTCGCTGTACACGTTGTCGAACATCGACAGCGGTGCCGGGTCGGGCATCTGCAGGCACGCCTGCCGGATGTGCCTGCCGACCTGCGCGGCCTCGGCGTCGACCTCCTCGAAGAACGCCGCGTCGGCGGACCCGGTGCGGACGAGGTAGGCCTTCACCCGCTCCAGCGGGTCCTTCAGCTTCCACGCCTCCAGCTCGCTGGCGAGCCGGTACCGGGTGGGGTCGTCGGTGGTGGTGTGCGCGCCCATCCGGTAGGTGTAGGCCTCGATCAGGGTCGGCCCCTGGCCGTCGCGCGCCGCCTGCATCGCCTTCCTGGTGACCGCGAGGCACGCGAACACGTCGTTGCCGTCCACCCGCAGCCCCGGGAAGCCGAACCCGCTCGCCCGCTGGTAGAGCGGGATCCGGCTCTGCCGCTCCAGCGGCTCGGAAATGGCCCACTGGTTGTTCTGGCAGAAGAACACGATGGGCGCGTTGAAAACCGACGCCCAGATAAACGCCTCGTTCACATCCCCCTGGCTGGTCGCGCCGTCACCGAAGTAGACAATGGCCGCCTCGCCGTTCTCGCCGACCAGCCCGTCCCGCTGGATACCCATCGCATAACCGGTGGCGTGCAGGGTCTGCGCGCCGATGACGATGGTGTAGAGGTGGAAGTTGTGGTCGGCGGGATCCCAGCCGCCGTGACTGACGCCGCGGAAGAGCTCGAGCAGCTTGACCGGGTCCAGGCCGCGGCACCACGCCACCCCGTGCTCGCGGTAGGTGGGGAAGGCCATGTCGCGCGGGGACAGGGCCCGGCCCGACCCGACCTGCGCCGCCTCCTGGCCGAGCAGGGAGGCCCAGATGCCGAGCTCGCCCTGGCGCTGCAGGGCGATCGCCTCGGTGTCGATCCGGCGGACGATGACCAGGTCGCGGTAGAGGCCCTTGACCTCGTCGGTGGTCAGGTCGAGGGGGTAGCCGGGATGGTCGGCCCGCTCGCCCTCGGGAGTGAGAAGCTGGATGAGTTCTGCTCGCGAATCGGGCTGCCCGTCCAGGCTGCCCGAACCCGGTGCGGTGACCGCACCGCCGGCGTCGACGGCCACGTGCCACTCCTTGCGCTAGGGGCCGGTCCCAGGATCACCGTGACCGGCCGGTCGGTCTCTCGTCCGCCGCTGCGGCAGCGTGGGTTTGCTGCCATGCGCCGTGTACCCCGATGGGCCCACTCGATGCCGGCCCGGCCGCCCCCGGTCGGGTGGCTGGGCGAACCGGCTCTACCGCCATCGTGACAGACCATCCTCGCCTGGGCGAACCCTTGGCCGGTACCCCCGCCCGGGTGAGCGCCGATGGCATCGCATCGCGTACGCTGCGTTGCCACGCGGGACCTGAGGAAAGGCGGGACGGTGGCCCGGATCATCGTGGAGGTCATGCTCAAGCCGCAGATTCACGACCCGCAGGGGGAGGCGATCCAGCAGGCGTGCCAGCGGCTCGGGTTCGCTGATGTGCTCGGCGTCCGCCAGGGCAAGCGTTTCGAGGTGGAACTGGCGGGAACGGCCGATGAGACGGCGCTGGCGCGCGTGGGCGAACTGGCAGGTGAATTGCTCGCTAACCCGGTGATCGAGGAATTCACGTTCCGCGAAGCGTGATTCGGTCTCCCGTTCGCTTCTCTGTGTGACCGTAGAGTTACACGAGTTGACGATTAATGTCGTTCTGGCGGGGAACGCACTTATGTGGCCAGCGTGAAACGGCGGAGGCAGCGAACTGAGGAGCGGATGCGAACTCGGATGAGATGTGCCGAGGAGCCGACCGTGGATGTCAAGTTCTGCCTCGTGTTCCCGCGCGAGGCGCTCAGCGTGCCGGTCATGCGTCACGTGCTGGGCGATACCCTGCGTGACCTTGGCGCCGACGACGACGGGGTGGCCGACCTCCTGCTCGCGGTGACCGAGGCGTGCTCGAACGTGGTCCGCCACGGCGGCCCCGGCCAGCGGTATGAGGTGCTGGCCAGCGTGGGCCGGGGCGGCTGCGAGGTCCAGGTGGTGAACAGCGGCCGGGGTGCCGACGCCGGGAAGTGGCCGGGGACACGGCTGCGGCGCCGGGTCCTGCCGCCGGTGCCAGCGGCCGAGCGGCGGCGCCGCCGGGTGCCGCGCCCGGTGACGCTGCGCCGTTCCCACCGGCAGGACCGGGCGATGACCCCGGACGAGGCGATCGCGGCGCTGCCAGAGTCGGGGCGCGGCATGGCGATCATGAAGGCCTGCGTGGACGACGTGACGCTGAGCGGCGGCCCGGAAAGCGGGACCGTGGTGTCGCTGCAGAAGCGGATCGCCTGGCGCAACGACGCGCCACTGTCCCACCTTGCCGACGATCAGCTCCGCGACGTCGGCTAGGACATGCCCTGACGCGGCCCGGCGGCCGGTTCTGCCCCGCGGCGCGGTAGCCTGCCGCCCATGACCGCCCGCGTGGGGATCGTGACGTTCCCCGGTTCGCTCGACGACCGCGATGCCGCCAGGGCGGTCACCCGGGCGGGCGGGGAGGCGGTCCCGCTCTGGCACGCCGACCGGGGGCTGCGCGGCGTGGACGCGGTGATCCTGCCCGGCGGGTTCTCCTACGGGGACTACCTGCGCTGCGGCGCGATCGCGCGGTTCGCCCCGATCATGGCCGACCTGGTGCCCGCCGCCGGGGTGGGCCTGCCGGTGCTGGGCATCTGCAACGGCTTCCAGATCCTGTGCGAGGCGCACCTGCTGCCCGGCGCGCTGGTCCGCAACAGCGGGCTGCGGTTCATCGACCGCTGCCTGCGGGTGCGGATCGAGGACACCGGCACGCCGTGGACCGCTGACTACGGCCCCGGCCAGGAGATCACGGTGGTCCTCAAGAGCGGCGAGGGCGCCTATCTCGCCGATGAGGCGGAGCTGGCCGCGCTGGAGGAGCGGGGGCAGGTCGTGGTCAGGTACTGCGGCGGCAGCCCGAACGGCTCCGCGCGGGACATCGCCGGGATCCGGAACGAGGCCGGGAACGTGGTCGGGCTCATGCCCCACCCCGAGCACGCCATCGACCCGCTGACCGGGCCGGGTGGCGACGGGCTGGGTTTCTTCACCTCGATCCTGCGCCAGGCGGTGACGGGGTGACCGGCGATCCGGTGGCCGGGTGGCCAGGGCCGCAGGCGCCGGGCCGAACGCCGCGTCAGCGGTTTCCCGGCGCCGAGGACCCGCCTCCCGAAGCCAGCGAAGCGCCCGCGAGGGAGGCCATAGTCGACACGGTCGCGCGGGCGGCCGCCACCGGCGACCGGCCGCAGCCGTACGCCGAGCTGGGCCTGACCGGCGAGGAGTACCAGCGGATCCGGCAACTGCTGGGCCGCCGGCCGTCCGACTGCGAGCTGGCCGTCTACTCGGTCATGTGGAGCGAGCACTGCTCCTACAAGTCGTCCCGCCTGCACCTGCGCCAGTTCGCCGCCAAGGCGCCGCCCAGCGACGCGCTGCTGGCCGGCATCGGGCAGAACGCGGGCGTGGTGGACATCGGCCAGGGATACGCGGTCACGTTCAAGATCGAGTCACACAACCACCCGTCCTATGTGGAGCCGTTCCAGGGCGCGGCGACCGGCGTGGGCGGGATCGTCCGCGACATCCTGGCCATGGGCGCCCGGCCGGTGGCGGTGATGGACGCGCTGCGGTTCGGCCCCGCCGACGCCCCGGACACCGCCCGGGTGCTGCCCGGCGTGGTGGGCGGCATCTCCTTCTACGGCAACTGCCTCGGCCTGCCGAACGTCGGCGGCGAGCTGGCCTTCGACCCCTGCTACGCGGGGAACCCGCTGGTCAACGCCTTGTGCGTGGGGGTCATGCGGCACGAGGACCTGCAGCTCGCGGCCGCCCGCGGCGAGGGCAACAAGGTCATCCTGTTCGGCGCCAGGACCGGCCCGGACGGCATCGGTGGCGCCTCGGTGCTGGCCAGCGCGTCGTTCGGCGGCGGGGAGTCGGCCAAGCGGCCCAGCGTCCAGGTCGGCGACCCCTTCATGGAGAAGCTGCTGGTGGAGTGCTGCCTCGAGCTGGGCGCGGCCGGGCTGGTGGCCGGCATCCAGGACCTGGGCGCGGCCGGCATCTCCTGCGCGACCGCGGAGCTGGCGGCGGGCGGCGGCTCGGGCATGCGGATCGCCCTGGACGCCGTGCCGCTGCGCGACCCCTCGCTCGGCCCGGCCGAGATCCTCATGAGCGAGTCGCAGGAACGGATGATGGCCATCGCGGCCCCCGGCAACGTGGCGCGCTTCCTGGCCATCTGCGCCCGCTGGGAGGTGCCGGCCACGGTGATCGGCGAGGTGACCGGCACCGGCCGGCTGGAGCTGACCTGGCACGGCGAGCTGGTGGTGGACATCGCGCCGGAGACCGCGGCCGATCAGGGCCCGGTATACGACCGGCCAGCAGCCCGCCCGGCCGGCCAGGACGCGCTGGCCGCGGACGACCCGGCCGCGCTGCCGCGGCCGCGGACCGGCGAGGAGCTGCGCGCGGCGCTGCTCTCGCTGCTCGGCTCGCCGGGCCTGGCCGACAAGAGCTGGGTGACCGAGCAGTACGACCGGCACGTGCGGGGTGACACGGTGCTCGCCATGCCGCAGGACGCGGGCATGATCCGGGTCGATGAGGAGACCGGTCTCGGGGTGGCGCTGGCCACCGACGGCAACGGGCGGTACTGCCGGCTCGACCCGTACGCGGGCACGCAGCTCGCGCTGGCCGAGGCGTACCGGAACGTGGCGGCCACCGGCGCCCGCCCGGTCGCGGTCACCAACTGCCTCAACTTCGGCTCGCCGGAGGACCCGGGGGTCATGTGGCAGTTCACCGAGGCGGTGCGCGGCCTGGCCGACGGTTGCGCCGTGCTGGGAACCCCGGTGACCGGCGGCAACGTGAGCTTCTACAACCAGACCGGGGAGGCGGCCATCCACCCGACCCCGGTGGTGGGGGTGCTCGGCGTGCTGGACGACGTCCGGCACCGGGTGCCGATCGGGTTCACCCGGCCCGGCGCGCAGGTGGTGCTGCTCGGCACCACCCGGGCCGAGTTCGGCGGGTCGGCGTGGGCGCAGGTGGCACACGGCCACCTCGGCGGCCGCCCGCCCGCGGTCGTCCTGGATGCAGAACGAGCTGCCGCGTCCCTGCTCGCCGCCGCGGCGCGGGCCGGCCTGCTGGACGCGGCCCATGACCTGTCCGACGGCGGGCTCGCCATCGCGCTCACCGAGTCCTGCCTGGCCGGCGGGCACGGCTGCCGGGTGAGCCTGCCGGGCGATGCGTTCACGTTCCTGTTCAGCGAGTCGGCGGCGCGGCTGCTGGTCGCGGTGCTCCCCGGGTCGGAGGCGGAGTTCGCCGGCCTGTGCACGGCGCACGGTGTCCCGGCCACGCCGCTGGGCACGACCGGGGGCGCCAGCCTGGAGGTGGCGGGCAGCTTCGCGGTGCCGCTGGACGAGCTCGCCGCCACCCACCGGGGCGTGCTGCCCGCCCTGTTCGGCTCGACGGAGCCTGCGTGCCGGGCCGGGGACTGAGCGCGGAGCGGCTCCGCGCCGCCGTGGACGAGCAGCGGGCCGTGCTGGGGAAGCTGGCCTGGGCCGGGCCCTCCGAGACGGGACCGCTCGGCCGGGAGTGCGTGCGCGCGGTGCTCGCGGCGATGGACGCTGGCCTGGACCCCTGCACGGAAGCGCTGCGGGGGGCCGTCACCTACCTGCTCGGCGTGCTCGCCGAGCGGGCGCCGGGCCGGGCGGTCGAGGTGCGGGTGCCGCCGTACGCGGCGGTCCAGTGCGTCGAGGGGCCCAGGCACACCCGCGGCACCCCGCCGAACGTGGTCGAGACCGACCCGGTGACCTGGGTCACGCTGGCGGCCGGCCGGGGCGGCTGGGCGGAGGCGGTGGCCGCCGGGAAGGTCCGGGCCAGCGGCCCCCGGGCCGACCTGTCGGCCTGGCTGCCGCTGCTGGTGGTGAAACCCCCCTAGACTGGCGCCGTGGTCAAACCCGATGGCCGGCTGACCCATGACATCGATCACCGGGACCGGCCCCCGCGGGACGCGTGCGGCGTGTTCGGCGTCTGGTCCCCCGGCGAGGAAGTAGCCAAACTCGCCTACTTCGGCCTGTACGCGCTGCAGCACCGGGGGCAGGAGTCGGCCGGCATCGCGGTCAGCGACGGCACCCGGATCGTGGTGTTCAAGGACATGGGCCTGGTCGCCCAGGTGTTCGACGAGTCGGTGCTGTCCACGCTGCGCGGCCACATCGCCGTCGGGCACTGCCGGTATTCCACCACCGGCTCCTCGGTGTGGGAGAACGCGCAGCCGACCTTCGCCTCCACCGCGTCGGGGAGCCTGGCGCTCGGCCACAACGGCAACCTCATCAACACCCTGGAGCTCGCCGCCATGGTGGAGGGGGCGGCGGAGGCGTGGCGCGGCCCGGTGGGTACCTCCGACACCGACGTGCTGACCGCGCTGTTCGCCGACCCGCGCGGCGCCAGCGTCGCCGACAGCGCGCTCGCCGCGCTCCCCCTGGTGCGGGGGGCGTTCTCGCTGGTCTTCATGGACGAGCACACCCTGTACGCGGCGCGCGACCCGCAGGGCTTCCGCCCGCTGGTGCTCGGCCGGCTGGAGCGGGGCTGGGCGGTGGCGAGCGAGACCGCGGCGCTGGACATCATCGGCGCCACGTTCGTGCGCGAGGTCGAGCCGGGCGAGCTGATCACGATCGACGAGCGGGGGGTCGCGTCGGCCACCTTCGCCCCGGCGCGGCCCCGGGGCTGCCTGTTCGAGTACGTGTACCTGGCGCGCCCAGACACCACCATCGCGGGCCGGAGCGTGCAGGCGGCCCGGGTGGAGGTGGGCCGCCGCCTCGCGGCCGAGCACCCGGCCGACGCCGACCTGGTGATCCCGGTTCCCGAGTCGGGCACCCCGGCGGCGATCGGTTACGCGCAGGCCAGCGGCATCCCCTACGGCCAGGGCCTGGTCAAGAACTCCTACGTGGGCCGGACGTTCATCCAGCCGAGCCAGACCATCCGGCAGCGGGGCATCCGGCTGAAACTGAACCCGCTTCGCGGGGTGATCGCCGGCCAGCGGGTGGTGGTGGTGGACGACTCGATCGTGCGCGGCAACACCCAGCGGGCGATCGTCGCGATGCTGCGCGAGGCCGGGGCGGCCGAGGTCCACGTGCGGATCTCCAGCCCGCCGGTGAGCTGGCCCTGCTTCTACGGCATCGACTTCGCCACCCGGGCCGAGCTGATCGCCGGCAGCCTGTCGGCGGATGAGATCCGGGCCTCGATCGGGGCCGACTCGCTCGGCTTCATCTCGCTCGGCGGGCTGACCGAGGCGACCACGCTGCCCGCGGGCAGCCTGTGCCGTGCCTGCTTCGACGGTGACTACCCGGTCCCGGTGGCCGGCACGCAGCAGGGCAAGCACCTGCTCGAAGGCGCGGCCGTGAGCAGGCTGATGCGATGAATCCGCGGGGTTCCTCCTACGCTGGCGCGGGCGTGGACATCGACGCGGGCGACCGCGCCGTGGCGCTGATGAAGGCGGCGGTCGAACGGGCCGGCCGGCCCGAGGTCGTGGGCGGCATCGGCGGGTTCGCGGGCCTGTTCGACGCCAGCAGGCTCGCCTCCTACCGCCGCCCCCTGCTCGCCACCTCCACCGACGGCGTGGGCACGAAGGTGGTGATCGCCCAGCGGCTCGGCCGCTATGACACGGTCGGTATCGACCTGGTCGCGATGGTGGTGGACGATCTGGTCAGCTGCGGCGCGGAGCCGCTGTTCATGACCGACTACGTGGTGTTCGGCAAGCTCGACCCGCGGCGGGCCGCCGCGGTGGTGGCGGGCGTGGCGGAGGGATGCCAGCGGGCGGGCTGCGCGCTGATCGGCGGCGAGACGGCCGAGCACCCAGGGCACCTCGGCCCGGACGACTTCGACCTGGCCGGCGCCGCCACCGGGGTGGTGGAGGCGGATGCCCTGCTGGGCCCGCACCGGGTCAGGGCCGGGGACGCGGTGCTCGGGCTCGCCTCATCGGGCCTGCACGCCAACGGGTACTCGCTGGCCAGGCAGGTGCTCGAGGCGACCGGGCTGGCGCTGGACGCCGAGCCGCCGGAGCTGGGCGCCCCGGTGGGGGAGGAGCTGCTCACCCCGTCCGCCATCTACGCCCGGGACTGCCTCGCGCTGGCGGCCGGGTGCGACGTGCACGCGTTCGCGCACATCACCGGCGGCGGCCTGGCGGGGAACCTGGCCCGGGTGCTGCCGCCCGGCACCGGTGCGGTGCTCGAGCGCGCCAGCTGGCGCCCGCCGCCGGTGTTCGGCCTGCTCGCCGCGCGCGGCGGGATAGCCGCGGCCGAGATGGAGCGGGTGTTCAACATGGGCGTGGGCATGGCGGCGGTGGTCGCCGCCGGTGAGGCTGGCCGGGCGCTGGGCATGCTGGAGGCCGGCGGCGTGACCGGATGGGTGCTCGGTGAGGTCACCGGCCAGGCCGGTGACGTCCGCCTGGTGGGGACCCACCCCGGCTGACCGCGGCTGGCTACTCGTCCGGGGACCGGCGGCTACTCGTCGTCGTCCTCGTCAGGCTCCTCGCCGTCGCCGTTGGCGCCGGCGAGATCGCTGTAGCGGTCCGCGAGGTCTGCGTAGGCGGGGTCCCCATCGTCCTGGTCGCCTCTGCCCACGCCCAATTCGGTCCGCAGCCGGTCAAGATCGGTACCGCCGCTGTTGTACTTGAGCTGGCGGGCCACCTTCACCTGCTTGGCCTTGGCTCGGCCGCGCCCCATTGGCTCGACCCCCTCGAACATGCGGAGCCCAGTTCAGGGCTCCTGCTCCCTGCAAGGAATAGTTGCGGGCTCCTGCACAGCCTGCTAGGCCGCCGGTCCTCCATCGCCTGAGGCACGACGTGCATTCGAGCCTGCATACGCCTACAACCGTACCTGCTTTGCGCCGCGAGCGCTTCCCTGCCACGGCGGGCGATCGTCCGCGATCGGTTACGGGCCCAGCCAGATGCCGCGCAGCCGGCCCACCTCGGCCATCCTCCGCTCGGCCAGCCGGTCCGCCGCCACCGCGGGCGGCACGCCCTCCTCGTCGGCCAGCGCGAAGATCTTCCTGGTGGTGGTGAAGATCTGGGCGGCCCGTGCCCTGGCCCGCTCGAAGTCGAATCCGGCGAGCTCGTCCGCCACCTGGACCACGCCGCCGGCGTTCACCACATAGTCCGGCGCGTACAGGATGCCCCGGTCGGCGAGGATCTTCTCGATCCCCGGGTGGGCGAGCTGGTTGTTGGCGCCGCCGCAGACGATCCGCGCGGACATCGACGCGACGGTGCCGTCGTCCAGGGTCCCGCCCATGGCGCACGGGGCGAGGATGTCGAGCGGCCTGGCGAGCAGGGCGTCGCGGCTGCCGGCCACCTCGATCCCGGGATGCTGGCTGAGGACCTGCCCGGCCGCTTCGGCGTTCACGTCGCAGATCGCCACCCGCGCGCCGGCCTCGAGCAGGTGCTCCACCAGGCGGCGGCCGACCTTGCCCACGCCTTCCACCCCGACCAGCCGGCCGGCCAGGCTGGCGTCGCCCCACAGGTGCTGCGCGGCGGCACGCATCCCCTGGAACACCCCGGCCGCGGTGAGGATCGAGGAGTCGCCGGCACCGCCGTTCGGCACCGTCCGGCCGGTGACGTACCGGCACTCGCGGGCCACGATGTCCATGTCCTCGCTGTAGGTGCCGATGTCGCACGCGGTGATGTAGCGGCCGCCCAGCGACTGGACGAAACGGCCGTACGCCCGCAGCAGCGGCTCGGACTTGTCGCGCCGCGGGTCGCCGATGATCACCGCTTTCCCGCCCCCGAGATCGAGCCCGGCCAGCGCGTTCTTGTACGCCATCGCGCGGGAGAGGTTGAGCGCGTCGGCGAGGGCCGCGTCCTCGGTCGGGTAGGGGTAGAACCGGGTCCCGCCCAGCGACGGGCCCAGGGCGGTCGAGTAGATGGCGATGATCGCCCGCAGGCCGGACTGGACGTCCTGGCAGAACACGACCTGCTCATGCCCGCCCTGGCCGGCGGCGCCCAGCGCGGAGGTGGCTTCCCCGGGGTGCCCTGGAGTGCCGGCCGCCCGCGTGTCCCCGGCGGGACCGCTGCGCTGCGGGAAGTGCGCGAACACGTTCGTCACGGTGGTAATCCGTTCTAGATGGGCATCTGAGCTGGGCAAATGCCGTTGTGGGACAAGCTGCCCAGTCGAGCAGAGACTACCGCTAATCGTCGCACACCGGCCTGCGGCGCAGCCTGGCCGAGCAGCCGGGCCGGCGGTGACCTTCTCGTTATGTGTCGGATCTGTATTGCGGCGGTCACGTCATGCCACGATGCGTTCGTGCTCCCCTACGCGGCATATCTGCGCGTCTATGAGACGCTGTCCGCCTTCCCCGGGCCCGATGCCCGGCGCTGGGCCGCGTACGCGGCATCCACCGCCCGCCCGCGCCGCCGGGCTGCGCTCGCCGCCGAGCACGCGGACGCGCTGCGGCGGCTCATCGCGGCGCCGCCGGTCATGGTGCCCGAGTGCGAGAGCGGCCACGCCTACGTGCGCTGGGCCGAGGGGGCCACCTACATCTGCCCGTGGCAGACCCGGCTGCGCTCCTGGCTGGGCCTGTCCCGGCTGCGGGCCACCGATCCGCAGCTGTGGTCGGCCGCCTTCACCGCTGGCGCGGCGGACGCGGCCGTCAGCGGCTTCGCCAGCTGCCAGGATCAGGCCGCCTCGCTGCGCCTGCACATCCAGGTTCGCACCTGGTCGGTGCCGCTCGCCTGGTTCGTCCCGTTCGCGCCGGCCGAGCGCTGGCTCACGCTCGGCGCCGCCAGCGATCCGGGCGACGGCGCCGCGTCACCGGCGCTGGCGGCGGCCGCGCCCACCCGCACGCTCGGCTACGCCACCACGATGGCGCGGGCCCGCGGCCGGGTGCAGCGGGCGCTGGACGGCCTCCGGTGCGCCGGGGTGCCGCTGCCCGCCACCCGCACCGGTGACGCGGCGCCGCGGGTGGCGGCCGAGCTGGCGCAGATCGGCTGCTGGCTCGAGGAGTTCGACCCGGATGCCCTGGTGGAGCTCGACTACGGCGGCCTGGTCAACCTGCTCGACGACGCGGCGCTGCGGGCTGATCAGTCGGCGGCGGAGGTGTCCGCCGCGATCAGCGCGCTCACCAGCGGGGAGCTGGAGATGGCGGCCGCGATGTACCGCAGGGTGACGGGGCGATGGGCGGCGCTGGCCGCGCTGGAACAGGCCAGCTGACGCGTGAGAGCACGCCAGCTGAGCGGCGTGCAGGCGAGTTTCCGCAAACCTGCGCCGTCACGACGGTACGTGTCGTTAGAATTACAAATCGTCACGAAGATCATTGGAAAAATGGGGCAATGCGGCACAGAATCTTTGCTCCTGGTGGTCGACTTGTCACCGCTGGTGATGGCAATATGGTCTCAGTGGGCCATATGGGACATCCACGGCAGGCTCCGCAAGGAGTCAGGTAAAGCGACAAATTGCAGGATGGCAGTACTGGTCCACAGGATGGCAGTACTGGTCCAGGAGGAGAGGCCGTACCTATGTCCGCACGCACACCCGAGGCTGAGCCGCTGCTGACGCCGGCCGAGGTAGCGACGATGTTCCGGGTCGACCCCAAGACGGTCACCCGCTGGGCCAAGGCCGGCAAGCTGACGTCGATCCGCACCCTCGGCGGTCACCGCCGGTACCGGGAGACCGAGGTTCGTGCCCTGCTGGCGGGGATCCCGCAGCCGCGCTCAGAATGAGGACCTAGCGCGCCTGGCCTGGCCGGGACCGTCCGGGCACCGGGCAAGCGCACACGTAGGGCGGGGCACATGGGGGGTCAGCCGTAGGCGGCCATCGGGCCGCACCGGGGACATCAGGACAGGCGTGTAGGGTCTCCGGCATGCTGCGCATCCGCGGGCGAGCGCCCCGCGCGGCAGCGGCCTTCGCCGCTGCGGGTGCCCTGGCGGGCCTGCTCGCCGCGTGTTCCGGCGCCTCGGTGCCGTCGGCGGGCGCCGCGCCGGCGGCCGGGCAGCCCGCCACCACGCTGCCGGGCGGCTCCGCGGTCCCGCCCGCCAGCACACGGCCCGCCAGCACCCCGGCCGCCAGCGCGTCCGCGCCCAGCCGCCCGCTGGCGGGCAAGGTGATCGTCCTCGACCCCGGGCACAACGGGGACAACTGGGCGCACCCGGCGGTCATCAACCGGCTCGTCAACGTCATCACCGCGATGAAGCCGTGCGACACCACCGGCACCGAGACCGACGCCGGTTACACCGAGGCCGCCTTCAACTTCAACGTCGCGACCCGGCTGGCCCGGCTGCTGCGGGCCAGGGGCGCGACCGTGATCCTCACCCGCACCAGCAACCACGGCGTCGGCCCGTGCATCACCCAGCGGGCGGCGATCGGCAACCGGGCGCACGCGAACGCGGCGATCTCGATCCACGCCGACGGCGGCCCACCGGGCGGCTCGGGTTTCGACGTGATCGAGCCGGGCCTGATCCCGGGCCACACCGGCGCCATCGTGGGCCCGTCCCACCGGCTCGCGCTGGACATCCGGGACGCCTACCACCGGATCACCGGCGAGCCGTACGCGAACTACGTCGGTCACGACGCCCTCGACGTCCGCACCGACCTCGGCGGGCTGAACCTGTCCACCGTGCCCAAGGTGTTCATCGAGTGCGGCAACATGCGCAACGCGGCCGACGCCGCGAAGCTGTCCAGCCCCGCCTTCCGCCAGCGCATCGCGGTGGCGCTGGCGGCCGGCTTCACGGCCTTCCTGGTCCCCGCTGGTCTGGTTCCCAGCGGTGGGGCGAGCATTCCTGGTGCGCCAGCCGGATAGCTGGCGGCGGCCCCGCGCTTATGCCAAGCCTGTTGGGTGATTCCTCAGCGCATTTTCAGCTAGTGCCCAACTCTGCTGGTCATGATCGTCCTGGACTCGCCGAGCCGAGGGCCATGCACCGGCCGTAAGGAAGTCGCACTCCCATGCTTGGTACGCGCAAACTGCCTGGCAGACCGCTGATCCTGGTGGGAGTCGCCGTGGCCGCCCTGCTTGCTGGAGCGGGCGTCGCCATGGCCGCGACATCGGGCTCGCCGACGTCCCGGGCGGCAGCGGCCACCCCGGCGGGCGGGGTGGCCGCCGCGCCCTCACCCTCTGCCCGGCCGGCCTTCCCCCACCAGGGCCGGCCGGGCGGAATGGGTTTCGCCTCCGGCGGCCCGTTCGGCGCGGTGCACGGCCAGTTCGTGGTTCCCAGGTCCGGCGGCGGCTACCAGACGATCGACACCCAGCGCGGCAGCGTCACCGCCGTGAGCACCACCTCCATCACGGTCAAGAGCGCCGACGGCTTCGTCAAGACCTACCAGGTGCGCAGCTCCACCAACGTGGACGCGAAGCGGGATGGCATCGGCTCGGTCAAGACCGGTCAGCAGGTGGCGGTGACCGCGACGGTCAGCGGCGGCACGGCCACCGCGGTCAGCATCTTGGACTTCACCCTTCTGCCCTCCATGCACGGCGGCTGGAGCCACCAGGCTCCGGCGTCCGCGCCGACCCCGGGGGTGGGCTGAGGGGCAAGCGTCTGGCCCCGGTCCGGCCTGGGTCAGGGACCGGACCGGGGCACAGACACCAGTGCGGATACCGGGCACGCGGCTCAGGTGCCCGGTTTGTCGGCCCGGCGGTGGAGAATCTGACCCGTGCGGGTCGCCGTCGTCGCCGGGCCAGGGGACAGTTGCTGGCTGTCGGAGCTGGCGGCCGGCGGCACCGGCCACGGGCCTGCCGTTCGGCATGAAGATCTTCCTGCCGCCGTGGCCGCCTACGAGCGATCCGGTGCCGTGCGGTGGGTCTGGGCGGCGGCCCCCGGCATCTACCCCGCGCTGCTGCGGGCCGGGGTGCGGGTGGAGCGCTGCCACGACGTCGCGCTCACCGAGGCGCTGCTGCTCGGGCGGGAGGGGCGGGCGGGCGAGCCCGCGACCCTGGCAGGCGCCTGGGCGCGGCTGCGGGACTCTGGTGGGCACAGCTCTGATGGGCACAGTTCTGGTGGGCACAGTTCTAGTGGGCACAGCGCGTCTGGTGGGCACAGCGCGTCTGGTGGGCACAGCGCGGCGCCCCCGGCCGCTGGCGGCGGGCGGCCCGCGGCGGCCGCACGCCCCGGGCAGGATGCCCTGTTCGACCCGGCCGACCCGGACTTCCCCGAGCCGGCCGCGGCCCTGGAGGCCGTGCTGGCCGTGCACGCTGACCAGCTGCGGCGGATCGCGGCGGACGAGCACCCGGGGCGGTTCGCGCTGCTGGCGGCGGCGGAGTCGGCCGGTGGCCTGCTGGCCGCGGAGATGGGCTTCGACGGGCTGCCGTGGCGGCCGGACGTGCACAATGACCTGCTCACGGAGCTGCTGGGCCCGCGCCCGGTGCCGGGCCTACGGCCGGCCAAGGTGGCCGACCTGGCGGCCCGGATCTCCCGCGCGCTCGGCAGCCCGGTGAACCCGGACTCGCCCGCGCAGGTCCTGCGGGCGCTGGCCGCGGCCGGGGTGCGGGTTCCGTCGACCCGGTCCGAGGTGCTGCGCGGCGTGGACCATCCGGCCGCGCCGCTGCTGCTGGAGTACAAGGAGCTCGCCCGGCTGCACGCCGCGCACGGCTGGGCCTGGCTGGACGAGTGGGTGTCGGGCGGCCGGTTCCACCCCGAGTACGTGGTCGGCGGGGTGGTGTCCGGCCGGTGGGCCACCCGCGGCGGCGGCGCGCTGCAGATACCCCGGGTGCTGCGCAAGGCGGTGGTGGCAGATCCCGGCCATGTGCTGGTGGTCGCCGACGCCGCGCAGCTCGAGCCGCGGGTGCTCGCCGCCCTCGCCGACGACCGCGCGCTGGCGGCGGCGGCCGGGACGGGGGACCTGTACGAGGCGCTGGCCGGGGCGTTCGGCGGGGACCGGGGCAAGGCCAAGGTCGCGCTGCTGTCGGCCATGTACGGCGGCGCGGGCGGCGAGGGCGGCCAGCTGCTGGCGGTGCTGAGGCGGCGGTTCCCGCTCGCGGCGCAGTATGTGGAGGCGGCGGCCAGGGCGGGCGAGGAAGGGCGGGTGGTCCGGTCACGGCTCGGCCGCACCTGCCCGCCGCCCTCGGACGCGTGGCGCGGGCTGACCGCGGTCGCGGACGACCCGGACACCGGCGAGGCGGTGGCGGGACGGTCGCTGCGGGCCCGCGGCCGGTTCACCCGCAACTTCGTCGTGCAGGCCAGCGCCGCCGACTGGGCGATCGTGCTGCTGGCCGGGCTCCGCCGCCGGCTGGCGGCGATTTCCATGCCAGACGAGGCGGCCGCGCGGCCCCCCGCCCAGCCCGCGGCCCTGCCGGGCGGCGTTGCGCGGGCCGCGGGCCCGCCGCCGGACGGCACCGGCACGGCTGCCCGGCTGGTCTTCTTCCAGCATGACGAGGTGATCGTGCACTGCCCGGAAGGCCTCGCCGGCGCGGTGGCCGATGCCGTCGGCTCGGCGGCTGCCGAGGCCGGGCAGCTGGTGTTCGGCCCGACCCCGGTCCGGTTCCCGGTGACGACCGCCGTGGTCGCCAGCTACGCGGACGCTAAGTAGGCCGCTGCCGGTGCGCGGCGGCCCGCGCCCGGCGCAGGCCCGCCCACCCCAGGCCCGCCTGGGGCGGCTGCGCGGGGTGGCCGTTCATGGCCGGCACCACCACGGCGGTGCAGAACTTGCAGCGCCTGGCCGCCGCCGGGATGTCGCTGAGGCATTCCGGGTAGGGGGGCCGCGGCGTGCCAGCGGATCAATTACGCACTGCTGGGCAGAGATTTATAGAACACGTCCGCTATGTGGCCCGATAATGTCGGCATTGCTCGTTATCATATTCGTATAAAGATTGTCAGCTCGCGCTTGTGGTGGTGGCAGCCCTCTGGCGAGGGGAGGTGACCGTGATGCTGGACGGAACCGGGCCCGCTTCTATGTCGGCCCGCACGTCCTCGCTCGCGGGCGCTGCCTCACCGGCGGGCATGTCCTTACCCGCGGGATCTTCCTTACCCCCGGGAGCGTCCTCGCTCGCGGGCTCTGCGCCGGCTTGCGCTCCCGCTGTCCCGCCGCCCGATGACAACGAACCCGGCGGGCTGGTCGTGAGCTGGACGCCGGGCGTGTCCATCGGGCAGGTGCTGGCCGCCGCGCACCGCCATGAACGGCACGGGGCCGGCGGCGATCTCCCCGCCTGGGGCGAGCCAGGTTGCACGGGACAGGACGAAGGCCCAGCCGGGGGCGGGCCGGGCCCGCAGGATGACGAGCGGGGCCAAGAGGCGATCATGGCCGCGGACGAGAACCGGGGGCGTGTGCTGTCGTTCGGGGAACTCGGCGGCCACGCCGTCATGGCACCCGGCCCGGACCTGGCTGGCTGGCTCGCATGCTGCCGGGCCAGCGACCGTGATGACGCGGCGCTGGTGAACTCGATCACCGCCTGGCGCAAGGTGACCTCGTGGGCGCAGGCGCAGGAGCTCGCGGCCGTGGCCGAACTCGCCCGGCGGCGCCGCGTCGCCGGGGCGGTTGATGCCACCGGGGAAGGCCGCGGCCCGGCAGCCGATGCCGGGCTCTCCGGCGGCGACCGGGTCGCGGAGCTGGAAGCTGGTTTCGCGCCGAACGAGGTTGCGCTGGCCCTGACCCTGACCCAGGGTGGCGCCGAATACTGGATGGACCTGGCGGTGAGCCTGTCCCGCCGGCTTCCCGCGACGCTGGCGGCACTGGCCGGGGGCACGGTCGACCTGAACCGGGCGAAACTGATCGATCAGTTCACCGGCTCCCTGGACGCCGGTCTCGCCCGGGCGGTCGAGCGCCGGGTCCTGGACAGGGCGCAGCACCAGACCAGCGGGCAGCTTCGCGCCTCGCTCCAGCGCGCCGTCCTCGCCGTTGACCCGGCAGCCGCGGAGCGCCGCCGCAAGGAGGCTGAGCGGAGAGCACTGGTCGCGCTGTTCGGGGACCATGACGGCACCGCTTCGCTGTCGGGGCGGTTCCTGCCGGCCGCGCAGGCGGCCGCCGCCTGGGCGCGGATCTGCGCGATGGCAAAGGCCATGGAGGCCGCTGGCGCGGGCGGGGGCATGGACCTGTTGCGCGCCCAGGTCTACGTCGGCCTGCTGCTCGGCACCCTTCCGCTGATACCGCCCGCCGCCGGCGCGCCGGACGATGAGGGTCCGGACGGTGACAGGCCGGATGACGGCGGCCCGGACGGTGACGGGCCGGATGACGGCGGCCCGGACGGTGACGGGCCGGATGCCAGCGGCCGGAGCGCTGACGGGCCGGGCACGAGCGGGCCGGATCACGGTTACCAGAACGATCGCGGGCCGGGCGACTCGCCGCCCGCCAGCAACGGGCCCTGGGACGATGCCGGTGATCCCCGCGACGAGAACGCGCCGTACGACATGCACCCCGGCGGGCAAGACCCCGGCAGGGGAGACCCTGGCGGGCAGCCCCCGGCCTGGCCTCCCTTACCCCTGCCGGGTGCCACCCCTGCCCCCGGCTGTGCCCGCCCGGCCCGTGCTGGCCCGGCGAGCTCACAAGATCGGCGCGGGCCGCCAGGAAGCCCGAGCCAGCCAGCAAGCCCACGCCAGCCAGGAAGCCCACGCCAGCCAGGAAGCCCACGCTCACCTGGCAGCTCGCGGCTGGCCGGCCGCGCCATGCTCTGCGTGCCATGGCGGACCCTGGCCGGATGGAGCAGCGAGCCCGGCGAGCTGGGCCGCATCGGCCCGGTCACTGCCGGGACAGCGCGCGACCTTGCCCTGGCCGCGGCGGCGGATGTGACGTGCGAATGGCGGGTGGTAGTGGCCGGCCGCTCGGGACGGGCGCTCGCTGTGGCCAGGGTCCGCCGCACAGGCGCGGGAACCACCGGTGACCGGAGCGGCGATGTGGCGCCCGCCGCGATCACTGACCCCGCTGCGGCACCAGGCGTCGTGGGACGCGTCACCCTCACCATTCCGGCCGGCCTGCTCGGCTCTCCGGCCGGCCTGCTCGGCTCTCCGGCTGGCCGCAACGTTCAGGCCGGCGTGCCTGACTCCGCGGCCATGCGGACAGCGCGCGATCTGGCGGGCTCCGGAACGCTCGCGAAGATTCTCGAGGCGGCCCTGCGTGCAGGCGCGAAAGCGTTCTCCGCCCGTCGGTCACGGACCGGGCCCGGAAGCTGCACCCACGAAGAAGCGAGCCCCGGCTACCGGGTCCCGGACCCGATGCGCGCGCTGGTCGAGGCGCGCGACCAGACATGCGGGTTCCCGACCTGCCGTCAGCCAGCCTGGCGATGCGAGCAGGACCATACGGTCGCCTACCGGCTGGGCGGTGCTACCTGCCCGTGCAACCTGTCGTCGGAGTGCGCGCGGCACCACCACCTCAAGCACCTGCCGCGCTGGCGGCTCGATCAGCCGCGGCCGGGGGTTCTCACCTGGACCACCCCGGCCCGGCTGACGCACACCGCGATGCCCGGACGGTATCCCGCCTGAGGCGCCGGCCCGGTGAACCCAGGCGCCGGCCCGGTGAACCCGAGAGCACCCGCACCGCGTGAAGATGGCAGTGTGGGGCAAGGGGCCCCGCTGAGGAAGGTCGGCTGATGAAGCGGCTCGTGCTGATCGTGATAGGTGCGCTGGTTGCCCTGACGGGGGCCGTCTGGACATTGCAGGGGCTCGGCTATGTCAGCGGCAGCTTCATGAGCGGGGCGAGCGTGTGGACGATCATCGGAGTGGTGGTCCTGCTGGCCGGGCTCGCGATCGTGGTTGCCGCGCTGAGGGGCAGGCGGCGGGTCCGGTAGGGCCTGCCCGGCAAGCTGGCCGCTGCCCGGCGCCGCTCACTGCTGCCGGTTCGGCAGTGTGAAGCAGTTGCCGCAGCACGGCGGTGTAGCGCTTACTTTGAACTGCAAAGTCAAGGTCGCCCAGCCGCCTCCCTGGCCGCGGTCATCCCGTCGGGCGCTAATCATCGTGGGACCTGCGCAGCCGCTTGACCTCGGACCGGCGCTGCTTGGCCGCCAGCCGCCGCTCCCGCGCGGCCCGGCTCGGCCTGGTCGGGCGGCGGGCCGGCCGGGGCGGAGCGGTCGCCGCCGTCAGCAGCGCGGCGAGACGGGTGGCCGCCGCCTGGCGGTTGCGCAACTGGGAGCGGTGCTCGGAGGCTGTCACGGTGATGACCCCGTCCACCAGGCGGCCGGCGAGCGCCTGCAGTGCGCGCTCCTTGAGCACCGGCCCCAGGGCGTCCGAGGCCGCCAGATCATAGGAAAGCTCGACCCGGCTGTCCGTCGTGTTCACCGACTGCCCGCCAGGGCCGGACGACCTGGAGAAACGCCAGGACAGCTCCTCTGGCGGGATCGCCGCGCCACGGACCTGGACCGGAGGTGCCATCCACTCATGATGCCCTGGCAGGCAGCCGTGGGGCTCCCCCCGGCGACTGCCACCTGACCCCGCTGTCATATTGTCGTGGTCGGTGTACGCGGGCCACGCAGCAGGTCACGGGCCCGGGGGTCGCCAAAGGGATTCCCCGCTGGCGCTGCTGCGATTAGGCTGCCCGTTCAGGCGGCTCGCGGGTGCCGGCAGGAGGCCACATGGGCGGGCGGTACGTGATCGCTGAGGGAACCGAGAGCAACGGGCTGGCGTGGGTCATCTGGGCCAGACGGCATGAGCCGCGTGAGGGTGACCTGCTCAGCGTGATCCGGATCACCGATGCCACCGGCCGCATCCTGCACGGCGTTGGCAGAGCCGGCCCGCCGCTGCCCCCCGGCCGCGTGCTGGACGTCACCTCCGACGGCAGCGAGGAGGGGCCGCGGGCGTTGCTGGCCCGGGTCGCCCCGAGCGTGCGCAGGCTGGAGCTGAAGGTCCAGGACGGGACCACGCTCGATGTGCCGCTCTATGACTGCCCGGAGATTCCCGAGGTGCGGTTCGCCTCGCTGCTGCTGCCGCGGGACGTGATCCTGGAATCGGTGGCGGGGTTCGGCGCGAAGGACAAGGAACTGGAGCGCTTCGACCTCAGGTTCTACCAGGGTCGCTGGGAGGAGCGTCACGCCCCGGCCCAGGCCGGCCTGCGTCACTAGGTTTGCGCATGCCGGAACGGCCGCGCTGTGCGGTGGGAGTGCCCAACGTGGGCCGGTGACCTTCCACGGCGAGTACCTGACCGCCACCGGCGTCACCATGCTGCCGCGGCCCGTGCAGCGGCCACGGATCCCGGTCTGGTGCGGTGGCCGCTGGCCGAACAAGCCGCCGTTCCGGCGCGCTGCCCGGTGGGACGGCGTCATGCCCACCCATGCCGGCTACGGCCTGGGCGAGACCATACCCCCGCAGGAGCTGCGGGCGGTGCTGCGGTACCTCCGGCCGTCGGCTGAGCCGGCCGCCGCTACCGCGGGCAGGGCGGCGACGGGGATGTCGCCAGCGGGATCCGCCAGGCGCTCGCGGCCGAGGCGACGATCTCGGCGGCGGTACGCATCCTGGCCGCGCCGGTGGCCCGGTGACCGGTCAGGAAGTCGCGGACCATCCGCAGCGCCGCCGGGTCGCCGAGCAGGTCGCCGTGGAACGCGGGCAGCACCACCACGTTGGCTGGCAGGCTGCAGTCAGGCAGGGTGACGGCGTCGGCGAGCGGCACCAGCTCAAGCCAGGGCAGCCGGTGATCGCGGGCGGCCTGCGCGGCGAACCGCGCGCCCACCCGGTTGACCGACCCGATCAGCTTCTGGGCCCCGGACGTGCCGAACGGGGACAGGCCGCCGACGAACCAGACCACCCCCTGCAGCTCGCTGCCGGGCACCATCGCCGATCCGCCGCGGACCGGGTAGCTCACCTGCCCGGGCGCGACGATCGGGCTCAGCAGCACGGCGGCGGCGACCGGGACGCGCGGATGCTGGGCGAGCATGGCGTACACGCCCAGGGTGCCCTCGCTCTCGGCGACCACGTCCACCGGCTGGCCGGTCCTGGCGTGCAGCCGCCACACCTGGGCGGCGATGCGATCGCCCAGCACCGGCAGCGGCAGGTCGCTGGCCGCGGGGCCGTAGGGAAGCGGGTTGCCGGCCTCGTCCAGCCCCCGGTAGGAGAACGTCTGCACGAGCGTGCCCGGCATGGTCCGGGCGAGCGACTGGCCATGCCCGCAGCAGTACGACCCGAACCCGGGCACCACCAGGACCGGGGGGCGCCGCGACCACCGCGGCCAGTGTGACCGGTCATGGCCGCTGGCCGCCTGCTGCTGTGAGGCGGCGGCCATGCCCGCCGCGGCCGGCCCCGGTGCCAGGCGGGGCTGGGGGGCGTGGACGGCGGGCACACCCAGCAGGAACACCAGCCGGATCGCCAGGATCACCACCGCGATCGCGGCGACCGTGGCCAGCGGCACCGGCGGGATACGCCGCAGCCCGGCCAGGAGGGCGTGACCGCCGCCGGGATGCGCCCCGGCGGCGGCGTGGGCGCGGGCGACCGCGGCGGTCAGCCCGTACCAGGCGCGGGCGTTGACCAGACCGGCCAGCCCGGCCACCGGCACCGCCGCGGCGGCCGGAAGCTGGCCGGCCAGCGCCGCCGCCACCGACAGCACCGCGAAGTCGGCCAGCAGCCAGCCGGCCGCTGCCAGCGGCGGCAGCATCCGCCACCAGGTGCCCGCCATCCCGCCGTGGCTCACCGGCAGCGCGAACAGGAGCAGGATCGGCAGCGTGGCGAGGAACGGCCAGGAAAACGGGAGGATCGCCATGCCGAACGTCAGGCTGGCGAGCGGGGACAGGAGCAGGCAGGCGAACACGGTGAAGCCGAGGGCCGAGCGCAGCGCCACCATCGGCGCTGGCGGGCTGCTGGCGGCGGGCCACGCCAGCCGGACGAGCACCGAGTTCACCGCCGCGCGGGCCAGCGTCAGCCCGGCCAGCAGCAGGCAGAACTCCAGCCAGGACCGCTGCGCGCTGTAGAGCCAGCGCAGGTCGTGGAAGACCGCGAGCGGGGGCAGGGCGGTCACCTGGGGGGCGAGCGAACGCGCGGCCGGCGCCACCGCGATCAGCAATCCGGCCTCGGCCATGGCAGCCCCGGTGGCGAACGCGATCAGCCCGCGATGCGCCAGGAATCCGGTGGCTTCAGGCCTGTCTCCCATGCGCCCCCGCAGGCAGCATCCACGATCGCCGTCCCGCGTGGACCAGATCGATCCGGGCGGGCCAGCGTGTCCGAGTACCTTCTCACTTGTCTCAGTGCGCTGGCCCAGCCACGTATTCCGCGTGCGGGTTCCGCGGCCGGGCCGGTGCTACAGACGGCCGGCGTCCACGATGCGGCGCAGGAAGCGCTGGGTGCGCTCGTCCTTGGGGCTGGTGAACAGCTCCGCAGGCGGGGCGTCCTCGATGATCCTTCCCTCTTCGAGGAAGCACACCCGGCGGGCGATGTCGCGGGCGAACCCCATCTCGTGGGTGGCGATGAGCATGGTCATGCCACCGGCGGCCAGCTCGCGGATCACGTCAAGCACCTCGGCCACCAGCTCCGGGTCCAGCGCGCTGGTGACCTCGTCCAGCAGCATGATCTGCGGCTTCATGGCGAGCGCCCGCACGATCGCCACCCGCTGCTGCTGGCCGCCGGAGAGCCGGTCGGGGTAGTCGCTGGCCTTGCCGGCCAGGCCGAACCGGTCGAGCAGCGCCCGGGCCTCGTCCTCGGCCTGGGCCCGGGACGTGCGCAGCACCTTCACCGGGGCCAGCGTCACGTTCCGCAGCACGGTCATGTGCGGGAACAGGTTGTAGGACTGGAACACGATCCCGATGTGCCGGCGCACCAGGTTCTGGTCGATGCCGGCGCCGGTGATCTGCCTGCCCCACAGCCAGATGGTGCCGGCGTCGATGGGCTCCAGCAGGTTGGCGCAGCGCAGCAGCGTCGACTTGCCCGAGCCGGAGGCGCCGATCAGGCACACCACCTCGTGCGTCGCGACCGACAGGTCGACGCCTTTGAGCACCTCGTTCGGCCCGAACGACTTGTGCAGCCCCTCGATCCTGATCGCCTCGGTCCCGTCCGGGCGGGCTGGCTCCGCACCGCCGTTTTGCATGCTCATACCGTTGCCCCGGCCAGCCGGCGCCGGCGGTCCCGGTCGATGAGGTGGTCGGTGAACCGGGCCAGCGGGATGGTCAGGAGCAGGAACAGGATGGCCGCCACGGTGAAGCTGGAGTAGTTGAACACGGTGCTGCCGTAGATCTGGGCGGCGTTGTTCGCCTCGATGGCGCCGAGCACCCCCACCAGCGCGGTGTCCTTCTGCAGGCTGATGAAGTCGTTCAGCAGTGGCGGGATGATGTTGCGCACCGCCTGCGGCAGGATCACGTACCGCATCGCCGTCCACTGTGACAGCCCCAGCGAGCGGGCCGCCGCCACCTGGCTGCGGTGGACCGAGTTCAGCCCGGCCCGGTACACCTCCGAGACGTAGGCGGAGTAGGACAGCACCAGCGCCGCCACCCCGTAGACCGCCAGCGGCAGCTTCGACACGAACGGCAGGTCCAGGGCGGGCACGCCGAACCCGATCGCGAAGATCACCAGCAGCAGCGGGACGCCGCGGAAGAAGTCCACGTAGATCACGCCCAGCACGCGCAGCGGGAACAGCACCGGGGTGGTGGACTGCCGCACCAGCGCGATCACCAGCGCCACGATGAGGATGAGCACCTCGGCCACGCAGAACATCCGGATGTTCAGCCAGATGGCCTCGCCGACCGAGTAGTAGCCCTTCTTGGGGTTGCCGATGAACGACTGCCACATGTCGGTGGGGTCGAAGAACGTGTGCCGCACCTGCGCGCTGCCGGGGGCGAGCAGGAAGACCGCCACCAGCGCGGCGATCACCACCAGCGTGCTGGCCGTGGAGATGGCGGTCGCCCGGCGGCCGCCGCCGGTCAGCAGCTTCGGGCCGCGGCCGGTGGTGCCGAACGAGCCCGGCATCTGCCCGGCACCCAGGCCCATGTTAGATACGCCGGGGACGATGAGCGGACCGGGCTGCTGGCGGCCGTCGTCGCTGTCGTCCATCGGGGGAGGGGCCGGGCGTGCCTGAGCCGCGCCCGGTCAGGGCTGGAGGGTCGGGACGCTCAGGTAGATCTGCAGGTACTTCTTTTGCAGCGATGTCAGGGTGCCGTTGCTCTTCAGGGTGGCGATCGCCTTGTTGACGCAGCCGACGAGCGGGTTGCCCTTGGCGAACAGCAGCCCGTAGTGCTCGCCGGTGCTGGGGAACTGCCCGACCATGAGCGAGTTCTTGATCTCCGAGGAGGAGATGTACTGCGCGGTCGGCGTGTCGGTGACCAGGGCCGCGATCTGGTGGGTCTGCAGCGCCTGCTTCACGTCGTTCAGCGTGTTGAAGACCTTCGGCTGCGACGTGGGCTGGATCTGGCTGTTGATGAACGCCAGGCTGGTCGTCCCGACCTGGTCGCCGTACACGTAACCCTTCAGGTCGCCAGGGGCGTGGTTGGTCACGATCGGGGTGCCCTTCAGCGCCACCAGCGCCTGCTGCACGTCGTAGTAGCTGTCCGAGAACGACACCGCCTGCGCGCGCTGCGGGGTGTAGGAGATCTCGTTGATGTCGAAGTCGAACTTCTTCGGCCCGGGCGCGTAGGAGTTGTTGAACGGCTCGTGCGCCCACTTCACCTGCGACGCGCTGAACCCGAGCTGCTTGGCGATCGCGTAGGCGACCGCGCTCTCGTAGCCCTTGCCGTTGGCCGGGTTGTTGGACTCGAACCACGGCGGGTAGGCCGGCTGGTCGGTGGCCACGGTCAGCACGCCCGGGGCGTACAGCATCTTGCTGATGGCTGCCTTGGAGCAGCTGGCCGCCGCGTTGGCGGTAGGGGTGGGGCTGGCGGAGCTGCCGCTGGAGCCGCTGGAGCCGCTGCTGCCGCAGGCGGCCAGGCCGGTGCCGATGGCCACGGCGGCCGCCGCGATCATGATGCGCCGCATGGAAACCGTCCTACCCCGCGCCGGGGAGCGCGGATAAACGCGTGATGACCGGTCGTCGGCGCGAAAGCTTATCGTTTCCGCTGCGCTTACCCAAGTTGCGCGTCCGGGCCGTCGGCGGCGAACCGCAGATAGCGCCGCGCCGAGCGCTGGACAGCGGCGGCGCCGTCGGCCGCCACCACCCGGTGCCACCAGGCGCCGTACACCCGCTCGAACGGGTAGGGCGCCAGCAGCGACATGGCCCGGCGGATGACCGCCGGGCGCTCGGGGATCAGGTTGGGATAGCTGTACATGAAGCTGACCCAGCGCCGGTCCTGCACCACCTGGACGATGTCGCCGGACATCAGCGCGCCGGCCCCGCCCTCCCCGCCCGCCCAGTGCAGCACCTGGCCGCCGGCGAAGTGGACGCCGAGGTTGATGAGCGTGAGGCCGCCGCCGATCCGCAGCGTGTCGCCCTCCCAGAGCTCCACCACCGGATCCTCCCGGGCGACCCACTCGCTGTCGGCGGCGTGGATGTAGACCACCGCGCCGAACTCGTGCGCAAAGTCGATCATGCTGCCGTAGTAGTGGGGGTGGCTGATCGCGATCGCGCTCACCCCGCCCAGCTCGCGGACCTGCCGGACCAGGTCGTCGTCCAGGTAGGTGACCATGTCCCAGAGCACGTTCCCGGCCGGGTTGGTGATCAGCAGCGCCCGCTGGCCGATCGCGAACGCGGGCTCGGTGCCGACGCCGATCACCCCCGGCCCCTCCTCCCGGAGCCGCCCGCGGTACCCGGCGCTGGCGAGCTCGGCCAGCGTGGTCCACCGCTGCCCGTCCCACCCGACGTACTGGCGTTCGTCCAGGCAGATCGGGCAGTCGGCGCGGGGCGCGGGGTATTGCACCCCGCAGGTCCGGCAGATGGGAAGGTCAGTGCGCATACTCCAGGTATAGCGAAACGGCGGTGCGCGGCCGGCCCCCGGTCCCCGGCGCGCGCCCCGTGGCGGCGGCCGCTGCGGCGGCCGCGGCTAAGGAACCGGCCGGCGGCGGCTGGCCAGCGCGCGGGCCGCTGCCCTGACATCGCGGTCCAGCGCCACCGGATCGGCGGTGGTCAGCTGGCCGGCCTCCACCACCGGCCGGCCGGCCACGGTCAGCAGCTCCAGCCGGGCGGGCGGGCCGCAGACCAGCGCCCACACCGGGTCGGCGATGGCGGTATGGCCCAGGTCGTCCAGCCGCCACAGTGCCACGTCGGCCTGCTTGCCCACCTCCAGCGAGCCGATCTCGTCCTGGCGCCCGAGACAGCGGGCACCGCCCATGGTGGCGGCCGCGAGGGCCTGCCGGGCGGTGAGCGCGGCAGCGCCCCGCCGGGCGCGGGCGGCCAGCAGCGACTGCCGCATCTCGGCCGCCAGCCCGCCGTGATCGTTGGCCGCCGCTCCGTCCACGCCCAGGCCGACCGGGACGCCGGCCGCGAGGAACTCGGGGACCGGGGCGATGCCCGCCCCCAGCCTGGCGTTGGAGGTCGGGCAGTGCGCGACACCGGTGCCCGCCCGGCCCAGCTTGATGATGTCCGGCAGGTCAAGGTGGACGCCGTGAGCCACCCATACGTCGTCCCCCAGCCAGCCCAGCGACTCCAGGTACTCCGCTGGCGTGCGGCCGAAACGCTCCCGGCAGAGGTCGGGCTCGTCCCGCGTCTCGGCCAGGTGGGTGTGCAGCCGCACTCCTTTGCGCCGCGCCAGCTCCGCCGACTCCCGCATCAGCTGCTCGGTGACGGCGAACGGCGTGGACGGCGCCACCGCCACCCGCAGCATCGCGGCCGGGCCGCGGTCGTGGTACCGGTCGATCGCCCGCTCGGTGGCGGCGAGGATCTCGTCGGCGTCCTCGGTCACGCTGTCCGGCGGCAGCCCGCCCGCCGCCGCCCCGATGTCCAGCGAGCCACGGCAGGCGTGCAGGCGCAGCCCGATCTGCCGGGCCGCGCCGGCCCCCGCCGCCAGCAGGTCGCCGCCGCCGCGCGGGAACAGGTAGTGGTGGTCGGCGGTGGCCGAGCAGCCCGACAGCGCGAGCGTGGCAAGGCCGGCCCGGACGGCGGCCCCGTGCAGCTCGGCGTCCAGCTGGGCCCACCGCGGGTAGAGCGCCGCCAGCCAGGCCGTCAGACCGGCGTCCTGCGCGAGGCCGCGGGTGAGCCCCTGGAAGAGATGGTGATGGGTGCCGATCAGGCCGGGGGTGGCCAGGCAGCCGCTGCCGTCCACCATCCGCGCCTCCGCCACCGCTGGTGCTGGTCCCGCCCCGACAGCGGTGATCCGGCCGCCGGCGAGAACGAGATGGCCCGACTCGTACTCGCTGCCCGCGCTGGTGGCGCCGGCCACATCCGCGGCACCGGCCATGTCCGTGCCCGTGCCCGTGTCCGTGCCCGTGCCCGTGCCCGTGCCGTCGACGGTCGCCACCGCGCATCCCTCGATCACCAGGCTGTCCATCCGTACCTCCCTGCGGGCCGCGGGGGTCAGGCTAGTGCCGCGCCCGTTCTCCTGCCCGCCCCCGCCCGGGCAGCCAGATGGTGAGAGGAGTGACAGGTGAGACTGGTAGATATCGATGGTGTGGTTGTTCCGTTGTATGTGAGATAGGCCATAGCGCTGCAGCCGTGTTTTTGGCCAATCCACGCGGGCGGATGACACATGCTTGGGGACTCAAGCGCCCCGTGCGTGTGATGCCGCAGCAGGCGGCCCGGTGCCCTGAACCGCACCCATCGCGCGCACCACTGCCGTTGCCCCACCATCGCTGGCGGCAGGCAGCTGTTCCCGGGCGGAAGCCGAGCGTGCGAACCATGTCCGCGCGCCCGACCAAAGGTCCCTCTTGTCCTCATTAAGGACTGTCCGAAACCGCAAACCCTCTCTAGTCACCCTCGCTCTGGCCGGCTCGGCGGTCGCCGTCGCGGCATTCGCCTCCGGAGCCACCGGCGCAGCCCTGGCCGGGCCCGCCGGGCCGTCGGCCGCGCCGCATGCGGCTGCCGTCCCGGCGGGCCCGGTCGGCGAGGGCGGCCGGGCCACGGCCAGCCGCGCCAGCCAGGCCAACCGGGCCAGCCAGGCCAGCCCAGGAGCTCAGGCCGACCCGGCCAGCCTGGTGAGCCCGGCCAGCCTGATCAGCCCGGCCGGCGCCGCCCGGGACAGCATCGTGCTGCTCGCCAAGGCCCGCACCCCGCGCCAGATAGCCCGCGCGATGATCCCGCGTTTCCACTGGAAGGTGGGCAAGCAGTACAAGTACCTGAACAGGCTCTGGCAGCGGGAGAGCGGCTGGAGCAAGTACGCATACAACCCCTACTCGGGGGCGTACGGCATCCCCCAGGCGCTGCCCGGCAGCAAGATGGCCAGCGCGGGCCCCAACTGGCGGTCGAACGCGACCACCCAGATCCGCTGGGGGCTGCGTTACATCAAGGCCCGGTACGGATCCCCGCGCCGCGCGTGGCTCCATTCGCAGGCCACCGGCTGGTACTAGGGCATGTCCCTAGCCGGCGGCGCAGCGGTCAGGACGGCTGCCGGGTGCGGAACAGCTCCGCGACGCGCTCGCGGGGCAGCGCCGGCACCCGGCGGCCGTCACGGCCGGTCATCTCCTCGTTGGCCACCAGCGCGTTGGCGACCGCTTCTTCCACCGCCTGCACCACGGCGGTGAAGAACGGGTTCATGAAGGCCCAGGGGATGAACGTCAGGTGGTCATACCGCTGGTCAGCGCCGCTGCCGGGGTCAGGGTCGTAAGGGCTGAATCCACCGGGGTTGGCGGTGGAGAAGGCGAGGAACAGGTCGCCGGAGAAGTGGGAGCCCGTGGTGCCGGTGCGGGCCAGCCCGAGGGTGACCCGGCGGGCCATGGCCGTGCACTGGTGGGGCAGCAGCGGGGCGTCGGTGGCCACGATCGCGATCACCGAGCCAGCGCCGGGCGGGACGGAGGTGTCCCCGGCCCGGGGGTTGTCGGCCGGGAGCAGTTCGCCGAGCGGCAGCCCGGCGAGGGTCAGTTCCTGCCGGGAGCCGAAGTTGGCCTGCAGGAAGACGCCGACGGTATAGCTGGTTCCGGCGTAGCTGACCAGCCGGGATGCGGTCCCGTTGCCGCCCTTGAACTCATAGCAGACCATCCCGGTGCCGCCGCCGACCGAGCCTTCCTCCACCGGCCCGGGTGCGGCCGACTCCAGCGCGGCCAGCGCCACCTGCTCGGTGACATGGTGCCCGGCCGCGTCGTTGAGGTAGCCGTCCCAGGTCTCGGCCGCCACCGGCAGCGCCCAGTCGTCGCCGAGTTCCGGTTGGTGCTTTGCCGCCCAGGCGACGATCGCCGCATGCGCGATCCCGACCGCGTGGGTGTTGGTGATGGCGATGGGCAGCGAGAGCGTGCCCGATTCCTGGATCCAGGACGCGCCGGTCATCTCCCCGTTGCCGTTCTGCGAGAAAAAGCCCGCCGCGACCGCGTCGGTGGCGCCTGCCGGGCCCCGCGGGTAGATGGCGGTCACCCCGGTGCGGACCGCATCGCCCTTGATGACGGTGGCGTAACCGACCTGGACCCCGGCCACGTCGGTGATCGCGTTCCAGCGGCCGGGTGTGCCGCCGAACGGGATGCCGAGCGCGCGGGCGCGCGGCTTGCCCGCCGGGGTCGCCGCGTGCGGGCCGGGCAGGTCGGCGTGTTCCACTGCGGGCCTCCTGTGGTGCGGTGGTGACCATCAGCCCACGCTGATGCCAGCCGGCGGGCTGGGCCACACGGTAGACCAGATAGGAGCGGCGGGGAATCGCGGAGCGGGCCCGACGGCCGGCCGGGCGAGGACATCGGCGCTGGACGGCAGCCCGGCCCAGCCGCCTCGGCAGCAGAAACGCCGAGTCGGCCGGCCCGCGCCGCCGGCATGGGCCCCCGCCTGGCGGTTCAGGACGGGGTCGCGGGACGGTGAATCCTCAGCCGTCACCAGCGGCCGGGTGGAACAGCGCGGCGGCCCGGTCGCGGGCAGGTGCCGGTGCGGGCCAGCCCGAGCGTGACCCGGCGGGCCATGGCCGTGCACTGGTGGGGCAGGATGCGTGCCCGCGTCACCCCGGCTCCCCGTAGCGGATCGCGCGTGCCGCCTCCCGGACCTCGTCGAGCTGGGCCACGGTCAGCGTCCTCGGGTCGCCCATCAGCCGGGCGTGCCAGTAGGCCGACGCCAGCCACTCCAGGGTGCGGGCGCGGTCGTAGGCCTGCCCGAGGGAAGCGCCGTAGGCCAGGGCGCCGTGGTTGCGCAGGATCACCGCGGTCCTGCCCGCCAGCGCCGCGATCGCGGCGTCGGCCAGCTCCCGGGTGCCGAACCGCGCGTAGGGGGCGACCCGCACCGGCCCGCCGAGCCCGGCCATGGCGTAGTGGACGGCGGGCAGCTCGTCCAGCACGGTGGACAGCGCAACCACGAACGGCGAGTGGGTGTGCACGATGGCTTCCGCGTCGGTGGCCTGGTAGACGGCCAGGTGCATCGGGGTCTCGGTGGACGGCTTGCCCGGGCCGGCGGCGCTCCCGTCCGGCCGGACCAGGCAGATATCCGCCGGTGCCATGTCCTGGTAGGGGGCGCCGGACGGGGTGATGGCGACCAGGTCACCGGCCCGCATGCTGAGGTTCCCCGACATGCCTTCCACCAGGCCGTCGCGCACCATGTGGCGCCCGTAGTCCACCAGGCTCTCGCGCTGGGCCTCGTACCGGCCCGCCGCGCCAGCGGCGCCGCCCCCTGTCATCGGTCCAGCGAACGCCGGATGGCGAGGCCGAGCGCACGGGCGACGGGCGGCGGGAAGGCGTTGCCCACCTGGCGGTAGGCGGCCGTCTTGCGGCCGGCAAAGGACCAGCTGCCGGGGAATCCCTGCAGCCGGGCGACCATCGTGACGGTCAGCCTGGGCGGCTGGCCGGCCGGGAAGTCCGGGCCGGGAGGGCGATCGGCCACGCCGAGGCCGTCCACGCCGAGCGCCGCCCAGGCCTGACGGGCCCGGGTGGGGCCGAGGTCGGGGCCGCCGTGCTTCTTGCTCCCCCCGACGATGGTGGGCGCGATGCCGCGCGCCCCCGCGGCCCAGCCGTCCGCGCCAGGCCAGCCACCCGCGGCCATCAGGTCGCGCAGCGTCTCGCCGACGGTGGGCGGGCGCTGGGATGACGGTGCCGGCCAGCTGAACCCGTCCGCCCACCGGGTCTGGATGGCGACCAGCACGAACCTGGGGCGCAGCTGCGGCACCCCGTGCTCGCTCGCCTGGATCTCCCGCCACCAGGTGCGGTAGCCCAGCACCCGCAGGCAGGTGAGAATCTGGATCCGGTAGCCGTCGAAGCGCCGCGCCGCCAGGCCCCGCACGTTCTCCAGCAGCAGCGCCCTTGGCCTTGCCTCGCCCGCCAGCCGGAGCGCGTGCGGGAACAGGTCGCGGTCGTCGCCGGCCCCGAGCTGCTTGCCGGCGATGGAGAACGGCGGGCAGGGAATCCCGGCCGCCAGCAGGTCGATGCCGGCGAAGCCCTGCCCGTCCAGGTCGCGGACATCCCCCTCGATGATCTTCCAGTCCGTGCCGCGGTTGAGGCGGAGCGTCTCGCAGGCGTCCGGGTCGAGTTCCACCACCGCCTCGTGCGCGAAGCCGGCCTGCTCCAGGCCGAGCGCCTGCCCGCCGGCCCCGGCGCAGATCTCCAGCGACGTCAGCCCGTCCACGATCCCTCCAGCGCTGCGTGTCAGTGGCAGCAGTCTGCCCGCCGGTGCCGCCGTGGCGTGTGCCCCACGCCGTCCGCGGGGCGAGCGGATCCAGACCGGGCCCGGCCGGCCTGCGGGGCAGGCTGGCCCGCCATCTTATTGGGAGCCTGTTATATCGCCCGGCAGGCATTGACAACTATTGGCATCAGCACGACATAAGCCGCATAACGGCAGCGACATAGACGCATTTGTACCAGAACGCCCCATGGCGGATGCCCGGCCGGCGCGCGCAGGAAACCTGCGGGGCATTCGTCACCGATTCTTACGGGAAATGCCCGCGCCAGTCCTTGGCAGGGCCCGCGCGGGTCCCGGCGGGAGCGGAGGGCCATCAGCCGCCGCGGCTCCTCCCGCGGGGCCGGGCGGCTGTTCCTGCGGGCGCCGGCGGCTCTCCCGGTGGGCCCGGCGGCTGTTCCTGCGGGCGCCGGCGGCTCTCCCTGCGGGCGACGGCATACGGCGCTGCCCGGCGGGGCGCGATAGCGCGCCGTTAGCGCGGCAGCCGCGTCCGCTGAACCAGCCTTACCGGGTAGACGTGAATCCCCTAGGGGGGGTCTGTCATCAGCGCTCAGGAAGGAGCGGGGTCATGTATCAGCACAAGCGGTGGGCCCTGGCGGGCGTGGCCACGGCGTTATCTGTCCTGGCCGGGCTGGCCATGGCCGGCCCGGCGGCGGCCGCGGCGGGCTGGGCGGTGGTCAGCGTCCCGCATACCGGCAGCAACACCGAGCTCAACGGCATGTCCGCGCGCACCGGCGCCGATGCCTGGGCGGTGGGAACGCAGTTCGGCGCGGCGGGCCAGCCGCCGCCACCCCCGGTGGCCTACCACTGGAACGGCAGCGCGTGGTCGCTGACCGCCACTCCCAGCCTGGGCGTGAACGCCGGCCTGACCGCGGTCAGCGCGAGCAGCGCGACCGACGCCTGGGCGGTCGGGTTCACCATCCCGGCCGGGTACCGCGTCCGGCAGCCGCTGTACGAGCACTGGAACGGCACCGCCTGGAGCGTTGTCTCAGGCCCCGGTCTCGGGCTCAACGGCGTGGCCGACCTGAGCGCCACCAGCGCCTGGGCGGTCGGCAACAGCGGCACGGTCGTGCACTGGGACGGCACGGCGTGGAGCACCGTCACGGTGCCGAGCCCGAACCCGTCCTACCCGACGGGCGCCACCCTGACCGCGATCACCGCGGTCAGCGCCAGCGACATCTGGGCGGTGGGCTGGTTCTACAACACCAGCTTCACGATCTCGGCCTTTGCGCTGCACTACAACGGCAGTTCCTGGGCCGTGACGATCTTGCCGCAGCCCGCGGTGAGCGGTCCCAGCAGCCCCATCCTGCACGGGGTGACGGCCGTCGCCTCGAACAACGTGTGGGCGGTCGGCGAGAACGAGGAGGTACCCGGCCTGGGCATCACCACCTTGATCGAACACTGGAACGGCTCGGCGTGGAGCATCGTGCCCAGCCCGACGCCCGGGGCCTATCCCACGCTGAACGCCGTGGCTGCCCGGTCGGCCGGTGACGTGTACGCCGTCGGGTTCAACGAGCCCAGCGTCAACGGCGGGGTGCAGCAGGGGATGATCCTGCGCTGGAACGGCAGCACGTGGTCGGCTGACACCGACCCGACCGCCGGGACGTACAGCCCGCTGTACGGGGCCGCGACACTGCCGGGCGCCACCAGCGAGTGGGCGGCCGGCATCAACGGTACCGACCAGGCGCTCGTCCTCAGCCACGGCTGAGCGCGCCTGCGCAGGCTGCTGGGGTGGCGGGGCTTGGGCCGTCACCCCAGCGCTCGCGCACCTGCCGTGGATCCCGGGCCTGCCGCGGGGGCTAGACCTGGGAGATGGCGGGATCCGGCGCGGCCTCGGGCAGCGGGGCGGCCAGGAACGGGGGCTCGTCCTCGTCCTCGTCCTCGTCTTCGGCCTCGGCGTCGGCCCTGTCCTTCACCCTGCTGGCGAGGACGTGCTCGACCAGGGCGATCAGGACCTGCTTGACCGAATCGCGCTTGCGCGCGTCGCAGAGCACCGCCGGGACCCGCGGGTCGAGGTCGAGCGCGATGCGCACATCCTCCGGATGGTAGGTCGGGGCGCCGTCGAAGCAGTTGATGGCGACGATGAACGGCAGCCCGCGCTTCTCGAAGTAGTCGACGGACGGGAAGCAGTCGCCGAGGCGGCGGGTGTCAGCCAGCACCACGGCGCCGAGGGCGCCGTAGGACAGCTCGTCCCACATGAACCAGAAGCGTTCCTGGCCGGGCGTGCCGAACAGGTACAGCACCAGGTGAGTGCCCATGGTGAGCCGGCCGAAGTCCATCGCGACCGTCGTCGTGGTCTTCTTGTCGACGCCGGAAAGATCATCGGTGCCGACGCTCGCCCGGGTCAGGGACTCCTCGGTGTGCAGCGGCCGGACCTCGCTGATCGCGCCCACGAGCGTGGTCTTGCCCGCCCCGAAGCCGCCTGCGACCAGGACCTTGAAAGCGGCGAGCGGGACGTCGGCGTGGCCGTTAGAGGGCGTGGAGCCCATGCAGCACCTCCTTCAGCAGCGCGGCGCTCGGCTGCTCGCCCGCGGGCCGCTGTGCGAGTACGGTGATCCGGCCATCACCGATGAGATCGGCCAGCAGCACCCGGACCACGCCGACCGGCAGCGTCAGCGTGGACGCGACGTCGGCCAGCGTCACCGGCCCCCGGCACAGCCCGAGGATCCTGCGGTGCTCGGGGGACAGGCCCATGTCGTCAGGCCCCTGATCCCACGTGGAGGCGACGATGACCGCGATCAGGTCCAGCACCGCGCCACTGCCCGGCTGGGTCCTGCCGCCGGTCAGCGCGTAGGGACGGACGACCGGTCCAGCGTTCCGGTCGACCCACTTGTCGCCTGCGGGCATGCCGCGCTCACTCCGCCTGGATCTGTGCGGCCGGGAACCTCGGGTGCGCCGCCAGGTGCGGCCCGGCGCGCTTGACCAGCATCGCCATCTCGTACGCCATGAGGCCCGCGTCGGCGCTGGCCGAGCACAGCACGGCCAGGCAGCTGCCATGACCGGCCGCGGTGACGAACAGGAACGCCTGCTCCAGCTCGATGATGGTCTGCCTGACCTCGCCGACCCCGAAATGCTCTCCCGCGCCCCTGGCCAGGCTCTGCACGCCCGCCGCCAGCGCGGACAGGTGCTCCGCGTCCTCGCGGCTCAGGTTCTGCGAGGCGGCGACGGCGAGGCCGTCCCGGGACAAGATGACGGCCTGCCGGAAATGCTCGACCCGTTCGCCGAGGTCATCGAGCAGCCAGCTCAGCTGCTGCCCGGGTCCGACCGCCGCACTCTGGTCATCCATAATGCCTCCTCGCCTTGCCGCGCCCCGGGGTCTGGTCGTCTTGTGGTCTGCGCAGCATCATCGGAAGCGCTCTCCGGGCTGTCCTCGCGGCCGCGCTGCCAGCCGCTCTGCAGGGAGGCTACGAGGCTGCGTGCCTCCTCCGGGCTCCGGGGGCTGGCCGACGGCGTGCCGTCGGAGCCAGCGCGCCGGGCGGCCGACGGGCTGTCCTTCAGGTGCGGGTTCAGGTTCGCCTGGCGGATACGGCGCGGCAGGCCGCGGTAGGTGCCGGCGCCCCGCGGCACGGGCGGCGGGTCCGGGCCGTCACCGGTGCCGGTGACGGTGCCGGCGTCGGCACCGGCGTCCGGTGTGTCCTGCCCGGCGGCGGAGGTGCCAAAGCCGGCCTGGACCGTACCGGCCGAGCCCAGGCCGGCGCCAGCGATGCCCAGGCCGGCCGTGGCCAGGCCCAGCCCGGCGCGGAAGCTGCCGTCGGCGGTATCCACCTCGGCCGTCGCGCCACCGGCCGCGGCGCTACCGGACACCGGTCGCGGTGACGGTGGCGGTGGCGGCTGCCGGCCGGTCAGCACGAGCGCGTCGGCCGGGCGCAGGTCCAGGCCGGGCACCTTGCCGCCTGCCGGGCGGAGGTCGGGATCGGTGTCCGCCTCGCTCTCGTTCATCGGCACCACGATGCTGTTGGGCATGAGCACGACCGCCGTGGTGCCGCCGTAGGGAGACGGCCGCAGCGCGACCCGGACCGCGTGCCGGGCGGCGAGCTTGCCCACCACGAACAGGCCGAGCTGGTCGGCGTTGGCGAGGTCGAAGTCGGGCGGGTGGGCCAGCTGCTCGTTGATCGTCTGCAGCTGGCCGGCCTCGATGCCCAGGCCGCGGTCATCGATCTCGATGGCGAAGCCGTTGGCCACCCGCTCGGCCCTGACCTCGACCCTGGTGCCCGACGGGGAGGACAGGGTCGCGTTCTCGATCAGCTCGGCCAGCAGGTGGATCATGTCGGCCGCGGCCAGGCCGGTCACGGCGTCCTCGGCCCTGGTGAGTACCGTGACCCGCTTGTAGTCCTCGACCTCGGCCACCGCTCCCCGGATGACGTCGATGACGGGCACGGGCTCGCTCCAGGAGCGCCCGGGCGCCGCGCCGGACAGGATGATCAGGCCTTCCGCGTGACGGCGCATCCGGGTGGTGAGGTGGTCCAGCGGGAACAGGTCCGCCAGCGTCGCCGGATCGGAGGCCTTCTGCTCCAGCGCGTCGATCAGGCGCAGCTGCCGCTGCAGCAGGGACTGGTTCCTCCTGGCAAGGCTGACAAAGACCTGCCCGATGCCGTTGCGCAGGCTGGCCTCGGCGGCCGCCGCGGCCACCGCCGTGCGCTGCAGCGTGGCCATGGCGGCCTCCGCCCGGGCGATCTCGGCGGTCTTCGTGCGCGGCCGCAGGCTGATCTCCTCCGGCGCCACGTCCTGCTCGCCCCGGCGGAGCCGCTCGATGAGCTCGGGCATCTGCTCCTCGGCCAGCCGCCGGGCCGTCGCCTCCAGGTCGGTGACGTCCCGCGCCAGACGGCGCGCGAACAGCCCCATCAGCGTCACGCCGGCGATGACGATGACCAGGCCGATGCCGACCGCGGCCACGAAATCGGCGATCACCCGGTGATCACGCCCCGGGCGGTCCGGGTCGCCCATCGCCCCACCGATCACCCCGCCCAGCACAAGTCCCCACAGCACCACCAGGCACGCGACAGGTACGGCCACCATCGCGCCGAAAGTGAACCAGATCGTCCGGCGTGTGGCGCGCCGCTGCTCCGTGCCTCGGGAACTGAATACGCCCATGGGGACACTCCTGGATCGACACGGGGGCGGGGACCCGACGCTGCCTCGTACCGGTCGCTCCCGCTCGCCATACCCCGGTCGCCACCGAAGAACTATCCTGGGCCATTGCGAGGCAATTGTCATCGTGCTTAGGTGAATCACCGTATTGTGATGCCGGCGGCAATACAGGATCCTGCGGGAGGTTCTGGTGCGCGGGCGTATATCGGCACCGGTGAGGCGGCCGTGGAAAGCCAGCTCCTAGCTGCGGGGCCGGCCCCCGCGGGCGACCGCAAACCGGCTACGGCGATCCGGTCGGGCGAGGTGCCGCCGCTGGCCGACTGCTTCAGCCCCCGGCCCGAGACCGCCCCCGGCCTCGCGGACGCGCTGGCGCCGGGCCGTCTCGTCGCCCTGACGGGGCCAGAGGTGCGGCGGCAGCTGTACGACTGGCCCGGCGGCACGGGCAAGACGCAGCTCGCCGTGCACCTCGCCGAGTCGGCGTGGCAGGAGCGCCAGGTGGAGCTGCTCGTCTGGGTGACGGCCACCAGCCGCGCGTCGGTCCTCACCGGCTATGCCCAGGCGTTCGCCGAGATCACGGGGGCCGCGCCCGCGGGTGACGCCGAGGCGGCCGCCGCCCGCTTCGCCGGCTGGCTGGCGACGGCCAGCCAGCGCTGGCTGGTCGTGCTGGACGACGTGACCGCCCCGGCGGATCTGGACGGGCTCTGGCCTGCGGGCCCGGCCGGCCGGGTCCTGATCACGACCCGCAGCCCGGCTGTGCTCAAGGGCGCGCCGAACCCACTGGTCTTCCCGGTCGGGGTGTTCAGCTCGCACGAGGCCCTGACCTACCTCATGGCGCGGCTGAGCACCGATCCCGACCAGCGGATCGGGGCGGTGGATCTGCTCGATGACCTGGACCGGGAGCCGCTCGCGCTGGCACAGGCCAGCGCGACGATCGCCAGTTCCGGGCTGACCTGCCGCGACTACCGTGACCTTTTCGCGCGCCGGAAGGCGCAGATCGCCGGGGCGCTCGGCGCCCAGCCCTCGGCAAAGGCCGTCAGCTGGACGCTGTCGGTCGAGCAGGCCGACCAGCTCGCGCCGGGCAGGCTGGCCCAGTCGTGCCTCGCGCTGGCGGTGCTGCTCGACTGCCACGGGATACCGGGCGACGTGTTCGCCGCCCCCGCGGCGTGTGAGTTCATCGTGGGGCACGGCGGGGCAGGCGCGCAGGACCCGAAACGCAGCCGCGCCGCCCTGCTCAGCCTGGAGCGCACCGGCCTGGTGACCATCGACCCCCGGACCGCCGCGCGCACGGTGCAGGTGCACCCGGTCGTGCAGGCGGCGGTCAGGTCGGCCACACCCGAGCCGCTGCGCGATGAGGCGGCGCTGGCGGCGGCGCAGGCGCTGCTGCAGGCCTGGCCCGCCGACGGCGGGCAGCCCATGGTCGCCGACGCGCTCCGCTCCTGCGCGGCCAGCCTGCAACTGGCCGCGCCCGAGCCGCTCTGGGCGGGCCCCTGCTATGCCGTCATGTTCCAGGCCGGGCGGAGCCTGGACAGCGCCGGGCTGACCGGCCCGGCGGTCGCTCACTGGCGGGCGGTGGCCACGGCCAGCGAGCGGGTGCTCGGACCCGGTCACGGGGACACCGTGCTGGCCGCCAGCCGGCTGGCCAGCGCGCTGCAAGCGGCCGGGCTGGGCGCGGAGGCGGTCGCGCTCTACCAGCGGACGGTGGACGCCCGGGCCCGCGCGCTGGGGCCCGACCACTCCGGCACCGTGACCGCCCGGGTGGATCTCGCCAACGCGCTGCGGTCCGCGGGACGGCCCGAAGAGGCGATCGTGGTGCTGGACGGGCTCCTCGCCGCTGCCGCGCGCGGGCCGGTGCCGGACGACCTCGACCCGCTGGCGATCCAGGACGCGCTGGCCTCCGCCTACGCCGAGGCGGGCCGGTACCCGGACGCCATCCGGCTGGCCGGCCGCACGCTGAGCGACCGGGAGCGCCGGCAGGGAGGCGACAACCCCGACACGATGGCCACCCGGGCGAGCCTGGCCAGCGCCTGCCTGGCGGCCGGGCGGACGAAGGACGCCATCGGGCACGCCAAGCGCACCCTGGCGGACCGGGACCGGGTGCTGGGCCGCGACCACCCGGACACCCTCGCCGCACTGAGCGCGCTCGCGGCCACCTACCGCTCGGCCCGGCGCCTCAAGGAGGCCATACCGCTCTACGAGCGGATGCTGGAGGACCGGACCCGGCTGCAGGGCGCGGATCACCCGGACACGATCACCGTCCGCGGCAACCTGGCCTCCGCCTATCACTTCGCCGGGCGGATGGCAGCGGCGATCCAGGTGTACGAGCAGACCCTCGCCAGCTGCCAGCAGACCCTGGGGCAGGACCACCCGGACACCCTGACCTCGCGGGCGAACCTGGCGCAGGCGTACTACGAGGTGGGCCGGCTCACCAGCGCGGTCGCGCTGCTCCGGGAGGTGGCCGCGGACTGCGAGCGGGTGCTGCCGCCCGGCCATCCGCTGACCCAGACCGTGCGAGAGAGCCTGCAGGCCATCGCCGATGACTGATCGCCGGCCGGGCGGGGATGCACGCCGGCGCCCGGGCTATTGCGCGGAGCCCGATGCCCCCGCATGATCGAGGATGCCCCCGCTTGATTCGAGATAGAGGCAGATGTCTGGGTTCACCGTCTACTTCGCGACCGACGTGCACGGCTCAGAGCGGTGTTTCCGCAAGTTCCTCAACGCCGGGAAGTTCTACGGCGCGGACGCGGTGATCCTGGGCGGGGACGTGGCCGGTAAGGCGCTCATACCGGTGGTGAGCGGCCCGGGAGGCAGCTTCGAGGCCCACGCCTACGGCAAGACGTACCGGGCCGAGGGCGAGGACGGGCTGGCCAGCCTGGAGGACCGGATCCGCGCGCTCGGCTGCTACCCCTACCTGACCACCCCGGACCAGCTGCAGGAGATGCGCAGCGACCCGGATCTGCTGAACCGCGCCTTCGAGCAGGTGATCAGCGAGACGCTCGAGCGCTGGATCTCGATGGCCGAGGACCGGCTGCGCGCGGCCGGGCTGCCCTGCCTGGTGATGCCCGGCAACGACGACCCGCCGTGGGTGCGGCGGCTGCTGGACCAGGCCGGGTGGCTGCAGCAGGCCGAGGAGCGGATCGTCGGGTTCGGGCCCTACCAGGTGCTGAGCCTGGGCTATTCCACGCCGACGCCGTGGGACTCGCCCCGGGAGATCACCGAGGAGCAGATGCGCGCCAAGCTGAACGCGCTGGCCGGGCAGCTGGATCCCGGCCAGCCGGTCATCTACAACCTGCACAACCCGCCGTTCGGGACCTCCACCGACCGCGCCTTCAAGCTGGCCGATGACATGCGGATCAAGACCGCCGGCGGCGAGCCGATACAGGTCCCGGTGGGCAGCCACGCCATCCGGGAGTCGATCGAGGAGGTGCAGCCGGTCGTGGCGCTGTGCGGCCACATCCACGAGTCCCGCGCCACCAGCAAGCTGGGGCGGACCCTCGTGGTGAACCCCGGGTCCCAGTATCCGGAGGGGGTCCTGCAGGGCTCGATCCTGACCCTGAACCGGGCCAAGGTCACCTCGCACCGGTTCGTCTCCGGGTGAGCGCGGACAGCGGGCCCCGCGGCGCGGGCGCGGCCGGTGCCGCGCCATGGCCGGAGGGCTTCGGCGCCGCTGTCGCGCTGACCTTCGACGTCGACGCGGAGTCGGTGATGCTGGCCAGTGATCCTGCCCTGGCGGCACGGGCCTCGCTGATGTCGCACCAGCGGTACGGGCCGCAGACCGGGGTGCCCCGGATCCTCCGCCTGCTGGCCGAGCGCGGGATCCGGGCCACGTTCTTCGTCCCCGGCTATACCGCCGAGCAGCACCCGGGCCCGGTCCTGGCCATCCGCGACGCCGGGCACGAGATCGCCCACCACGGCTACCTGCATGAGCTGCTGACCGGCGCCAGCGAGGCAGCCGAGCGGGAGTACCTGGAGCGCGGGCTGGACGCGCTCGACCGGGTGGCCGGGGTCCGGCCCGCCGGGTACCGGGCCCCCTGGTGGGAGACCACCGACCGGACCCTGGACCTGCTGGTGGAGTACGGCTTCCGTTTCGACAGCAGCCTGTTCGACGCCGACCTGCCGTATGTCCGCCAGCTGGCGGGTGGCCCGATCGCCGAGATCCCGGTTTCCTGGGCGCTCGATGACTGGGAGAAGTACGCGTTCTGGCCCGGGGTCACCGGCTCCGGCACCATCGAGCGCCCGTCCCTGGTCGCCGAGCACTGGTGGGAGGAGGTACTGGCCTACGCGGAGGAGGGCGCATGCTGCGTGATCACCATGCACCCGTTCCTGTCCGGCCGCCCGGCGCGGGCCAAGGCGCTTGGCGGGCTGATCGACAGGATCACTCAGCACGGGGGGATCTGGCTCGCCCCTATGGGCGAGATCGCGGACCGGATAATGGCGGCTGCTCCCGCTTCGGCACCCGAGCGCGCTACGATGCCATTCGGCCAAAACAGCAGCAAATCCTGACATTGACCTGCGAAGCAGGAGGTGGCGATGACAGTACGTGAAGAGTCCGGGCTCTACGCCAGGAAGTCGACCGGCCTCGTCCGCGCAGCGGGCAAATGGAGCGTATTGGTCTATAACATCCTTTTCGTGAGCATCGGGCTCATGACGCTGTTCGCGATCTCGCTCATCCCCGCCTTCTATCCCGGCGCCAACATCCAGCTCTCGTTTGTCTTTGCGCTGATCATTGTCCTGCCCACGTCGATGGTCTTCGCGATGCTGTCCGTGGCGATGCCCCGCTCGGGGGGCGACTACGTCTACGTGAGCCGCGCGCTCGGGCCCGCGTGGGGGATGATGTCCAACTGGAACCAGACGGTCTGGTGGATCCTTTACGGCGGGGTGCCGTCCGCGTTCTTCGCCTACTACGGGCTCACCCCGCTGCTGCGCTCGCTTGGCGTGCTGACCAACAATCCCGGGCTGATCACCTGGGGCGACCGGCTCTCGACGCCGACCGGGGCGTTCCTGACCGGCACCGCGCTGATCGTGATCCTGGTCATTATCTTCGCGACCGGCATGAATTTCTACTTCCGGATCCAGAACATCCTGTTCGTGATCGCGATGCTGGGCGTCGTGCTCACGATTGTGCTGCTGCTGACCAAGAACCCGGCCAGCTTCCGGTCCGGATTCAACCACTCGCTGGCCGCAACCGCCGGGACCCCCGATCCCTACCGCGCGGTGCTCACCGCCGCTAAAAAGGACGGTTTCGTCACCGCCCCGTTCAGCCTGTACTGGACCATCATCCCGATCACCTGGATCTACCTCGAGCTGGTGTTCAACCAGTCCTCCGCCTATATCGGTGGCGAGGTGCGCAGGCCGGGCCGGGTGCAGATCTGGTCGATGCCGGCCGCGGCGATCATATCGACGGGCGCGGCCATGCTGCTGGTCTGGATGTTCCAGCGCACGGCCGGTACCACTTTCCTCGGCGCGCTTTCCTTCAACAACGGGGCGGCGCTCCATTTCAGCACCGCGCCCACCTATAGCGAGCTGGCGTCCTACGCGATGGGGAACGCCGTCGTGGCCTTCCTGCTCTGCTTCGGCTTCATCTTCTGGGCCTACTCCTGGCTGCCCGGCCAGATCCTCAACGCGTCCAGGAACCTGCTCGCCTACGGGATCGACGGGGTCATGCCGTCCTGGCTCTCGAACGTGAGCGGGCGCCGGCACACCCCCGTGAACGCGCTGGCCGTCATGGGTCTGGGCTCGATCGGGGCGCTGTGGCTGTACACCCGCCCCGATTCCCCGTTCAAGACGCTGACCGGTATCTTCGGCTTCATCCTGTCGTTCTGCATCACCTCGGTCGCCGCGATCGTGCTCCCGTACCGGCAGCGCAAGATCTGGGAGAACTCCTCCGTCAACTGGCGGCTGGCCGGGGTGCCGGTGATGTCGATCGTCGGCGTCCTGTCACTGATCGCGGCCGGCTTCATGGGCTGGGACTACCTGCACGACCCGCTGTCCGGGATCACCTGGAAGCCGGAAGGCGGCGGCGGGATCCTGTTCGGCAGCCGGTCGTTCGACATGTTCCTGCTGAACATCCTCATCCTGCTGTCCGGGCTGGTCATCTACCTGGTGGCGCGGATGGTGCAGCGCCGCCGCGGGGTGGACCTGGACGCTGCCTACCGGGAGATCCCGATCGAGTAGGTGCCCGCCCGTGCCGGGGAGACCGGCGGCCTCGTTCCCGCATACGATTGGCCCGCGTTCTGTTGCTCTGGGGTGCTGACCGTCCGGGGGGGTGCGTGTGGAGGGGCTCGGGTTGTCGTCCCAGCGCCACGGCCAGGTCATGGTCGTGGCGGTCAGCGGCGAGCTTGACGCGGTGACCAGCCGCGAGTTCGATGCGTACCTGGCCACCGCGCGCCAGCAATCCGACCGCATCGTCCTGGACCTCGCCGCCGTCGACTTCATGGACACGAGCTCGCTGGCCGTCATCGTCGGGCACTGGAAGAAGCTCACCGCCAGGAACGGGATCCTGGCCCTGGCCGGCGCCAGGTACCGGTACACCAAGACGCTGTGGATCACCGGCCTGGCCGACCGGCTGCCGCGCTACGACACGCTGGAGCAGGCCATCGCGGCCGTCTCGGACGGCGGGCCGGCGGGTGACAGCCCAGCCGGCGGCTGAGCCGCCCGCGGGTGGGTCAGGGCGCGAGCCGGACGTGCAGCCGGATGGTGGTGCCGGTGCTGGCGGTGCGCAGCTCGACCAGGTCGCAGAGCTGGTGGACGACCCACAGGCCGCTGCCGTTGCCGGCCTCGGGGGCGGGCCGCCGCCGGCCGGCCAGCGGGTCGGTGATGTGGCCACTGTCGTGGATCTGGCAGAGCAGCTCGCCGCCCGAGGTCCAGACGTGCAGGGTGCCGCCGGAGCCGGTGTGGCGCCAGGTGTTCGCCGCCAGCTCGCTGACCGCGATCACCAGGTCGCCGGCCCGGCTGGCCGTCAGCCCGGCCTGGCGCGCGTGCGCGGCGGTGAACGCCCGGACCTGGGCCAGCTCATCGGTATAGGCGATGGCGGCCGCCCGGGCGGGCGGGGCGGGGAGCGGCTGGTCGCAGTCGGCCGGCACCAGGCCGGCGGCGGGGTAGGCGCGGCTGGGCCGTGACCGCCCGTCCCGGATGATCACCGGGTGGGTGCGCTCGGCGTTGGCGATGACGCCCGGGGCCAGCCGGGTGCGGTCGTAGGGGCACAGGATGCTGGCGGCGGTGCTGGCGAACGCCAGGTTGATCAGGGCCTCGTGCCGGGTCGCCTCACACAGTTCCGCGGCTGTGCGGGTCTCCCAGGCGGGCTCACCGACATAGCGCACCGCCCGGCCGGGATGGGCGCCGGCGAAGGCCGCCACCCGCGGGATGATCCACGCCGGATTGGCGCCGATCTGCGCCATGTCGGCGAAACTCACCTGGCCTGCCTGCCCGTCCAGGTGGTCCCGCAGCAGCCCGAGCCGCGGGCCGGGCACCGCCACGAGCACCGGGTCGGCGCGCTCCACCCCCGCGGCCACGAAGCCCAGCACCGCGTCGAGATACTCATCCGTGCTGCCGTAGAGCACCGCGGCGTGCTCGAACCGCGGGGTGCCTGGCGGGGTATCGGTAACAGTCAAGCGGCCATCCGTCAGCGTTGATCTGGCACGACAATACCCGTTATGCCCGTTCTCACCCCGCTGGCCCGCCGGGGTGGCGGGCAGCGCCGCAGGGTGGCGGGCGGCGCCGCAGGTGGAGAATCTAGCCGCGGGCAGGTGTCCCCCGGCTCCCGCCAGCGCATGATCTGTCTGGGAGCCGGCGCCGGGAAGGAGGGGCAGTGGAACAGCACGAGCACAGCCCGCTGAGCCAGCGCCGGACGCTCATCGTGATCGGCGCGCTGCTGCTGGGGATGCTGCTGGCCGCGCTGGACCAGACGATCGTGGCGACCGCGCTGCCCACGATCGCCGGCGACCTGCACGGGCTGTCGCACCTGTCCTGGGTGGTGACCGCCTACCTGCTGGCCTCCACCGTGTCCGTGCCGCTGTGGGGCAAGCTGGGCGACCTGTACGGGCGCAAGGTGTTTTTCGAGGCCGCGATCGTCATCTTCCTCATCGGGTCGGCGCTCTGCGGGCTGGCCCACTCCATGCTGATGCTCATCGCGTTCCGCGCGGTGCAGGGCATCGGGGGCGGCGGCCTGCTGACGGGCGCGCAGACGATCGTCGCCGATGTCGTCCCGCCCCGGGATCGCGGCCGCTACCAGGGCCTGTTCGGCAGCGTGTTCGGGGTGACCAGTGTCATCGGCCCGCTGATCGGCGGGTTCTTCGTCGACAACCTGTCGTGGCGCTGGGTGTTCTACGTCAACCTGCCGATCGGCGTCGTCGCGCTGGCGGTGGTCGCCGCGGTCCTGCCCGGGCATCTGCGCCGGGCCCAGCACCGCATCGACTATCTCGGCACGGCTCTGCTGGCCGGCGCGGCGACCAGCCTGGTGCTGCTCACCTCGCTCGGCGGGACGACCTACCCCTGGTCATCCGCGCCGATCTTCATCATGGGCGCGGCCGCGGTGGTGCTGGGCGCCGGGTTCATCTGGGCGGAGAGCCGCGCCGCCGAGCCGGTCATTCCGCTCCACATGTTCCGCAACCGGGTGTTCTCCGCCGCGAGCGCGGTCGGCTTCGTGGTCGGGTTCGCCATGTTCGGCTCGATCGCGTACTTGCCGCAGTACATGCAGATCGTCAAGGGCGTCAGCCCGACCGTGTCCGGGCTGCGGCTGCTGCCGCTGATGGCCGGCCTGCTGACCACCTCGATCGTCAGCGGGCGGCTGGTCAGCAAGTGGGGCCGCTACCGCGTCTTCCCGATCGTCGGCACCGCCACCATGACGCTCGGGCTCTACCTGCTGTCCCATCTGGGCGTGGCCACCAGCGACTGGCTGTCCTCGCTGTACATGCTGGTGCTCGGGGCCGGCATCGGCGCGTCGCTGCAGGTCCTCGTCGTCGCCGTGCAGAACGCCGTCAGCTACGCCGACCTCGGTGCGGCCACCGGCGGCGTGACGTTCTTCCGGTCCATCGGCGGCTCGTTCGGCACCGCCACCTTCGGCGCCGTCTTCTCCAACGTGCTGGCCGGGAACCTGGCCACCGCCCTGCACGGGCTGTCGCTGCCGCCCGGGGTGACGGCGGCCAGCGGCGCGAGCCCGGCGCAGCTGGCACAGCTGCCGGCCGCCGTGCACGCCGGCTACATCAGCGGCTACGCCACCTCGCTGCAGACGGTGTTCCTGGTGGCCGTGCCGTTCGGCGTGCTGGCGTTCGCCCTGAGCTGGACGCTCAAGGACGTCCCGCTGCGCACCAGCACCGGCGCGCAGGACCCGGCGGACACGCTGGCCCCGACCTCCAGGCCCACCATCCGCACGTCGGACCAGGAGATGGAGCGTGCGCTGACCGCGCTGCTCAGCCGCGAGCGCCGGCGCGAGGTCTACGCGGGCCTGGTCTCGGCGGCCAGCATCCACACCACCCCCCGGGCCGCCTGGCTGCTGCTGCGCGTCGGCGAGCATCCCGGCTGGGGCCGCCACGAGCTGGCCGAGCACCTGTACATGACCGACGCCGATCTGGAGCGGCGGCTCGGTGAGCTGGTCGCGTCCGGATACGCGGGTCCGCTGACGGACGGCCCGGCCGAGCCGGTGCCGCTCACCGAGACCGGCCAGCGCGCGTTCGACGAGCTGATGCGGGCCCGGCGCGACGCCGTCGCGCGGCTGGCCGCTGGCTGGGATGCGGAGCACCACCCGCGGCTCATGGAGCTGCTCACGCGGCTCACCCACCAGCTCGCCGCCAGCAGCGAGACACCCGGCCCCGACCTCGATACGGCCCCCGCCCGGTGATCCGGGCACGCGGCCGGATGGCAGCTGGGATGCCAGTAAACGAACGTGACTGTCCTGAAAGCTGTCTATAGTTTGAGGGCGTGACCGGCGATCCGGACTGGTTCGACGAGGTGGCGTTCCCGGTGCTGCTGCGGGCGGCCCGGGCCGCCTACAGGTCGGCGATCCAGCAGGCCCTGGCCGATGTGGGATGCGACGACATGCCGCGCAACGGCAGCTTCGTGATCGCCGCCATCGCCCGCTCCGGGGCGCCGCTCAGCCAGATCATCAAGGGGCTCGGGGTGTCCAAGCAGGCGGCCGGCCAGGTCGTCGACACCCTCGTCACCCGGGGCTACCTCGATCGCTCACCAGACCCGGAAGACCGCCGCCGGCTGACGGTCACCCTCACCGAACGGGGCCGCGCCGCGGCCGTGGTGATCCGGTCGGTGATCGACCGGGTGGACGCCGACCTGGCCGGGCGGGTGGGGGCGGAGCACGTCGCGCACACCCGGGCCACGCTCGCGGCGCTCATCGAGGGCAACTACGGCACCGAAGAGCACGACCGGGGCTTAGGGCTGGGCTCAGGGCGCCGCTAGAGGATGTTGATAGCGCGGGCGATCACGAGCGCGGCCAGGGCGAGCGACGCGGCCGCCTCGAGCATCATGAGCAGCTTGGCCCAGGGCCTGATCGCCGAGATGTCGGTGGGGCTGAACGCCATCGCGGTCCAGAACGCCAGCGACAGGTAGTCGACGAACTGCGGCACCCAGGTGGCGGGCACGTAGCCGGGGTGCTGCATCTCCGGGAAGACGAACGCCGGGCTCTTGCCCGGCGGGTGGGCCCGGGCGGCGGCGCCCCCGCGGTCGAGATCCCAGTACCACAGCGCGAACGCGATCACGTTCGTCACCCAGATCACGCCGCCGGCCGCGAGCAGCCCGCCCGGGTTGTCGGCGAAGAGCTTGTTGCTGGTCAGGATGTCCACCACCAGCCGCACCGCGGCGAACAGGTTCGCCAGCGTGATGAAGGCGATCACCAGCCCGGTGACGGCCCGCAGCCAGGCCTTCTGCCGGTCGATGCGGCCCGGGTCCCCGGCGATCAGCACCGCCAGCAGCCCGAGCAGCACGGCCGGGACCGCCCAGACGGGCTGGATGCGGTAGCGGGCCGGCAGGATCACATGCAGGCCGGCCACCACGATGATCGCCGTGGCAACCGGCCACCAGCGCTCGCCCCGTCCGGCGGCCGGCGCCAGCCCGATCGCGGGCCGGGCGGCCGGGTCCGGCTCGCCGGCCGGTTCCGGATCTCTGCTCGGGTCCGGCTCCCTGGCCGGGTTCGGCTCCGTCGCCATACTCCATGATGAGCCACCTCACGACGAGCCGGGCCAGCCGGCGCCGGCCCGCCGCGTTCACTTGGCCGTCACGCCGGGTTCATCCCCATTGGGTGATGCCGCCCGGCCGCGGCGCGGGCAGGATGAAACCACCGGGAGCGCGCGAGCGGCCGGCCGCCTTGCGGCTCCCCGGTTCCGGCCCTGGCCGCGGGCGGGGAGCGCCGCGGCCCGGCGCCGGGCGGTGTCATGTGCAGAACAGGAGGTGGGCTGGATGCCCGTGCGGAAGGTTGCGCATCCGAGCGTGGACGATCGTGAGGCCATGGGCCTGGAGGCCCGGGACCGGGCGGAGCTGTCGAGCCATACCAAGTGGGCCCCGGCGGCGGACCGCCCCGATCCGGTGGCGCTGCTGGAGGAGCAGGACACGACCCGGGAGCCGGATCTGGTGCCGGTGCGTCATGGCCGGATGATGGTTTCGCCGTTCACGTTCTACCGGGGTGCGGCCAAGATCATGGCGGCGGACCTGGCCGAGACGCCGGTGGCCGGGCTGGAGACCCAGTTGTGCGGGGATGCGCACCTGTCGAACTTCGGCGCGTTCGCCTCGCCGGAGCGGGTGCTGCTGTTCGATGTGAACGATTTCGATGAGACGCTGCCGGGGCCGTTTGAGTGGGACGTGAAGCGGATGGCGGCGAGTTTTGAGATCGCGGCCCGGCACAACGGGTTTTCCAGGGCGGACACGCGGGCGGCGGTGCTGGCGTCGGTGCGGGCCTACCGGGAGGCGATGGCTTCGTTCGCGCAGATGGGGACGATGGACATCTGGTATGCCCACCTGGACGAGGAGGAGCTGCGGGCCGGGATCCGCAATCTGGTGGCCGGGACGGTGAGGCAGGAGAAGGGGGCGAAGAAGGCCGAGAAGGCGGACAAGCGGCAAAAGGCGCCCAAGAAGGCCGAGAAGCGGGCGGCGAAGCTGGAGAAGGCGGATCGGGCGGAGGAGAAGGCGGCGGAGACGGCGGGGAAGCGGGCGGAAAAGACGCTGGCGAAGGCGCACACCCGCGACAGCCTGCAGGCGCTGTCCAAGCTCTGCGAGCAGGTCAATGGCACCTACCGGATCGTCAGCCAGCCGCCGATCGTGGTCCCGGCGCGCGACCTGGCCGCCACCTACGGGCTGTCCGCGGACCAGGTCGTGCCGGTGATCCACGAGCAGTTCCGCGCCTACCGGGCCACCTTGCAAGACGACCGGCGCAAACTGCTGGAGCGGTTCGAGATCGTGGACGCGGCCCGCAAGGTCGTCGGCGTGGGCAGCGTCGGCACCCGGGCGTTCATCGTGCTGCTCCAGGGACGCGACGCCCGCGATCCGCTGTTCCTGCAGATCAAGGAGGCGACGGCCTCGGTGCTGGAGCCCTACGCCGGCAAGAGCCGGTACCGCCAGCACGGTGAGCGGGTGGTGCAGGGGCAGCGGATGATGCAGGCCGCCAGCGACATCTACCTCGGCTGGACCAAGGGCCTGGATGTGCGCCGCCACTTCTACTGGCGCCAGCTGCGCGACATGAAGGGCTCAGCCCTGGTCGAGGACATGATCCCGCTCGGGCTCACCTACTACGCACGCATCTGCGGGTGGACGCTGGCGCGGGCCCACGCCCGGTCCGGCGACCCGGTCGCCATCGCCGCCTACCTGGGCGGCAGCGACGCCTTCGACACATCGATCACCGACTTCTCCCAGCGCTACGCCGACCAGAACGAGAAGGACTACACCGAGTTCGTCAACGCGGTCCACTCCGGGCGGCTGAAAGCGGTTGAAGGCGTCTGAGGGCCGGGGGAAGGTGGCAGCGCGGCGGCCACGCCCGGCCGCCGCGCTGCACGATCTGGCGGCCACGGCCGAGGAGCGCCGGGCGGCGGGGAAGGCCACGCGGAAACGGGCAGG
>DATIXO010000178.1:0-4561 GCA_035518495.1 Streptosporangiaceae bacterium
ACTGGATGGCCCGCCAGACCCGTTCGGGGGTGCACGGCATCGGCACGTCGTCGATGCCCATCGGCCGCAGCGCATCGACGATGGCGTTCACCACCGCCGGGGTGGACGCGATCGTGCCCGCCTCGCCGACGCCCTTGACGCCGAGCGGGTTGGTGGTGGCGGGTGTCTCGGTCCGGTCGGTGGTGAGGTGCGGCAGGTCAGGGGCGGACGGAACCAGGTAATCGGCCAGGGTCGTGGTGAGCAGGTTGCCGTCGTCGTCATAGACGGCCTCCTCATACAGCGCCTGCGCGATGCCCTGGGCGATGCCGCCGTGCACCTGGCCCTCGACGATGAGCGGGTTCACGACCTTGCCCACGTCGTCCACGGCCACGTACGAGCGGATGGTGACCCGGCCGGTCTCGGTGTCGACCTCGGTCGCGCACAGGTGCGTCCCGTGCGGGAACGAGAAGTTCTCCGGGTCATAGGTGGCGTCGGAGTCGAGCGAGGGCTCCACACCGTCGGGGAAGTTGTGCGCGGTGAACGTGGCGAGGGCGATCTCCTGGAGGGAGACGCCCTGCTCCGGGTCGCCACGCACATGGAGCCGGCCGGCGGTGAACTCGATGTCGTTCTCGCTGGCTTCCATGAGGTGTGCCGCCACCCGCTTGGCCTTGGCGATCACCTTGTCGCAGGCGCCGGACAGGGCGATACCGCCCACGGTCAGCGACCGGGAACCGTAGGTGTCCATCCCCTTGGCCGACACCTGGGTGTCCCCGTGCAATACCCGGACGTCCTCGAACGGGACGCCCAGCTTGTCGGCGGCGATCTGGCTCCAGGCGGTCTCGTGGCCCTGGCCGTGGGCGCTGGACCCGGTCACCACCTCGACTTTGCCGGTGGGCAGGACCCGCACCGTTGCGCTTTCCCAGCCGCCGACCCCGTATCTCAGCGAGCCGACCACGCGGGAGGGCGCGAGCCCGCACATCTCGGTGAAGGTCGAGATACCGATGCCCAGCTGGACCGGGTCACCGGCCTCCCGCCGGGACTTCTGCTCGGCGCGCAGCTCGTCATAGCGGAACAGTTCCCTGGCCCGGGCCGTGGCCGCCTCGTAGTTCCCGCTGTCGTAGACCAGGGTGGAGATCGAGGTGTACGGGAACTCCTCGTGTTTGATCCAATTCCGCTCCCTGACCTCCAGCGGGTCCATGCCGAGCTCGGCCGCCAGCTCGTCCATGATCCGCTCAATGGCGAACGTGGCCTCCGGGCGCCCCGCGCCGCGGTAGGCGTCGGTGGGCATCTTGGTGGTGAACACACCGGTGCACTTGAACGAGTACGCGTCCATCTTGTAGATGGCGGGATACATGAACGCCCCGAGCAGCGGCACGCCCGGCGTCACCAGCATCAGGTAGGCGCCCATGTCGGCCAGCAGGTCGACGTCCAGGCCGCGCAGCCGGCCGTCCCGGTCGGCCGCGATCCTGATCTTCTGCCACTGGTCGCGGCCGTGATGGACCGTGAGGTTCCCCTCGCTGCGGGACTCGGTCCACTTGACCGGCCTGCCGAGCTTGCGGGCGACCAGCACCGCGAGCACTTCCTCGGCCGTCACCTGGAGCTTGGAGCCGAAGCCGCCGCCCACGTCGGGGGCGATGACGCGGATGTTCTGCTCTGGGATCCCGAAGAATGCCCCGAGCGCGAATCGCAGCACGTGCGGGATCTGGGTGGCCGACCACAGGGTGACCTCGCCCGCCACATAGCTGGCGATCACCGCGCGTGGTTCCATCGCGCAGGGGATCAGCCGCTGCTGCCGATAGGTCCGCTCCAGCACTACCGGAGCGTCGCGGAAGGCGGCGTCGATGTCGCCCTGCACGAAGGGCCACACGTAGCACTTGTTGCCGGCCTCGTGCACCTTGGGCGAGCCCTCTTCGAGGGCGGCCCGCATGTCGAGCACCGGCGGCAGGGGCTCGTAGTCGACGTCCACGGCGGCGATGGCGTCCGCTGCCGTGTACCGGTCCCTGGCGATCACCACCGCGACCGCCTCGCCGACGTAGCGGACCTCCTCGGTCGCCATCGGTGGGTGGGGCGGCATGACGATGTCTTCAGTGACCGGCCACCCGCACGGCAGGCTGGCCTGCTCGTCGGCGAAGTCGGCGCCGGAGAAAGCGGCGATCACGCCTGGCATGCTCCGGGCGGCGCTGACGTCCACCGAGGTGATCCGCGCGTGCGCGAACGGGCTGCGCACGAAGCACATGTGCAGCATGCCGGGCAGGACGATGTTGTCGGTCCAGTTGGTCTGGCCGGTCAGCAGCCGGGCGTCCTCCTTACGGGTGCGTGCCTTGCCGAGCTCGGGGGCCGCTGCCTGGGTGTCGGTGGTCATGAGGTCGCTCCCGCCTCGGCCGCGCGCCGGACCGCGCGGACGATGTTCTCGTATCCCGTGCACCGGCAGAGGTTGCCCTCCAGCCCGTCGCGGATCTCCTCGTCGCTCGGATGAGGATTGGTCCGCAGCAGGTCGGCCGCCGCCATGATCATGCCGGGTGTGCAGTAGCCGCACTGCAGCGCGTGCTCGGTGTTGAAGGCCTTCTGCAGCGGGTGCCATTCGCCGTTGGCCAGGCCCTGGATGGTGGTGATCTCGGCGCCGTCGGCCTGCACCGCCAGCACCGCGCAGCTCTTCACGGACACACCGTTCATGTGCACCGTGCATGCGCCGCAGTTGGATGTGTCGCAGCCGACGGGAGTGCCGGTCTTGCCGAGCCTGTCTCTCAGGTAATGGACGAGCAGCAGCCGCGGTTCCACGTCATCTGTGTACGTGACCCCGTCGACCGTGACGGTGATGCTGGCCATGCGCGGTCTCCTCCCGGTCCGGCGAATGCGCCTGAGAGCCAACCTAGGCCGGTGAGCGCCAGCGCACCAGACCCATCGTGATACGGCTGAAATCTTGTGTGATCTGAGCGTTATATGTTGGCATCCGGCCCGGGCGCGAAAGCGGCCGGGCCGGATGGTCAGGTGACCGGACGCCCTGGTCAGGTGACCGGACGCCCGGGTCAGGCGGCGGTGCGCCCCGGATCAGGCGGCCGGTGCGCCCCGGGTCAGGCCGTGTTGATGACCTGGAAGGCCTCCGCGAGACTGCCCTCGGGCAGGCCGCCCTGGGCGGCCGCCCGGGCCAGCCAGCCACGCAGGAACTCCTCCAGGTTCTCCATGTGCCCGGTCTGGCTCTGGTGCGCCCGCAGCGCCGCGACCTTGCGCGGGAAGGTCGCGGTGATGTCGACGTAGTGGCCAGGGGTGGGCCCGCCCGGGATCCAGACCTCGCGCACGGTCCAGGGCTCGAGGCCCTCGCCGGCGAGCAGTTCCGGGAAGGCGAAGGGGTTGCGGGCGTCGGGGTAGACCGCGTCCAGCGCCGCCGAGCCGACCGCGCGGTGATCGGGATGGCTGGTGCCGAGCCGGGCGTAGTTCCGCTCCGGTGAGGGGCAGACCAGCCGGCCGGGCCGTACCTGCCTGATCACCCGGGCGAGGTCCATGCGCAGCGCCAGGGTGGCCTCCACCCTGCCGTCCGGGTATCCGAGGAACCGCAGGTCGTGCACGCCCACCTGCTTGGCGGCGGTGGTCTGCTCGGCGCGGCGCAGCTGCGCCATCTCCGCCCGGGGCACGCTTTCGTCGTGCCCGCCCGCGTCGCCGTCGGTGACGATGCAGTAGGTGACCTCGATCCCGGCGTCGGTCCACAGCGCGATCGTGCCGGCCGCGCTGAAGTCCACGTCGTCGGGATGGGCGGTGATGACAAGGATCCGCTGGATCTCGGAATCGTCGAGCATGAGTTCAATTCTATGGACGCCGGCTTGCCAGGGGTTTGCGTCAGCCCGCGCCAGCAGACTGGATGGACGGGTGCCACACCTGGACCGTCAGCTCACCGGCCCGGCGTATCTTCGCCGGTGGCATGGGCGACTGGCCGACCACGAGGCCGTCGACCGGCATCGGGTGAGGTGTCAGCAGGACCGGCGTGATCCGCAGGCCGAGCCTGCCCACGATCTCCAGGCACACGGTGTAGAACAGGCCCCGCACATCGGGCACCGGGGCCCGGCGGGGCGGGCTCGGGTGGGGCGCCAGCCAGTCGGACAGCGCCATCAGGGCGCCCAGCACCTCGGCGCCCGCGCCGCCGGCCACGAAGTCGAAGTCCGATGACCGGTACCCGGATCCGGTGGGGGAGTCCCCGGGGCCGCCCAGGCCCCCGCCTGCGGTGACGATGCCCGCCTGCCTGTCGTACCCCGCCCGGTTCGCGGGATCGCCGAGAACACGCAGCGCCGCGTCGAGGAATCCCTGCGCGCGGGAGGCCGCGGCCACCACGTTCGACGGCGCGCCGGCGATCATCTCCGGCCGCAGCAGCCCCGCCTTGTCGTCGTATGCCTGCTGGATCTCCCCGGCAGAGGCTCCCGGCAGCACGCCGAGGATGGTGTACCACGTGGTCCCCTGCTCCACCGCACCTCCAGGCAGCCGTGTGAGATCACGCGGGGAACGAAGCCATGAGACCACGCGGGAGAGCCGCGGTGTGCGCTCAGTCCAGCGAGGACATCACGTGCTTGACGCGGGTGTAGTCCTCGAACCCGTA
>DATIXO010000179.1:0-2443 GCA_035518495.1 Streptosporangiaceae bacterium
GGTGAGGCGCGGCGTGGCCTGGTCAGTAGCTGATCGTGCGTATCGGGCAGGGAGCCGCGGTGATTACGGGCCCAGATGATGTGACGGCGGCGGTGCTGGCCGAGGTGGAACGCGCGAAGGAGCCTCGCACGAGGGACCTGCTCGCCGCGGCCGTCAGGCACTTGCACGCGTTCGTGCGGGAGACACACCTGACCGAGGCGGAGTTTCAGCACATCGCGCGGATCGTCGCGAGGCTCGGCCAGCTCACTAGTGAATCACATAACGAGGTCGTTCTGATCGCGGGCTCGCTTGGCGTGTCGTCCCTGGTATGCCTGCAGAACAACGGTGAGGGCGGGGTGCACGAGACGACGGCGAACCTCATGGGACCGTTCTGGCGGGCCGGCTCGCCGCGGGAGGAGAACGGCGCGTCAATCGTGCGGTCGCCGACCCCCGGTGACCCGATCTTCGTCACGGGCTCCGTGGTCGACCTGGACGGGCGCCCGGTCGCGGATGCCGAGGTCGACGTCTGGAACACCTCGGGCGAGGGTCTGTACGAGAACCAGGATCCGCGTCAGGCGGATATGAACCTGCGGGGCAGGTTCATCACCGACCAGAACGGGCGGTTCAGCTTCCGCTCCGTTAAGCCGGCCGGTTACCCGATCCCGGTCAACGGCCCGGTGGGCGACCTTTTGCGGGCGCAGGGACGCCACAACATGCGCCCCGCGCACATCCACTTCCTGATCAGCAAGCCGGGCTACAAGACGCAATTCTCGCAGGTGTACTCGAGCGACGATCCGAACCTGGAGACCGATGCTCAGTTCGGGGTGACCGCCGCGCTCGTCGGCCACTACCTCGGGCATGACACCCCCAGCGAGCCGGCGCCCGATCCGGGCGTGACGGGCACGTGGTATTCGCTCGAGCACAGGTTCGTCATCGAACCCGGCGACAACTCGCTGCCGAATCCGCCGATCACCGGTAAGGCCACCGGCGGCGTCCCGGTGCCGGAGATCCTGGAACGCACGCCATGACACCGCAGCGGCCCACTTGGCGCTGATCGCCCGGCGCTGATGCCAGGCCCACCCCCGGTGGCATTGGCGGCAGTCGCCGCCAGGCCGCGCATCACCTGGCCATCCCGGACGGACGCCGCGAGCATCGCGGCGGGCACGCCTCGGTCGGCCAGCATGTTGCCAGCAACGGCGCCTGCGGCGGCGGATGGCGAGGCGGCTTCGTCTCCGCCGTCCACCCGCGATGAGGCGTAGCACGGCGGGGGAAGTTCGCGCCGCGGAAATGCCCGGGGTATCGGCTGGTTGCCTCCGGATGCGGCCGCGCACGACGATGATTGACATGGCGATGGTGTACCGCCGCCCGGTGGGCGTTGCGCGGCACAGCGTCAAGCCGCAGCTGGCCAGCCTGTGCGAGCCGCTCATCGATGCCTTCGGCCCCGTGCTGGGCGAAGACCCCGCCCGGCCGTTCCACCCCCACGATGACCGCATCGTCAGCCTCGCCCTGCACCACACCATCGACACCGCCATCGCCCACGATGTGATCATCGGCGCCTGGTGGACCAGCCTGTAGCTAACCCACCGCCCACCGCCCCTCGCCGCGCATCTCATGACAAGGCCGGTCCCGCCGATGACAGCGCGTCCTCTGCGGGCATGCTGACTGGACACATACAGGCCGGCCCGGCGGCGCCCCCGGGCCGGTCAGGCCTCCTCGGGGCCGGTCCCGGGGAAGAGGCTGCCCGGCCCCAGGTGAGTGCGGGTGCCGTCGTGGTCGAGGATGCACAGGATCTCCGCGGCTCCGTCCCGCGCACCGAACGCGTGCGGCTCCATCGTGGAGAATTCGGCCGCCTCGCCGGCCTGGACGAGGATGGTCCGCTCGCCCAGCCGCAGCACGATGGTGCCGGACAGGACGGTGAACCAGTCCCGGCCCGGGTGGACGCGCAGTCTGGCGGGCACCTTCCTGGTCACCCGCAGCTTCGCGATCGTCATGCCCCGCGGCGCACCGGTGCGCGACAGCAGCCAGGTCGTCATGCCCCGTGCCTCGTCCCGGAGTGGCCTGATCACCACGTCGGCGTCGTCGCCGGACTCCACCAGCTGGTCAAGCGTGGTGCCGAGTGCCCTCGCGATCGGCGTGAGCTGATCCAGGGCTATCCGCCGGTGACCGGTCTCGATCCGGCTCAGCGTGGACGGGCTCAGGTAGCTCCGGGCCGCCAGCTCGTCCAGCGACCAGCCCAGCGACGTGCGCAGACCCCGGATGCGCTGCCGGACAAGGGCGTCCAGGTCGGTGTCTTGCTTCATACGCAAGAGCATATGCCGCAACAGCAAGCCGCCGGTACCGTCGGGGACATGGCACATGAACACCTGGCTGACCTGCTCGACCTCGACGCGGAGGTCCTCAGCGAGTACCACCGGGAGGTAGCCGAGTGGGTCTCGGCACACCTCACGGAACGGGCCCGCGTCGT
>DATIXO010000180.1:0-25150 GCA_035518495.1 Streptosporangiaceae bacterium
CGGCGGTCATCTCCTTGGCCAGCCCGCCCCACAGCCGATCCGATGTGACCTGGCTCGGGGCCATCCGCACAAACCGCGAGGCCCCGTTGGGGGCGGTCGCGCCGCCGTGGTACAGCTCCAGGCCGGCCAGTGACCCGTGCGCGTGGATCGCCTCGGCGGCCAGTCCCAGCGCGCGGGCGTCGGCCTCGTCCCAGATGTCCGCGGCGACCGCCGGGGTGTCGTCGGTGTCGGCCGCTATCGGCGCGTACTCCACGCACACCCCGCCCCAGCCGCCCTCGGCCTTGATGGCGCGGAACGCGGCCTGGGTCCTGGGCCTGACCGACCCGAACCCGCTCGCGTGCGGCACCTGGTAGAAGCGGTTCGGCAGCGTCCTGGGCCCGATCGCCACCGGCTCGAACAGGATCGCGTGCCTAGCGTCCACGGTCACCGCCCAGCACCGCCCGCACCTGGGCCAGGCCGCCGCCGAGCACCACGCCCAGCGCCGCGGCGAACGGCATCTGGGCCACCGCCGCCTCCAGATCGGGGCCTGCCGTGCCCTGGTTCTCGCTCACCACTGCCTCCTCGGCGCCGGTGCCGGTGTCGGTCGATGGCTATCACCCGCCCGCCCCCGACAGCAACCATGTCATCCGTTTTGCAGTTTCGTGCCGATCCGAAGGCGGGAAGGGTTAGTGGCGGAGGTGCAGCGCCCGGCACCCCGCACCGCCGGGCCCCGGGGATGGACCTGCTCGTTCACGATGGCGTGGCCGGCGATCAGGCAGCGAACCTGGCGCTGGAAGAGGCGCTGGCCCGGTCCGGGCCGTCCGCCCCGTTATTGCGGATCTGGCAGAACGCATCCTGCGTGGTGATCGGGCGCGCCCAGCGGGCCGCGCGGGAGGTGGACCTGGCCGCGTGCGCGGCCAGCGGCGTGCCGGTGCTGCGCCGGGCGAGCGGCGGCGGCACCGTCTACCAGGACCTGGGCAATCTGAACATCAGCCTGGCCGCGCCCGGCCGCGCGCCCGGGCTGGCCGCGGAGGTGGCCGCGCTGGTCGCGGCGGTGATCGCCGGGCTCGGGCTGGCGCCCCGCACCGGTGAGCGCGGGGTGTTCGCCGGGCCAGCCAAGGTGTCCGGCCTGGCCAGCCACCTCACCCGGGACGGGACGCTGGCGCACGCCACCCTGCTGGTGACCACCCCGGCCGCCCGGGTGGGAGCGTTTCTCACGCCAGCGCCGCACGAACCCCACCCCACGGACTCGCGGCGCAGCCCGGTGGCCGCGCTGCGCGAGCTGGGGTGCGGCACCGGCGTGGCCGCGGCGCGCGCCGCGGTGCTGGCCGAGGCGGCACGCCGGTACGGCCCGCTGCGCCCGCGATCACCCAGCGCCGCCGAGCGACGCTGGCGGGAACGGCTGCTCGCGGAGCGCTACCGCATCGACTCATGGCATCTGACCGGACGAACGAAGGAGGCGCAGTGGACGACAAGACCCGTCTTGACCTGTACCGGGTGATGGTGCTCAGCCGGACCTTCGAGGAGGCGATCCTGCGCGAATACCACGCGGACAAGAAACCGGCGTTCGACATCGGGGCCGGGCTGGTGCCCGGCGAGATGCACCTGTCCGCCGGGCAGGAACCGGTGGCGGCCGGGGTGTGCGCGCACCTGCGCGCGGAGGACGCGGTCACCGCGACCCACCGGCCGCATCACGTCGCCATCGCGCACGGCGTGGACCTGGACAAGATGACCGCGGAGATCTTCGGCCGCGAGACGGGGCTGGGCCACGGCCGCGGCGGCCACATGCATCTGTTCGACCCCCGCGTCCACTTCTCCTGCTCGGGCATTATCGCCGAGGGCCTGCCGCCCGCGCTCGGGCAGGCGTTCGCGTTCGCGCGGGCCGACGGCGACCGGGTGGCGGTCGCGTTCACCGGCGAGGGGGCCGCCAACCAGGGCGCGTTCCACGAGTCGCTCAACCTGGCCGCGCTGTGGAAGCTGCCAGTGGTCTTCGTGGTCGAGGACAACGACTGGGCGATCTCGGTGCCGCGCGACGTCTCCACCGCGATCGCGTCCAACGCCGACCGGGCCGCCGCCTACGGCATGCCCGGCGAGCGGATCGAGGACAACGACGTGGAAGCCATCTACGCGGCGGCCGGCGCCGCGGTCGGCCGCGCCCGGTCAGGTGAGGGGCCGACGCTGCTGGAGGTGCACACGCTGCGGCTGTGGGGCCACTTCGAGGGCGACCCGCAGGCCTACCGCCCCGAGCTGTCCGACGTCCCCGGCAAGGACCCGATCCCGGCTTACGGGCAGCGCCTGACGCAGGACGGCGTGCTCGACGCCGACGCGGCCAAGGCCATCAAGGACGAGGCATCGGCCCGGGTGGAGAAGGCGGTCGCGTTCGCGAAGTCCAGCCCGGTTCCCGCGCCGGAGACGGCGCTCGACTACGTCTTCACGTGAAGGAGGCAGGACAATGAGCGCAACTGACACCAGCGCGGCGGCGGGCGCCGGGGCCGGGCAGGCCGGGCGCAAGCTGACCACCGCCCGCGCCATCGCCGAGGGGATCGCGCAGGAGATGGAGCGCGACCAGGGCGTCGTGGTGATCGGCGAGGACGTCGGGGCCTACGGCGGCATCTTCGGCGCCACCGGCGGGCTGCTGGACCAGTTCGGCCCGGAGCGGGTGCTGGACACGCCGATCTCGGAGACCGCGTTCATCGGCCTCGGCATCGGAGCCGCGGTCGAGGGGATGCGCCCGGTCGTCGAGCTGATGTTCGCCGACTTCTTCGGCGTGTGCATGGACCAGATCTACAACCACATGGCGAAGATCCACTACGAGTCCGGCGGGAACGTGCGGGTGCCGATGGTGCTGATGATGGCGGCCGGCGGCGGCTACAGCGACGCCGAGCAGCACTCGCAGTGCCTGTGGGGGACGTTCGCGCACCTGCCCGGGATGAAGGTCGTGGTGCCGAGCAACCCGGCCGACGCCAAGGGCCTGATGATCTCCGCGATCCGCGACGACAACCCGGTCGTCTACGTGTTCCACAAGGGCATCATGGGCCTGCCCTGGATGGCGAAGAACCCGCGGTCGGTCGCGCCGGTGCCGGAGGAGGCCTACCAGACCCCGATCGGGAAGGCGACCGTGGCCCGGGTGGGCACGGACGCCACCGTGGTCACCCTGTCCCTGTCGGTGCACCACGCGCTCGACGTGGCGGACAAGATGGCGGCCGAGGCCGGGGTGGACCTGGAGGTGATCGACCTGCGCAGCCTGGTGCCGCTGGACACCGAGACGGTCCTGTCCTCGGTTGCCAGGACCGGGCGGCTGCTGGTGGTCGACGAGGACTACCAGTCGTTCGGCATGTCCGGGGAGATCGCGGCGCGGGTGGCCGAGACCGACCCGGGCCTGCTGCGGGCGCCGCTGCGGCGGGTCGCGGTGCCCGACGTGCCGATCCCGTACGCGCGGTCGCTGGAGCGCGCGGTGCTGCCGACACCGGAGCGGATCGAAGCGGCCGTGCACGATCTGCTCAAAGCATGACCGAGGTCGTGTTCCCGCGGCTGTTGGAGAAGGAGCCCGGCGCCGAAGGCGTGCTCGCCACCTGGTTCGTCAGCGACGGCGACCAGGTGGCGAGCGGGCAGCTGCTCGCCGAGGTGATGGTGGAGAAGGTGTCCGGGGAGGTGCTGGCGCCCGCGGCCGGGCGGGTCAGCCTGCTGATCGGCGAGGACCAGACGGCCCGCCAGGGCGAGGTGATCGCCAGGGTGGACTGACCGCCCGGATGGACCGACCGCCCGGCCGTCGCGGCCTCCCTCAGCCCGGCCTGGCGGGTGGGTAGGCCTAGGCCTACCCGGGAGGGGGATGCTGCCCCATGGCCCGCCGCCCGGGAGCGGGACGACAATAGCCTGCATGGGTTTCTTTGACGATTTGCCTGCGCCCGAACCGGCGCTCCCGCGAAGGCATCACCCATGGGAGCCGCCGGACGCGGAGCTTCCGGGGATTGTCCCGATCGGCATCCTGCTGCTCGCGCGGACCGGCCAGGTGGCCGTGGCGGTCACCGGGCTGTCAGCCTTCTCCGCCGGGATCGAGATCTTCCTCACCGCGCGGATCCGGCCCAGTGCCGAGCATCCCGAGGAGCACCTGCCCGGCGGGCCGCGTGACCTGGCCGCGTCCCGGCGCTCATTCAGGCTCGGCCTGCAGTACTCCGACGGCGGCAAGGCCGTCGGGAGCCCCGGCGGCGGCAGGCCGGACGGCGATTCCGAGCCAGCGGGGCCAGTCCTGTACCCGTTCGCCGGCGGCGGCGGGCCCCACTCTTTCATCTCCCGGTGGTGGACCTGGCCGCTGCCGCCCGCCGGGCCGCTGGAGTTCGTCTGCGAATGGCCGGCGTTCGGCATCGCCGAATCCCGGGCCGGTATCGATGCGCAGCTCATCCTCGATGCGGCCCAGCGCAGCATCCGGCTATGGCCGGAAAACAGCGGCTGACCTGGACGGGCGGCACGCGGCCAGCTTGCGGGCGCGGCCCATGGCGAAGTGGGCGGCCATCCGTCCACCGGCCCGGCGGGACGGCCGGCGAAGGCGTGACGGCGGCCGAACGACCGCACGTCCGCCACACCGCGCAGGCCTTCCCCGGCCGGTGAGCGGCCGGTGTTGATCAGCTGGATGCACGCCGTCAGCGCCTCGATCAGGTCAGCACCAAAAGCGTTTTGACTCCTGTCGGCCCACCCTCGTAGGGTTGGTGCCATGTCAGCACCGTATGCGAGAACGGTCATGACAGGCACAGGATCTCCGCAGGCTGGAACCGTCGGCGTTCCCCGCGCTGGGACTGCTGGCCAGCCGGGCGCCGGCGGCCAGCCCGGCGCTGACAGCCGGGCCGATGCTGACAGCCAGGCCAGTGCTGACAGCCAGCCCAGTGCTGACAGCCAGCCCGGCACCAGGGGCCGGGCTCTCGCGGCGGCCGGTATCGGCGCGGCCTGCATCTCTGCTTCCGCGATCCTGATCAAGCTGGCCGACACCGGGGCCGCCACCGCGGCGTTCTACCGCTGCCTCCTCGCGCTGCCGGTACTATTCACCCTGGCCATCGTTGAGCGCCGCCGCCGCGGCCCGCGCCGGCTCGCCGCGCACCTCGGCGCGTTCGCGGCCGGGGCGTTCCTCGCCATCGATCTCGTGCTCTGGAATCACGCCATCGCCGACGTCGGGGCCGGGATCGCCACGCTGCTGGGGAACCTGCAGGTGCTCTTCGTGGCGCTGGCCGCGTGGGTGCTGCTCGGTGAGCGCCCGGGACGGCGGTTCCTCGCGGCGCTGCCGGTGGTGATGGCCGGCGTGGTGCTGGTGTCCGGGCTGGCCGGCGCGGGCGCCGGCGACAGCCGCCCGCTGGCCGGGGTCGTCTTCGGTATCGGGACGTCGCTGGCCTACTCGGCCTTCCTGCTCATCCTGCGCCAGACCTCGGCCGGTACCCCGCATATCGCCGGGCCGCTGGCGGAGGTCACCACCACCGCCGCGCTCGGGTCGCTGCTGCTCGGCCTCGCGTTCGGCGGCCTGCAGCTGGATGTGCCGTGGGCGTCGCTCAGGTGGCTGCTGCTGGTGTCGATCACCAGCGGGACCGTGGGGTGGCTGCTGATCACATCGTCGCTGCCCAGGCTGCCCGCTGCCGTGTCCTCGCTGCTGTTGCTGCTGCAGCCGGTGGCCGCCATGGGCCTCGCCGCCGCCGTGCTGGCCGAGCGGCCGAGCCTGGCCCAGCTGGCGGGAGCCGTCCTGGTCTGCGGCGGCGTGCTGGCGGCGAGCAGGGCCAGCCCGTCACCAGGCAAGCGTGATCGTCGCGGGACGCAGCCGGCCGGTTAGCCGCGCCGGGCGGTCAGCCGCGCCGGGCGGTCAGCCAGCGCCGGTCAGCCAGCGCCGGTCAGCCAGCCGCGTCGAGCGCGCCGGCGAACGCCTCGGCGATTGTGCCGATCTCCGGCTCGGTGATCACGAACGGCGGGGAGATCTGCAGGGCCGTCCCGCGCAGCAGGCGGGTGATCACGCCGCGCTCCCGGATGGCGGTGACCAGCCGGGGCCCGAGCTGCGGGTCAGCGGCGCGGGCCTCTTCGGCGATCTCGACCGCCGCGAGCAGGCCGGTCCCGGCGCGCACGTCCGCCACCAGCGGGTGCCCGGCCAGCGGGGCAACGGCGCGGGCCAGCACCGGCTCGAGCCCGGCCACCCGCGCGACCAGCCGCTCCCGCTCGATCAGATCGAGGTTGGCCAGGGCTACCGCGCAGGAGGTGGGGTGGCCGGAGTAGGTGTAGCCGTGCCGGAACACCTCACCGGACCCGGGCCGCCAGAACGGCTCGGCGACCCGCTCCCCGACTATCACCGCGCCGATCGGGGCGTAGCCCGAGCTGAGCCCCTTGGCCGTGGTCATCATGTCGGGATCCAGCGCGAACCGCTCGCTGGCGAACCACGCGCCGGTCCGGCCGAAGCCGGTGATCACCTCGTCGGCGATGAAGAGCACGCCGTGCCGCCGGCAGATCTCACGCACGGCCGTCAGGTATCCCTCCGGCGGCGGGTACACCCCGCCCGCCCCGATCACCGGCTCGCAGAAGAAGGCGGCGACCCGGTCGGCGCCCAGCTGCTCGATGGTCTTGTCAAGCGCCGCCGGGTCGTCCCAGGCCACGTGCTCGATGAGCGATACCAGCGGGAGATAGGCGTCGGTGTTGGCGGGGATGCCGCCGAGCGAGGTCCCGTAGGCGTTCATCCCGTGGTAGGCGTGTGACCGGGCGATGCTGATCTGCTTGCCGGGCCGGCCGACCGCGCGCCAGTAGGCCCGCGCGAGCTTGGCCGCGGTGTCCACCGCGTCCGATCCCCCGCCCGGGGTGAAGAACACCTTGGCCCCGGGCAGCGGGGCCAGGTCCGCGACCCGGCGCGCCAGCTCCTCGGCTGGCGGGTTGGTGAACGGCTCGAACACCTGGTAGGCGGCGAGCTGGCGCATCTGGGCCGCCGCGGCGCCGGCGAGCTCCGCCCGGCCGTGCCCGACGTTGCAGTACCAGAGGCTGGCGAGGGCGTCCAGGTAGGAGCGCCCGCTGGCGTCGAACACCCAGGCGCCTTCGCCCCGGGTGATCGTGACGGCATGGCCGGCCAGGCTGGCCATGTTCGCAAACCCGTTCCACAGCACTGGCTGGCGTGCGGTATCGCCAGGTCCGGGCCCCATCGGCCTTCCCTTCCACGGTGACGGCGGTCAAGCCAACCTACCGTGCGCTGCCGGGACTGGTCGTCGGTCAGGTCGCGAACCGTGTAGCGCAGGAAATGGCGCTGCTTGCCAGGGAGGCGAGCAGGTCGGCACGCTCGCCGGTCATGGTGGCCTGGGTAGGGTTCATGGGTGCCCGCTTCCGTTCGGGGTCGTCGGCCTCACGGTACGGGCGGTGTCTGACATCGCTGGAGGCTGGTGCCGGGTGAACATGCGAGCCATCGATTTCCACGTCCATCTGCCCACCCCGGACTGGCTGGACGGGAGCATGGCGGGCTACGTCGAGGCGGCCGAGGCCTATTTCCGCACTCCGGTGGAGCGGCTGTCGCTGCCGGAGCTGGCCGGGGCCTACCGCCGGCTGGAGAGCATGGCGGTGCTGCTGGCGTGGGATGCCGAGACCGCGACCGGCCGCCCGCGGGTGCCCAACGAGACGGTGGCGGCCGCCTGCCGCGCTCATCCCGACGTGTTCACCGGCCTCGGCAGCGTCGACCCGCACAAGGGCGAGGCCGCCGTCGCGGAGGTGGCCAACATCGCCCGGCTCGGGCTGCGCGGGGTCAAGTTCCACCCGTCGCTGCAGGCGTTCGCCCCCGACGATGAGACCTACTGGCCGGTCTTCGCCGCCTGCGAGCGGCACGGGCTGCTCACCCTCTTCCACACCGGGACCAGTGGGATCGGGGCCCGCCAGCCGGGCGGGCAGGGCATCAGGCTCGACTACGCCCGCCCGATCAGGCTCGACGCGGTCGCCGCCGCCCACCCCGGGCTGACCGTGGTGGCCGCGCACTTCGGGTGGCCGTGGCACATGGAACTGGTCGCGATGGCGCTGCACAAGACCAACATCTACATCGACATCTCCGGCTGGGCTCCCCGCCGTATCCCGGCCGAGCTGATCAGCGAGCTCCGCGGGCGGCTGGCCGGCCAGTTCGTGTGGGGCAGCGACTTCCCGTTCCTGTCGCCGCAGCGGTGCCTGGCCGAGCTGGACGGGCTCGGCCTGCCGGACGAGGTGCTCGGCAAGGTGCTGCACGGGAACGCGGCGCGCATCCTGGGCCTGGACTGACCGGCGCCGGGACGCGGCGGGCGCCGGCTGCCACGCGCCAGGCCGGGCGGCGTCAGTTCTTGCGCGCCACGCCGCCCCACAGGGCCGCCGGGTTGGTGACATCGGTGCCGGCGCCCGGCCGCCATTCCGGCACCCGGACCAGGCCGGGCTCCACCAGTTCCAGCCCGTCGAAGAACACGGCGACCTCGGCGCGGGAGCGGAACCTCAGCTTCATCGGCATGAGCTCGTTCAGCCGGGAGGCGAGCCTGCGGACGCCCGGGTCGTTGATGTCGCTGGCGGGGTGGGAGATGGCCAGGTAGCTGCCGGGCGGGACCGCGTCCATCAGCTGCTTGACGATCCCGGCCGGGTCGTCCTCGTCGGGGATGCAGTGCAGGATCCCGATCAGCATCACCGCCACCGGCTCGCTGAAATTCAGCGTGCCGGCCGCGGCCGGCACGATCTCGGCGACGTTGCGCAGATCCTGGTCGAGGTAGGCGGTGGCGCCCTCGGGCTCGCTGGTCAGCAGGGCGCGGGCGTGGGCGAGCACGATGGGGTCGTTGTCCACGTACACCACCCGGCACTCGGGAGCCAGGTCCTGCGCCACCTCGTGGGTGTTGTCGGCGGCGGGGATGCCGGTGCCGATGTCGAGGAACTGCCGGATGCCGGCCTGGCCGACCAGGTACCGCACGGCCCTGGCCAGGAACGCCCGGTTCCCCCGCACGCCCTCCACCACGTTGGGGTCTTCCCGCATCGCGGCCTCGGCGGCGGCCCGGTCGGGGGCGAAGTTGTCCTTCCCGCCGAGCCAGTAGTCGTAGACGCGGGCGATGTGGGCGACGCTGGTATCGATGTCCGGCAGCGGGCCGCCTTCCTCGCCAGGGAGGGGAGCCGCGAGCCAATCGCTGCTCACTGACACCTCTTCGGGTCGCGGGCCGCGTGGTGCGGCCCTGCCTGTGTGCGGACAGCCTACCCAGTGACGTGACAAACGGTAGTGGATCAGTTCTTGCGCGCTACGCCGCCCCAGACGGTCGCCGGGTTGGCGAGATCCTCATCGGAGTCGGGCCGCCATTCCGGCACCCGGACCAGCCCCGGCTCGACCAGTTCCAGCCCGTCGAACAGCGCAGCCACCTCCGCCTGGGAGCGGAACCTCAGCTCCATCGGCATCAGCTCGCCCAGCCGGTACGCGAGGTTGCCCATGCCGACGACGTCGATGTCGCTGGCGGGGTGGGAGACGGCCAGGTAGCTGCCGGGCGGGACCGCGTCCATCAGCAGCTTGACGATGCCCGCCGGGTCGTCCTCGTCGGGGATGCACTGCAGGATCCCGATCAGCATCACCGCCACCGGCTCGCTGAGGTCCAGCGTGCCGGCCGCGGCCGACATGATCGCGGCGACGTCGCGCAGGTCCTCGTCCAGGTAGGCGGTGGCGCCCTGGGACGACCCGGTGGTCAGCAGGGCGCGGGCGTGGGACAGCACGATGGGGTCGTTGTCCACGTACACCACCCGGCACTCGGGTGCTAGCGCCTGCGCGACATCGTGGGTGTTGTCGGCGGCGGGGATGCCGGTGCCGATGTCGAGGAACTGCCGGATGCCGGCCTGGCCGGCCAGGTACCGCACGGCCCTGGCCAGGAACGCCCGGTTCCCCCGCACCCCCTCCATGACATGGGGGGCCGCCCGGGACGCGGCCCGGGCGGCGATCCGGTCCGAGGCGAAGTTGGTCTTGCCGCCGAGCCAGTAGTCGTAGACGCGGGCGACGTGCGCGACGCTGATGTCGATGTCCGGCGGCGGGCCTTCCTGTTCAGAGGACACCGGCCTGGCACCGTTCGCTGGTCACTGGAGCTCACTGGGCACTGGAGCCTCTTCTGTCACCGGCCGCAATGCGGCGGCCCTGCTGCTTCGCGGACAGCCTACCGACTGGCATGACCCGGCGGGTGCCCACTCTACGTGCCTGGCTGCTGACCTGAGGGAACCGCCAGGTGGCCGGGCGTGGCCAGCCCCGTTCATGCGGGCCGGGACATCCGGCCCGGCGGCGCGGGCGCAATGGCCCTGCCGCTGACAGCGCGCGGCGAGCAGGCTCAGGACGACAGCCACGAGCATTGGGGAAGGCCATGCACGCTCTTGTCTACCACGGCCCCGGCCAGAAGGCCTGGGAGGAAGTGCCCGCACCGCAGATCACCGACGGCAACGACGCGATCGTCCGGGTGGACTCGGTCACCATCTGCGGCACCGATCTTCACATTCTCAAAGGCGACGTCCCGGCCGTGACCGACGGCCGCATCCTCGGTCACGAGGCGGTCGGCACGGTCGAGGCCGTCGGCAGCGCGGTACAGAACGTCAGGCCCGGCGACCGGGTGCTCGTCTCCTGCATCACCTCCTGCGGGCGCTGCCGGTTCTGCCGCGAGGGCCGGTACGGGCAGTGCCTCGGCGGCGGCGGCTGGATCCTCGGCCACAAGATCGACGGCACCCAGGCCGAGTACGTCCGCGTCCCGTTCGCGGACACCTCCACCTATCAGGTGCCGGCGGGCGTCAGCGACGAGGAGATCCTCATGCTGGCGGACATCCTGCCGACCGGCTACGAGGTGGGGGTGCTGAACGGCGCCGTCAGCCCCGGCGACGTCGTCGCGGTGGTCGGCTCCGGGCCGATCGGCCTGGCGGCGATCATGGGTGCGCGCCTGTTCAGCCCGAGCCACATCGTCGCCATCGACCCCGCAGAGGCCCGGCTCGAGGCGGCGAAGCAGTTCGGCGCCGACATCACGGTGAACAACGCCCACGCCGACCCGCTGGCGGCGATCGGGCAGCTGACCGGCGGGCTCGGGGCCGACGTGACGATCGAGGCGGTCGGGGTCCCGGCGAGCTTTGAGCAGGCCGTCCGGCTGGTCCGCCCGTGCGGGCGGGTCGCCAACATCGGCGTGCACGGCGAGCCGGCCACCCTGCACCTGGAGGAGCAGTGGATCAGGGACATCACCGTGACCACCGGGCTGGTGGACACCTACGCCACGCCGACCCTGCTCCGCCTGGTCACCAGCGGGCAGCTGGATGCCACGCGGTTCGTGACACACCGGTTCGGGCTGGCGGAGTTCCTCACCGCCTATGACGTGTTCGCCGGCGCGGCCAGCACCGGCGCGCTCAAGGTGGTGCTGAGCCGCTGACGCACGCGGTCCACCACTGGCGGTCCCGCCCGTCAGCGGTGGATCTCGACCAGCAGGATCCACGCGTTGAACACCGCGCCAGCGAACCCGCCGACGAGCTCCACGACCAGCCAGTACAGCCCGCCGCCCCCGCCCACCAGCACGCTGATCCCGGCGGCGGCCATCGGCAGGGTGCCGGCCAGGATCACCGCCAGCGGGTCCAGGGTCCAGACCAGGGGATCACCCGGCGTCCGCGGCAGGCGGAGCCTCTTCACCAGCAGGACCGCGGCCAGGGCCGTCCCGAGGACGAGCATCTCCAGGCCCAGCACCGTCAGGCCCTGCCCGGGGACCAGGATGAACACCGACAGGAGCAGCAGGCCGACCAGGATCGACAGCGTCTCCACGGCCCGCACCGGCAGCGTGCGGAACTTGAGGATCTGTTCCAGGCTGATCGACACGGCCACGAAGATCAGGCCGGTCAGGGCGGCGGCCGCGCCGGCCATGGCGACGAACAGGTCATGCCACAGCGCGGGCTGGTAGGCCGTCATCCGGGCGGGCCGGGCGGGGCGGATCCCGGGCGGACCGTGTCCAGCACCTGCTGCCCGTACCTCGCCAGCTTGGTCTCCCCCACCCCGCTCACGGTGCCCAGCTCGGCGAGGGACGAGGGCCGCGTCGCCGCGATCTCGCGCAGCGTCGCGTCGTGGAAGATCACGTAGGCGGGCACCCCCTGCTCCTTCGCGACGCCAGCCCGCCACGCCCGCAGCAGCTCGAACACGCCCATGGCCTCCGCGGGCAGATCCGCGGGCTCGCCGCGCCGCGGCTTCGCCGCCTTCGCGGCCTTCGCCGGCCGTTCCGGCTCGCGCCGGAGCGGGACCTGGCGCTGCTGGCGCAGCACGTCGGCGCTGGCGTCGGTCAGCGTGAGCGTGCCGTAGTCGCCCTCCACCGCCAGCAGCCCCTGGGCCAGCAGCTGGCGGGCGACACCGCGCCACTGGGTGTCGGTCAGCTCGGTGCCGATGCCGAACACCGTCAGCGACGCGTGATCGTGCTGGATGACCTTGTCCGTCTTCTTGCCGAGCAGGATGTCGATCACATGGCCCGCGCCGAACCGCTGCCGCCGTTCACGCTGGAGGCGGAACACGGTGGACAGCAGCTTCTGGGCGGCCACCGTGCCGTCCCACGACTGCGGCGGCGACAGGCACGTGTCGCAGTTGCCGCAGGCGGCGCTGTGCTCGCCGAAGTAGCCGAGCAGCTGCGCGCGCCGGCACTCGACGGTCTCGCACAGGGCCAGCATGGCGTCGAGGTGGCGGCCCTGCCGGCGGCGGTGGGCTTCCCCGCCATCGGAGGCGTCGATCAGCTTCCGCAGCTGCACGACATCGGCGAGGCCGTAGGCGAGCCAGGCGGTGGAGGGCTCACCGTCCCGGCCGGCCCGGCCGGTCTCCTGGTAGTACCCCTCGACGGACTTGGGCAGGTCCAGGTGCGCCACGTAGCGCACGTCCGGTTTGTCGATCCCCATGCCGAACGCGATGGTGGCGACCATGGCGATGCCGTCCTCGCGCAGGAAACGCGCCTGGTTCGCGCTCCGGGTCCGCGCGTCCAGGCCCGCGTGATACGGCAACGCCTCGATCCCGCTGCCCATCAGGAACTCGGCGGTCTGCTCGACCGAGGCCCGGGTCAGGCAGTACACGATGCCCGCATCCCCGGCATGCTCGGTGCGCAGCAACTGCAGCAGCTGCCGCTTGGGCTCGTTCTTGGGCACGATGCGGTAGCAGATGTTCGGCCGGTCGAAGCTCGACACGAAGTGGCGCGCCCCGGCCAGGTTCAGCCGCTGCGCGATCTCGTCCCTGGTCGCCTGGGTGGCGGTGGCGGTCAGCGCGATGCGGGGCACGTCGGGCCAGCGCTCGTGCAGGCCGGAGAGGGCGAGGTAGTCGGGCCGGAAGTCGTGCCCCCACTGGGACACGCAGTGCGCCTCGTCGATGGCGAACAGGGACACGGCCCCGCGGTCGAGCAGGCGCAGCGTCGGCTCCATCCGCAGCCGCTCCGGCGCCAGGTAGAGCAGGTCCAGCTCGCCCGCCACGAAGGCGGCCTCGACCTGGTGGCGCTGGCCCGGGTCCTGGGTCGAGTTGAGGAACCCGGCCCGGACGCCGAGGTGCACCATGGCGTCGACCTGATCCTGCATGAGCGCGATCAGCGGCGAGATGACCACGCCCGTGCCGGGCCGGAGCAGCGAGGGTATCTGGTAGCACAGGGATTTGCCGCCGCCGGTCGGCATCAGCACCAGCGCGTCACCGCCGGCCGCCACATGCTCGATGATCTCCTGCTGCTGGCCGCGGAACGAGTCATACCCGAAGACGCGGCGCAGCACCTCAGACGCGTCGCTCAGCAGGGAACCGGTACCGGGGGACACCACCCGGCCACTCTACGGGCGGCCGGTGTCACCGGGGCGGCTACTCGCCGGCCAGGCGGTGCAGCGGGAAGGGCGGGCGCAGGCGCAGGTCCACGTTCCGGTCGGGCGACGCGCCCGCGAGGTGCGAGCCGTGCCCGCCGAACGGGGCGTTCGCGGCCAGCTCGCGGTGCAGCGCGGCCAGGTCGTCGCCGGTGTCCAGCGACGACGGAGCCAGGGGGGTGTCGTGGTCGAGCATCGTGCAGACGATGGCCAGCTCCCCGCCCGCGTCGACCAGCTCGACCAGCCGTGTCTGGCACGGCCAGTCCGCGATCGAGCAGGTGGTGACCTCCCAGAACCCGCGCGCCGGGTCGGCGGGGTCGCGGCGTGGGCGGATCTCGTTGATGTGCGTGTGCCCGTTCAGCCACAGCACGACGTTGGGGAAGCGGTGCAGGATGGCCAGCACGTCGGGCCCGCTGAGCAGGGGCTCGCCGCCGGGGCCGGGGTGCCGGTCGTTGGTCAGGGTGCCGGTGCCGTGGTGGGAGAAGACGACGGCCAGCCGGTCCTGGTGGCCGGTGCTGACCGCCTCGCCGCCGGGCCCGCGGTAGGCCGAGTGCACCTCGGCCAGCCGCGCCTCCAGCCACCGGGCCTGCTGGCGGTCCAGGCAGCCCGCGGCCCCGCCGGCCAGGCAGTTGGTATCCAGCCCGATCAGCCGGACGGCCGCGGTGTCGTGGACGTAGTGGGCGGTGCCGTCCAGCAGGTTCTGCATGCCGAACCCGTGCCCGTCCGGGCAGGCGCCGGGCCGGAAGTGGGCCTCCACGAAGTCGCGCCTGGTGATAGGGCGGCGCTCCGGGTCGGCCGTGACGGTGCGGGCCGGGCCGGCCAGGAAGGCCTCGGGCCGGTCGGTGAACAGCTCCAGCGCCCGCTCGTGGTCGAAGGCGTCCGGCAGCGCCACCGGTTTCCTGCTGCCCACGAGCGCGCTGGCGATGCCCGCCGTCGCCGTCCCGACTCCCTGGTTGAGCGCCTCGTGGTTGCCGAAGCAGGCCAGCCACGGGATGCCCAGGCCGTCGGAGCGGAACTCGGCCAGGGCGCGCTCCAGCAGCCGGGGGTGGTGCGGGAAGCCGAAGTCGCGCCGGAAGAAATCAGGCCCGGCCGCGCCCTGGCCGTCCGGCTTCCAGAACCAGTTGTCCGGCCAGTCGAGCGACTGGACGCCCTCGTGCCGCGGGCCGCCGGAGTCCGGCCTGACCAGCCCCCCATCGAGCAGGGCGAGGAAGGTCTGCAGCTCGTTCCACTGCGCGTTGTCGATGGCGTCCCCGGTGGTTACCGCGAGCCGCAGCGGCGCCCCGGTGGCCGGCCCGCACGCGGCGTTGACCGTGCGCAGCATGGCGTCGACCGCGTGCGCGGTCAGCGCCTCCTGCGGGCGCTGGACGGGGATGATCTCGGCGTACCTGGGGTCGGCGAAGTAGCGGTTGAGGAACTCGAACCGGGTGGGCGACTGGACGTCGGCGAGCTGGAGGTCGGTCACATGCACCAGGCACAGCAGCGGCCGGCCAGCGCTGACGGCACCGCGGACAGGGTCCCCGGCCGCGCCGAGGTCATCGCGAACAACATGCGGCTCGCCCTCGACGATCGCGACCGCCCGGTACGGCGCCATCGATCCAGCCTGCAGCACCTGGCCGATCCCGAGCCTGCGCTGCGTCGTCAGCGGCGGCCGGCCGCCGCTCACTCCTCGCCCGCGGCGGATTCGGCCCCGGACACGAGCACGGGGTCCGGGCGGATGGCCAGGGTCACCCGGCTGCCCGCCGACAGTGCTGTCGCGTCCGAGGTCGGGAGCTGGGCCAGGATCGTGGTGTCGCCGAGGTCCACGGTGACCCGGCTGGTCGCCCCCAGGAAGGTGACGGCGATCACGGTGCCGGTCAGCGGCCCGGATTCGCCGTCGGAGCTCGACGCGAGGGTCACCGCCTCCGGCCGCACCAGGGCCGTCACCGGCCCGGGCGGGGTGGACAGGTCCACCAGCGGCAGGTCGTACCCCCGGACCGTCACGGTCGATCCACTGACCGTGCCGGCCAGCCGGTTGCTGAGGCCGACGAACTCCGCGACGAAGGATGTGCCCGGCCGGGAGTAGATCTCGGTGGGCGGGCCGAGCTGTTCGATCCTGCCGTCCTTCATCACCCCGACCCGGTCGGCGATCGCCAGCGCCTCCTCCTGGTCGTGGGTGACGAACAGCGTGGTGATGCCCACCTCAAGCTGGATCCGGCGGATCTGGTCGCGGAGCTGGGCGCGGACCTTGGCGTCCAGCGCGGACAGCGGCTCGTCCAGCAGCAGCACCTGCGGCTCGATCGCCAGCGCGCGGGCCAGGGCGACCCGCTGCTGCTGGCCGCCGGAGATCTGGTGCGCATAGCGCTCCGCCTGCTGGGACAGGCCGACCAGGTCCAGCATCTCCAGGGCCCGCCGGTCCCGTTCGGCCTTGCTGACCCGGCGCAGCCGCAGCCCGAACGCCACGTTCTGGCGCACCGTCATGTGCGGGAACAGCGAGTAGGCCTGGAAGACCATGCCCATGTCGCGCCGGTTGGCCGGCACGTGGGTGATGTCCCGGCCGCCGACGGTGATCGACCCGGCGTCGGCGTCCTCCAGCCCGGCCAGCAGGCGCAGCGTGGTGGTCTTGCCGCAGCCCGACGGGCCGAGCAGGGCGACGAGCTCGCCAGCGCCCACGGTCAGGTCCACTCCGTCCAGCGCGACGACCGGGCCGTAGTGCCGGCGCAGTCCTTCCATCCGCACCTCGACCGCGGCCCTGGCGGCGCCGTCCCTCGTTGTCGTCGTTGGTGAAGTCACGGCGGCTACCTCATCCCCGGCCGCGGCGGCGGCGGCCGACGTAGGACAGGATCAGAAGCAGGAACAGGGCGAACAGCAGCGATGCGGCCGAGGTGGAGAAGAGCACCCCGGCGTTGGGCGTGTTCCTGCTGATGGCATACAACGCCACCTGCATGTTGGTGTACAGAAGCAGGTAGGCGATGGTGAACTCGCCGAGCACCAGGGCGGTGGTCAGCAGCAGGGCATTGAGGATCGCCTGCCGCATATTCGGCGCGATCACCCGGACCATGACGGTGAACCAGCTCGCTCCGAGACTGCGGGCGGCCTCGGACAGGGTCGTGACGTCAATCGAGACCAGCCCGGCGGACAGCGCCCGGTAGGCGTAGGGCAGCGCCAGGATCACGTAGGCCCAGAACAGCTGGAGCGCGGACAGCTGGTAGTGCCTGATCCGGTTGTAGACCGGGGCAAGCCCGACCACCAGGGCGATCGCGGGAATGGTGAGCGGCAGCAGGCAGAGGAACTCGACGGTCCGGCTGATCCACTGCACCCGCAGCTGGACCCAGATCATGGTCGGCACCAGCAGCACCAGCATGACAGCGCAGGTGATGACCGCCAGCTCCAGGGTGATCTCGACCGCGCTCAGCAGGCCCGGGTAGGACACGATCTGCGTCCAGGCCGACACCGACCAGGTGCCGAGCTTGCTCCCCTCCAGCGAGAACCTGACCATCGCCAGGAACGGCAGCAGGAAGAAGAGCCCAAACAGCGTGAAGGCCACGTAACGGAACAGGTTCAGCCGCCGCCGGCGGCGGGCCTGCATGCCGCGCCGGCCGCTGACGGATGCGGCCATCGGCGTCTCGCCGAGCGCGGTTACCGGAGCCATCGGCTCGCCCTCCGCTGCAGCAATGCGTACCCGGTCATGACGATGGCCACAATGATCACCATGCCCAGGGCGAGCACATCGGCCTCATTGGCGTTGCTCAACCCGACCTCGCTGTTGAGCGCGATGCTGATCTGCTGCGGCACGATATAGCCGACCTGGTTCTCCCAGGCCTCGGCGGTCGCGAAGGCGGACAGCCCGTTGGCGAACAGCAGCAGGGCCGCCCCGAGGAAGGCCGGCGCCAGCAGTGGCGCGCCGACGTGCCCCCAGTACTGCCACGCGGACGCGCCCAGGTTCTCCGACGCCTCCCGCCACTGCACCTTCAGCCCGTCGATCGCGGGCATGAAGACGAGCACCATGAGCGGGATCTGGAAGTAGGCGTAGATCACCATGATGCCCCAGGGGAAGTTGTAGAACCAGCTCGCGTGCAGCAGCAGGCCGACCGGCCCGATGGTGACGAGGAACGCGAACGCCAGGGTGACGCCGCCGAACTGGGCGAGCACGCCCGAGACCGCCAGGTAGAGCCGGCGCACGACGCCGTCCGGGTCCCCGGACGCCACGGCATACGCCAGGATCGCGCCGAACACCGCCCCGAACAGCGACGAGATCAGGGCCAGCTCCACGGAGCCGACGAAGAGGCTGCGTATCTCCGGGTTGCCGAGCGCCTTGATGCCGGCCAGCGAGAACCCGCCGTTCGGGTTCCTGAACGCGTTGTAGACGACGATCCCGGTCGGCAGCAGCAGGAAGACGCCCACGTAGGCGAAGAACGGCACGGTGCCGACCCAGGCGGGAGCGGAAAGCCGGCGCCCATGCCTGCTTGGCCGGGCGCCGGCTTCCGTCGTAGCAGCGACGGTCACATCCCCTCGCTAGCTGATTGCCTTCTGCCAGTTCGCCGACAGGTAGTTGGCGGCGTTCGTCGCCTGGCTCTGGCTCAGGAATATCGGTGTCCCCGAGACCGGCGGCAGCTTCGCGGCCGCCGTCTTGTTGAGGGTGCCGTTGTTGGCCATGGCCAGCTGCTCAACCGGCCGGGCGCCACCCAGCAGCCACAGGTTCTGGCCTCCGCTGGCGGCCTGGGAGTAGAGGAACTCCTCCCACAGCCGCGCCGCTGCCGGGTGCGGGGCGTTCTTGTTGATGGCCTGGGTGTAGTACCCGCCCAGCGGGACGCCCGGCGGCACGAACACCTTCCAGTTCGACACCCCGACGTAGCTGGGCAGGTTGAGGTAGTCCCAGTTGAACACGACCGGGGTCGTGCCCGCCTTGATCGTGGCGCCGGTCGCGGACACCGGGTTGAAGTTGCCGGCCTGCTTGAGCTGGTGGAACCAGGCCACGCCCTTGGAGATGTCGCTCGGCGTTCCGCCCGACAGCAGGTTGGCGAGCATGACGCCGTTCAGCCCGGCGTTGGCCGAGGTCGGGTCGCCGTTCAGCGCGACCGCGCCCTTGAACTTGGGGCCGAGCAGCTGGTTCAGCGAGGTGATCGTCCCGAACTTGGTCGAGTAGCCGATCGCCATGTAGCCGCCGTAGTCCTCGTACCACACGCCGTTCGCGTCCTTCTGGGCGGCCGGGATGCTGGACCAGGTGGCCACCTTGTAGGGCGTGAACAGGCTGGTGTTGGCCAGCGCGACCGCCTGGCCGACGTCCACCACGTCGGGCGCCGCGGCGGTGCCGTTCTCCTGCTTGATCGCGTTGACCTCCTGCTGGCTGGTGCCATCAGGGTTGGCGGAGTTGATCTTGATCCCGTACTTGGCGGAGAAGTCCTTGAGAATGGTCCCGTAGTTCGCCCACGTCGGAGGGAGGGCGATGACGTTGAGCGTGCCCTCCTTCTTGGCCGCGGCGATCAGTGCGCTCATTCCGCCTCCGGCCGATGCGGAGGTGACGGTGGCCCAGTTGGTCCCGCCGCTGGAACTTGACGAGCCTGAGGAGCACCCGGCCCCCAGCAGTGCCAGGGCGGCGATCCCCGCCATGGCGAGTCGATACGACGCTCTCACGCGATTTCCTCCTGTCAGCTACCCATCCCCCACACGGGGCCCGCGCCGCCCGAAGGCTCGCGCGGTACGGAGCCACTCAGGAGGTCGGCGGACCCCGCCCCGGTGTGCTAGACCGGGCAAAACGCCTTAAACGTTTAGCAGTCGGTATGCTCACCCACTCCGACCTGGGTGTCAAGATTCGTTCACCTGGGTGTCATCGTTCGTTACCGAGTTGACGCACGGGCGGTACCGTGGCGCCCGGACCCGGTTAATCCGCGGTGAACGGGGCCTTTCCGGAGCCTGAAGAGAGGCCCGCTCCATCAGCTCAACCGGCGCCACGTAGTCGCCCGGCTGGCCCTCCTCCAGCAGGCGGAGCATCAGCATCCGGCCCATTTCCCGCCCATCCAGGGAGATGGTCGCCAGCGGCGGGTCGAGCAGCTCGGATGTGGGCAGGTCGTCATGACCGACGACAGAGATCTCCGGCCCGATCCGCAGCGACAGCTCACGCGCGGCCTTGTAGACCGCGTGCGCGGTGTAGTCGGAGTTGGTGATGACCGCGGTCGGGGCGGTCCTGCCCGCGAGCATCGCCAGCGCGGCCCGCCGGACGTCGGCGAGCGTGAGCGGCGAGTACATCACCCGGGGCCGCAGGCCGAGCCCGGGGGCGAGCCGCCGGAAAAGGCGCAGCCGGTCCGGGTCGGCCATCAGCTGGCGGGGGGCGGACAGGAACGCGACACAGGTGTGCCCGAGCTCAGCCAGGCGGCGCAGCGGCAGCTCGACCGCGGCGGCGTTGTCCGGGCAGACCCGCACGACTCCGGGGGCGCCGTCCACCACCGAGTTCAGCGCCACCACCGGCGCGCCGGCCCGCAGCCGCTGCCAGAGCCGGATCGACTCGCCGGTGCCGACGGAAGCGATGGCCAGCCCGGCCAGTCGCTGGGCGGCCATCTCCTGCACGTGCCGGCGCTCGCGCTCCAGCGAGTACCGCGAATCCAGCACCAGCAGCGTGGCGCCGCGCTCACTCGTGATCTCCTCGGCCCCACCCAGCACTTCGAGGAAGAACGGGTTGGCGAAGTTGCGGACCACGATGCCGTAGGTGGTGGTCTGTCCCCGCCGCAGTGCCCGGGCCTGCGAGTTGGCACGGTAACCGAGCTCGGCCGCGGCGGCCAGGATGCGCCTGCGCGTGTCCTGCGCCACGCCCGGCTGGCCGTTCAGCGCGAAGCTGGCCGAGGCGACCGAGACACCGGCCAGCCGGGCAACGTCCCGTATTCCCGCAGGCCGCTGCCGTCCATCCTGATGAGTTGCCATGGTCTTCCCCGGGGGCCGGCAGCGCCTGCCTCCGGTATGGCGGGCCCGCCGACGCGCACACTAACCATGGACGAACGGTGGCAGCAACACAAGCAGCGGCGGCGGCGCCACGTGTTCAGCAGGCGCGCATCCGGTTGTTACGCGGGTTGTGCTCGACCTCGGCGAGCCCCAGCGCCTCCAGCACCGGCGGCACGTAGTTGCCGAACCGGCCGCGCAGCCCCTTCTTCAGCCCGTACCAGCCGCCAGCCGGGTTGGCGGGCGAGCGGCCCCACGCCTCGACCGTGCCCCCGGCGGCCGGCTTCTGCTCATCGGCGTTGCCCAGCGGCACCCAGCCGCCGCGCTCCTTCAGCATCGCGTGCAGGTCGTCGATGCAGCGCAGCAGGTAGCGCAGCTGGGTCGTGCCAACCTGGACGACCAGGGCCGGCGGGTCGGAGCCGGTGTCCCGCCACGCCTCGAACTCGGACTTGCCCGGCGGCGTGGTCAGGATCCACGGATCGGCGGCGGTTCCCGATCCATCGGCATGAGCCGTCATCGCGGTCGCTCCCTTCACAGCATGACCAGGCAATTATGGCAGCCGATACCTGACATCTGCTGTCATGTATTGATCTATCCTCGGGCCATGCGAGCCAGCCGCCTGGTCGGGCTGCTGGGCCTGCTGCAGGCCCGCGGCCGGATGAGCGCCAGCCAGCTCGCGGGCGAACTCGAGGTCTCGCCGCGCACGATCCTGCGCGATATCGAGGCCCTCAGCTCGGCCGGGATCCCGGTCTATGCCGTCCGCGGCCGCCTGGGCGGCTTCGAACTGATCGACGGGTTCGCCAGCGGTCTGCCGGGTGCGGTCCCCGCGCCGGTCCGGCCCGAGGCCGGCGCTGGGGCCCGGCGCGCCCGCATCCGCCTGTCCCCGCGCGGCCGCCGCCTCGCGGCGCTGCTGGGCCGCCCGGCGGGCGTCCGGATCCGCCGGAACGCCCCGGCCGCCGCCGGCCGTGACGGCTGGGCCGAGGCGTGGGTGCGGATCGACTCACTCGACGCCGCGGTGCTCGACATGCTCGCGCTCGGAGCCGAGGTGGAGGTCATCGGGCCGCCCGGCCTGCGCGACCGGGTCCGGCAGACAGCCAGGCAGATAGCTGGCCTGCACGCGTCCCAGGCGATAGGAAATGATCGTGGCTGAGTCCCTCTCGGTGGCCGGGCTCCGGCTGGCCTACGACACCGCGGGCGCCGGTGATCCCACCATGATCTTCGTCCACGGCTGGTGCTGCGACCGCTCGTATTTCGCCCCACAGTTCCGGCATTTCGCCAGGGCCCACGCGGTGGTGGCCGTGGACCTGCGCGGGCACGGCGACAGCGGCCGCCCGGAGACGCTTCCCGGCAGCTATGAGGTGGACCGGCTGGCCGACGACGTGCTGGCGGTCGCCGCCGCTGCCGGTCCCGGCCTGCCCGTGCTGGTGGGCCACAGCCTGGGCGCTCTGGTCGGGCTGGCGTGTGCCGCCCGCGCGGGCGCCATCGGTGCGCTGGTGATGGTCGACCCGGCGCCGATCACGAACGAGAAGGCCAAGAGGTTCTTCCGTGAGTCGGTCGGCGCGGTGGCCGCCGACGGCGACGGGGCCTGGCGCAAGAGGTTCGTGGAGCAGATGTTCCTGCCCACCGACGTGGCCCGGCGGGCGGCCATCATCGAGCAGATGCCCGCGACCCCGGCCGGGATCGCCGCCGCGGTCCTGCGGGCCATGGGCGAATTCGACGGCGCCGGCGCGCTGGCCAGGGCCACCGTGCCGGTGCTCTCGATCGGGTCGGCCGTTCCCAGCAACTCCTCCGCCGACCTGCGCCGGCTGTGCCCGGCGATCGTCATCGGCCAGACGGTCGGGGCCGGTCACTTCAACCAGCTCGAGGTGCCCGGCCAGGTGAACGCCATGATCGAGCGGTTCCTGGTCATCACCGGCCGGTAGCGCAGATCACGGCCGCCGCGAGAGCCCCGGCCCTGTCATTGCCGTCCCATCCGGTCAGTTCATGCGCCGCCGCCACAGGAGCCAGCAGGCCCCGCCGATCACCACCAGGCCGCCGGCCACGATGCCTGCGATGGCGCCCGCGGGCGGCCCGGGCTGACCGGCTGGCTGGCTGGGCGGGGGCGCCGCCCGGGTGGTCACGGCCGCGGTGGGCGTCCCGGCGCGCGAGGCTGCCGCGGAGAAGGCGACGACATCCCGTGCGGCCGGGGCCAGCAGCAGGCCGCCGGCCACGGTCGGCGTCGGGAAGTGGTTGGCCACGGCGCCGATCGGTGCCTGCTGCCGGATCCTGCCGGTGGCCGGATCGAGCCCGTACAGCACGCCGCCCTGGCCGATGGTCCAGACCAGGCCAGCGGCCACGATGGCGGGGCCGCCGCCCGTCCCCGAGCTCCACAGCAGATGCAGCGCGGGCGGGGACCTGACCGCCCGCACCGCCACGACGCCGGCCAGGCAGGGCAGGTAGACCGTCATGCCCACCAGCGCCGCGCCGCCGTCTATGTCGTCCTCGCATGCCGATCCCAGGGTGGCCTGCTGCCCGCCGATGCCGCCGAGGTGCGCGCCGTCCAGGAGGTAGACGATGCGGGACTTCCCGGTGAGGATCACCTGGCCGTCTGGCAGCAGGACCGGTGCCGTCGACATGTCAAGGTCCTGGGAGTTGTCCGTGGCCCAGGTGCCCGGCGCGAAGAACTGCAGCAGCCGCAGCGACGGCGACAGCTCGAGCACGGCATCGCTGTCGTCATACGCGTGGGAGTAGGAGTAGACCGAGCCGTTCCCGGTGCTGACCCAGATGTTGCCGTGGCCGTCCACCACCGGTGCCGCCCCGCCCATCCAGATCGCGCCCTGCGACTCGCCGGCCGCTGCGTCCACGGTGAAGAACGCCGGCGGCCCGCCGGTCTCGGGGACCGCCACCACCCGGCCCCGGTAGCTGGCGCAGTCCCCCAGGTTCCCGCCCATGCCGAACACCACCCGGCCGTCGTCCAGGGTCAGGCCGGTGCGCTGCAGCAGCGCCGCGGTGTCCGCGCCGGGCGGGTCCACATCCCGGGTCATCTCGGGCTTGCCCGAGGCCACGGCGAGGCCGGCCAGCAGGTGCGCTGGCCGGCCGTGCACCAGTTCGTCGGCCACCACGAAGATCTCGCCACGGGAGCGGTCAATGACCGGCGTGCCGGTGATCCCGACGGTGGGCGCGATGTCGCCGCACGGCAGCGAGCCCGCGGGCACCGGGGTGCCGAGATGGACGGACCACACCACCGAGCCGGTGGCGGCGGAGAGCGCGTACACCGTGTCGTTCTCGGTCGCCACGTAGACCCGCCCCGCGAACACCAGCGGCTCGCCGTAGATCTCACCATCGAGCCCGGGCGAGGTCCACGCCCGGGTCATGGTGTCGACGGCGGCGACCGGCGCCGCGGCGCCGGTGCCAGCGGCGTTCCCGTGGTACACGGTCCAGGCGGCCGTCGCCGCGGCGCCGGGGCCGCCCGCCGTCACCCAGGCCGCCGCGGCGAGGGCAAGCAGGCTGCGCAGCGGCCCTCGCATGGCGGCAACGATAGCCCGGCAGCCGCCCGGCGGCCGGGTCAGCTGGCGAGGCCGGAGCGCAAGGCGATGACCCGGTTCAGCGCCGCATCGAACACGCTCTTGCTCAGCGCCCCGCTCTTCAGCCCGGCCGCCAGCGCGTTCCTCGCCTGCTGGCCCTGGCCGGCGCTCTGCGCCGAGCAGAGGATCAGGTCCATGCCGGCCCTGACCGCCAGCGTCGCGCGGTGCCCGGTGGTGCCGAATGCCTTCAGGGCGCCGGCCTCCAGCGCGTCGGTGATCGTCACCCCGGTGAAGTGAAGCCGGTCGCGCAGCTCACCGCCGACGATGGCGGACGACAGCCCGGCCGGGGTGTCGTGGGCCAGCGCCGGGTACACGGCCCAGGACACCATCACCAGCTTGACCCCGGCGGCGATGGCCGCCCCGTACGGGTACTCGTCGATCGTGCGCAGCGCGTGCAGGGTCAGGTTCAGGGTCACCGGCTTGGCGTCGGTGTCCTGTGACCGGGCCGCCGCGCCGAGCCCCGGGAAATGCTTGGCTGTCGCCGCGACGCCGGTGGCCTGCTGGGCCTTGATGAAGTCGGCACCGAGCGCGGACACCACCCGGGGATTCTTGCTGTAGGAGCGGCCGAACTGGTCGTCGAAGTCGCCGGCCGTGCGGTAGACATCCAGCACCGGGGCCAGGTTCACGTTCATGCCGACTCCGGCCAGGTTCCGCCCCGCCCCGGTGCCGGCGGCCTTCGCGGCCGCCGCGGGATGGGCCGCCTCGCCGATCTGCCGCTCCGACCGCGCCGGTTTCCCGGGCAGGCGCCGGACCAGGCCGCCCTCCTGGTCGGTCATCAGCAGCAGCGGCACCGCGCGCAGCGGGTTGGACGCGCTGGCGTTGGCCTTGTCGAGCTCAGAGATCACGCCGGCGATCTGGGCACGGCTGGAGATGTTGGCGCCGAAGAAGATGACCCCGCCGACCTCGCCGTGGGAGATCCA
>DATIXO010000181.1:0-4304 GCA_035518495.1 Streptosporangiaceae bacterium
GAGCTCCCCAGCCGACACGGCGGACCACGCTGGCAGACCCCGCGACCGGGCAGCCGTCTCCGCTGCGGAGTTCGGCCGCGAGAAGGCAAAGTTCCTGGCCCGGCACGGCTCGCCCCGGCGGTCGCGCCCTGGACCAGGACATCCTCCGCATCGTCTGGCCGCCGGACAGCCCCTGACTGATCGTCCGGGCCGCGTTTGGTCAACGGGAACATTGCCGAGCCGGCACCCCAGTCGCCAGCGCGACAGATTATCCGTCATGTAACGCCACGACGGCAGAGAGTCCGCGATCCGGAGCCGTGCAGAACGGTTACACGCGCGGCTGCCTCGGCTTGCCGAGACTTGAACCAAAACCCTGGCCATCCAATGCTGGTCATTCGGCCATAAACTCCGAGGTCCTTTCGCCCAGCATCCAGGCACTGTCCGGCGCCCCGGACGGCGCAGCGCTCAAGCTGCGGGCCGACGGACCGGACAACTGCCAGGCTGCGAAGCTGGGCCTCCACACACAGCCAGGCAGCCGCCCCGGTCCGCTGAGCTGAGACTCCTACGGATGACTGTCATCTTCACCCCATCGGGAGGGTGGAACCCGCCCCGCCACGAGGTGGACTGGTACCCAACGGCGAGCGAAGGCATATGGGATGGGCCGCATATGGCGGCTCGATGGCGCAGGTAGGTAAGGGATTGGAGTCAAGATTCCAGCGACTGTGGCGATATAGGAGGTCACGATGATGTCGTCAACAAGTGAGCCGGCTAGGGGCGCGGGCGGGCGCCGCGCGGAAGGCCAGGGCTATGGCCTGGTCCTGTTCGCGTCGGTGCTGCTGGTGATTGTGGGCTGTTTCAACCTGATTTACGGGATCGCCGCGATCGCCAACTCCCATGTATTCACCGCCAACGCGCATTATGTGTTCGGCAGCTTGCGCACCTGGGGCTGGATCACGCTGATCATCGGCGTGCTGCAGCTTGCGGCGGCGGGCGGGGTTCTGATGGGCAACCAATGGGCGCGGTGGTTCGGCGTGGTGGTGCTGGGGCTGAGCGCGATCGACCAGATGTTTTTCATCCCCGCCTACCCGTTCTGGTCACTGATGATCATCGCGGTGAATGTGGTCGCGCTGTATGGGCTGTGCGCTTACGGCAGCCGCGCGAACCTGGAAGCCGTCTAGGACCGCACGGTGCGTGACATCGCGGCCAGCGTCGAGGTGCGGGCGCTCATCGGCGCCGACAAGCTCCGAGAGCTGTACGGGGGCGCCTTGGCGCCGTATCAATGCGGCAGGACAGGCCGCACGGCCGAGCCCACATCAGTGATCGTGCTCGGTTACCGGATCTTCCGGGTGGTCAAGCTCGCCCATGCTGGCTGCGCAGATTCGCAGATCATCGAGGCCGGCGCGGCCGCGATGCGGGCGGTGGCTGGCGAACCGGAGCACCGCAGCGCCGCGGGCGAGCCCGGGGAGCAGGCCGGCACTCTGGCTGCGGTGGGATACCCGGCACGGGGGTGCCTGGCATGAAGACGACGCGGCTGGTGCGCAGGCTGGGTCTGGATGGTAACCCGCTGCGGCGGCGTTCTGACAAGCTCGCGGTCTGTCTCGTGGCGCTGCTGGTGGCGGTGTTCTTGATCGGGGCGCCGTTGCTGTCGGTGGCGGCCGTCGGCTGGGCCGGCCGTGCCGGGGCTGCGGGGCAGCGGGCGGAGCGTTCCTGGCGCCAGGTGCCCGCCGTCTTGCTGCGGGCCGCGCCGCCGCCCGCCGCCGGAGAGGTCCTGGGCTATTCCCGGGTCCTGGCCCGGTGGACGGTACCAGGCGGGCGGGCGCGGACCGGTCAGATCCCGGTCAGCAGCGGCCTGGCCGCTGGCCGCACGGCCCTGCTGTGGGTGGACGCGGCGGGGTCCCCGGCCGGCCCTGTGCCCAGCCACCGGGCGGTGCTGACTTTCGAGGCCGCCGCGGCGGCCGGTGCCGCTGCCGCGCTGGGGATCGTCGTGTTGTGCCTGGCGTGCGCCGGGCGCTGGGTGCTTGACCGGCGCCGGCTCGCAGGCTGGGAAGCGGAATGGGCCGCTGTCGGCCCCCAATGGACCAAGCGCTTCCGGTCGCGGGGCTAGCCGTGGCGGCCAGGCACGGCGCTTCCATCGAGGCTGAGAACACGTATGTGCACAGGGAGTCCGGCGCGAACACCGGCAAACCCGCAGAGCAGATCAAGGCCGCCAGACCGCTTGGGCCCGGTCCCAGTGAGTCGGCGAGGGGAGGCGGGGATGGCTGATGAGCTGCCGGGCTGGACCGACGGGCAGGCGAAGGCACAGATTCTGGAGTTCGTGAGGTCGGTGACCGAGCCGGGTGCTTCGTTCGTGCCGCCACCGGAGCGGGTCGCGGTGTTCGACAACGACGGCACGTTGTGGTGCGAGAAGCCGATGTACCCCCAAGCCGATTTCCTGCTGCGGCGGTGGACGGAGATGGCCCGCGCCCATCCCGGCCTGGCCAAAAAGCAGCCGTGGAAGGCCATGACCGAGGGCGACCAGAAGTGGCTGGCGGGGGTCCTGGAGCATGTGCCCGAGCTGACCAGGGGCGCGGCTGAGGCGTATGCGGGCATCACCACCGAGGCGTTCGAGCGGGCCGTGCGGGCGTTCTTCGATACCGCCCGCCACCCGGTGCTCGGCGTCGGCTACAACAGGCTGGCCTACCGGCCGATGTGTGAGCTGATCGAGGCGCTGAGGGCCGCCGAGTTCGAGGTGTACATCTGCCCGGCGGGCGGCCGGGACTTCGTCCGGGTGGTCTCGCAGGAGATGTATGGCATCGACCGCCAGCACGTGATCGGCTCGGGCGCCACCCTGGAGTACCGCCACGGCCAGGTGTACCGCAGCAAAGGCGTGGAGCAGCCGGTCGACGACGGGCCGGGCAAACCGGTCCACATCTGGGCCCGCACCGGGCGCAAGCCGCTGCTGGCATGCGGCAACGCCGACGGGGACGCCGCGATGCTGCGCACCGCCCGGTTCGGCCTGCTGATCCGCCACGACGACGCCGGGCGCGAGTTCGCCTACGACAGCGGCGCGGAAAAAGCGCTGGCCAAAGCGAAGGAACGCGGCTGGACGGTCGTGAGCATGCAAAACGACTTCAAGGTGGTGTTCGACCTATGACGGCCGGGCGCGAGTACTGTTTCTACCTCTCGCCTCCGCAGCCGCGCCGTTAGTGCTCTGGAACCCACAGTGGGCCCCGGGCGGATGACCAAGGAGCAGGGCAATGACCGCGGATAAGGGAATAGCGGATGTGGAAGAACCGGCTGCGCCGCCAGCGCCTCCCTCCGGGGCTGCTCCCGAGCCGGCGGGCTCCAAGTCCCCTCGCTGGGTAGGCCCGGCGGTCTGGCGGGGGATCTGGCCGGCTATCTTCGCGGTTCTTATCACCCTGGCCGCGCTGTGGTTCCTCGGGCAGGTCAGGACGCTAGTGCAGTACCTGATCCTGTCGTGGCTGCTGTCCATTGCCCTGGAGCCCGCGGTGATGTACCTGCACGAGAAGCGGGGATGGCGCCTGGGCACCGCGACCGGCGTGATCCTGGCGGCCGTCCTGGGGTTTTTCGTCCTCATGGGTGTGCTTCTGGTGCCCACCCTGGTCAGTGGCGTCAGCCAGATCAGCCACAACATCCCGCACTACATCGCTCAGCTCAACAACTTCACCAGGGATCATTTCAAGGTCACGGTGATCTCCTCATCCAGCGCGCACGGTTCGGCGGGGTCGGCCAATGCTGCTCAGGAGTTCCTGAAAAAGCACACGGGGGACCTGCTGCGCGTGGCCGGCGGGCTGTTGGGGGGGATCTTCGCCACGTTCTCAGTTGGCCTGTTCACCTTCTACCTGACGGCTAACGGGCCGCAGGTCCGCCGGGCGCTGCTGGCCCGCATGCATCCTGAACGTCAGCAGCGGGCGCTGTGGGCGTATACGGAGGCGCTCAAGGCCACGGGCGGATACCTGTACTCCAGGGGCTTGCTCGCGCTGATCAACGCGACGCTAATGTTCATCACCCTCAAGATCGTGGGGGTTCCCTACGCGTTGCCGCTCGCGCTGTTCGAAGGCGTGGTCGCTGAGTTCATCCCTATCGTCGGGACCTATGTCGCCGCCACGGTGCCGGCCCTCATCGCACTCGCGCAGGTCAGCCCGACGGCCTGCCTGGTGGTCATCGGCGAGGTCATCGTCTATCAGCAGGTTGAGAACTACTTCCTCAGCCCTCGCCTCAGCCAGAAAACGATGGAGCTGAACGCGGGCATCGCGTTCGGGGCGGCCATGGCCGGAGGCGCGGTGGGCGGATTCGCCGGAGCCTTCTTCGCGCTCCCGGTCGCT
>DATIXO010000182.1:0-28989 GCA_035518495.1 Streptosporangiaceae bacterium
CTTGCGGTGCCCGCCCAAGAAGTAGTAGGGCGCGGCGCGGGCAGCGACACGGCCATCGTCGCCCGCAAGCAGCACATCGTGGAGCAGGCCCTGGCGCGGATGAGCGACCGGATTCGCCCACCCGGCCAGCTCGCCTTCTCCCGCGTCGAGGACCTGCTCGCCGGGGTAGGCGGACCCGAGCAGGCGCTGCTGACTGGCGTGTGCCTCGGCGTGGCCCAAGCCGGCGGAATCGTGGTGCTGGACGGGTTCCTCACCTCTGCCAGCGCACTTGTTGCCGTGCGGTACCGGCCCGAGGTCCAGGCTCACCTGGTCGCGGGCCACGTCAGCGCCGAGCCCGCGCACCGGCTTGTCCTTGATGCCCTCGGGCTGGAGCCTGTCCTCGACCTGAGGCTCCGCGCCGGCGAAGGCGTGGGAGCCGTGCTCGCACTCTCGCTGATCGCCCAGGCAAAGCGCGCCAGGCAGTTGACTGCCACAACGGACTGACAGCCCGGACGCCCAGCCTCCCCCGGCCAGATCACCAGGAAGTCCGTCAGCTGTCCGGCCCGAAGTCTTCTGGCGGTTTCGAAGATGGGTTCAGGCCCGACCGTGGCTAGGGGTTGGTGCCTGTCCACTGAGCGTTGGCGTTTGGGCCGGTGGCCGCTGGCGCGGCTCGCTGCGCGGCGTCGGCTGCTGTGGCGGGGTGGCTTCCTGGTGTGCTGTCAGCGGGCGCGCGCGGTGTGGGCCATGGCGGGGATCACGGCGGCCCCGACGGTCAGGTGCATCACGATGAGCCCGACGACGGCTGAGGTGGTCGTCGCGGCGGCCAGCGGCAGCGCCAGCGACGCGGCCAGCGCCGCCACGGCGATGGTGGTCCAGAGGAGCCGGGCATGCCGGGTGCGCCGCTCGAGCAGGGTGAGCAGCAGCCAGCCGAGCAGCGAGGCAGCCACGGCGGCGCCGATGACCTGGCCGACCGGGATCGTCTGGATGTGGCCGGTGCCGAAGCGGACGTTCAGGTGGATGCCTAGCAGGGGGACTTCCACGATCCAGGTGAGGGCGGCGGCCAGTGCGCCGCCCGCAACGCACAGCGCCCGGGGGCGGCCTTGCTTGATGTCTGGCACGGCGGGGGCGGTGGTGGTGAACATGTGCGTACTCCCTCATGTGGCTCGCGGCGCCCGTTGCGCCGCTGACCATGAGGCTGTCCCGGGCTGAGGTAATCGGGCATCGTCGTGCTGGCGTCCGGTGGGCTGCTGCGCCGGCAGTAGCGGGTACTGCCAGTGCGGTAGCTCGTCCGCCTGCGCAGCGACGATGGCGCCGGCCTGCTGCCGGTATACGCTCCGGGTGATGGGCGTCAAAAGGGTGGTCAGGCTGCCGCGGCGCTGGCTGGGCGCTGCGGGGGTAGCGCTGGTGACCGTGCTGGCCGTGGTCGGCGGCTACGTCGAGGCCAACCCGGTGCACCGCTACGGTGGCTTGCACCTGACCAGCCATCCGCCGCTGGCCGCTTACCTGCTGCTGGCGGTGCCCGCGCTCGCCCTGATCTGGCGCAACAGCCACCCGGTCGGGGTGTTCGGGCTCGCCGTGGCCTGCGCGGTCGGATGGGCGGCGCTCGGCCAGATCGATGGTGCCGCGCTCGTTCCGGTCATCGTCGGGGTGTATTGGGTCGCGCTGACCCGCGCGTGGCGCATCGCAGTTGCCGCCGGGCTCGCCGGGGCGGCGGCTATCTTCGTGACCGAGGGGCTGCTCGGGCCGTTCGGCTGGTTCGGCGGCCCCAACGCCACGATGTGGCCGGAGCTGCTCGCAGCCGGGGCGGTCGGCGCTTATGTGGCGGCGCGCCGCCAGTGGCTGGCCGCCGAGTACGACCGGCAGGCGCGGGCCGGGCAGGCCCGGGAGGAGGAAACCCGCAGGCGCGTCGACGCCGAGCGAATGCGGATCGCGCGCGAGCTGCACGACGTGGTCGCGCACTCGATGGCGATGATCAACGTCCAGGCCACAGCTGCGAGCATGCAGCTGGCCACCGACCCGCCGAGCGCGGCCGAGGCAATCCAGGCGATCCGCAGGGCCAGCAAGTCCGGGCTGCGCGAGCTGCGGGCCATCCTTGAAGTGCTCCGCCAAGCCGACGGCGGGAGCCCGGCGGTGCCGGTGCCGGACGAGCGCGCCATCGCCGCGCTCGTCGAGGCAACCAGCGCGGCCGGCACGCCGACCACGCTGGAGCCGGCCGGGCCGCTAATCCCGCTGCCGCCGCCGGTCGCGCTGGCCGCCTACCGCATCGTGCAGGAGTCGCTCACCAACGTGGTGCGTCACGCCGGCCGGGTCGCCGCGACCGTGGCCCTGCGGCAAGACGGCGGATACCTGCATGTAGACGTGGTCAACGACGGCGGGGCCGCGCCCGCGGCCTTCAGCGACGGGACCGGGGCGGGACTGGCCGGAATGCGAGAGCGGGCGGCCGCTCTCGGCGGCACCCTGGACGCCGGGCCGCGTCCCGGCGGCGGGTTCGCCGTCCACGCCCGGCTGCCGCTGGCCGCAGCCGCCCCAGCCCGCGGACCACAGGCCCCCGCCGCAGGCCCGGGAGGCACCGCCGCAGGCCCGGGAGGCACCGCCGCGGTCCCAGACGGCGGGACCGCGGGTCGCGAGCCAGCCGCTGTCAGGCAGGAGACCGGCGGCGCAGGACCCGCGGACGGGCCGCGCGGCCGGCCGATCGCGAGCCGGCCGTGATCAAGGTCCTGCTCGCCGACGACCAGGCCCTGGTCCGGGCCGGCTTCCGGGTCCTGGCCGGCTCGGCGCCCGACATCGAGGTCGTCGGGGAGGCCGCGGACGGGGCGGCTGCGGTCGATCTGGCCCGCTCGCTGCGGGCCGAAGTGGTGCTGATGGACATCCGCATGCCCGGCACCGACGGGCTGGAGGCAACCCGGCTTATCGCCGCCGACCCCGAGCTGAGCGGCGTGCGCGTCATCATCCTCACCACCTTCGAGGCGGACGAGTACGTCTTCGAGGCGATCCGCGCCGGGGCGAGCGGCTTCCTGGTCAAGGACACCGAGCCGGAAGACCTCATCAGCGCCATCCGTGTCGTCGCCCGCGGCGATGCCCTGCTGTCGCCGAGCGTCACCCGCACGCTGATCTCCAGCATCGCCGGCCGCGGCCCAGCCCAGCCAGTCAACGCCTCCGTGCTGTCGGTACTCACCGACCGGGAACGTGAGGTGCTCGCCCGGGTCGCTGCGGGCATGAGCAACGACGAGATCGCCGCGGCCCTGTTCATGAGCCCGCTGACCGCCAAGACCCACATCAACCGGGCAATGGCCAAGCTCAGCGCGCGAGACCGGGCCCAGCTGGTGGTAATTGCCTACGAGACCGGCCTGGTCCGGCCGGGCCTGTCCTGACACCGCCCCCAAGCCCGGTGCTCAGGCCGGCTCGATCACCGTGCTCACGATCCACGCGTGCTTGCCGACCTGGCGGACCCGGGCGAAGCCGTTCTGCTCGAAAAGCTCGACCGTCGCGCTGAAGAGGAAGCGGCCGTGCGCCTGGCGGCCTGTGGTCACCTCGGAGATCGCCTCGACAAGCCCGCCGCCCAGCTGGGCGATCTGGTCGAGTGCGCCTTCCAGCGCCGCGCGCGCGATGCCCTGACCGCGGTGCCTTTTGTCAACGAAGAAGCAGGTGATCCGCCAGTCCGGCGTCCGCGGAGGGTCCTTGTCGTACTCGCGCCTGTGCTTGATGCCCGGAAGCTCCGCGGGGCTGCCGTACTGGCACCAGCCCTGCGCGGAGCCGTTCTCGTCGATGACCAGCGCGGCGTGGGCGCGGCCCGTGCGGACCCGGTCTTCCTTGGCCACCCGGTAGTTCATTTCCGGCTGCTTGCGTTCGAGGTGGTAGGCGATACACCAGCATCCGCCGAAGATCCCGTTGTTGCGCTCAACGAGCTCAGCGAACGCCGCCCACGTGGATGCGTCGAGCGGCCGGGTCGTATACCGCATGGCCTGTCCTCCCACGGTGAGTGCTGCCACGTCAGCTCAGGACTGCTCAGCCAGCTGCGCCAGGAGATCCGCGAGCTCGGCCGGCGCGCTGATCATGGGCCAGTGACCGGAGTCGATGTCGGCATACGAGACGTTCTTGCTCTTCGCCAGCTCGGGCACCTCGCCGTTGCCGATCCACTCCCTGGCCTGGGCCGGGCTGAACTCCGGGCAGATCAGCACCACCGGGACGTCATAGCGGCGCTCGTCGGCCAGCCTGACCACTCCGCGAATGACCCCTTCCGGGACCGGGATCGCAGCCGCCGCCATGGCCTGCTTCGCGGCGTCGTCCAGATCGGCGGAGTCCGGCCCTTCGAACTCGCCCCAGCCCGGGAAGGGCATCGCGCCGTCCTGGACGGGAAAGCCGCCGAAGAATGGCTCGCCGTCCGAGGAGGGGAAGCCGCCGATCATGGCGACCTTGCTGATCTTGGCGGGGCGGGCGTCGGCGGCGAGCCACGCCAGGGTGGACGCGGCGGAATGGCCCACCACCATGGGCCGGCCGGCAGCCGCATCGACCGCCGCGACCACCGCGTCCGACTGATCCGCGAGCGTCGCCGACGTATTGCCGTCGCCCTGGCCCGGCAGGGTGACCGGCACGGCGTGATGCCCGCGGGCTTCCAGCTGGGCGGCCACCTTGTCCCAGACCGATCCGTCGAGCCAGAGGCCGGCGATCAGCAGGATGTCCATGCCAGTTCTCCTTGCTGCGGTGCGGTCGCGTGCGATGCGGCCAGTGGAGGTTTGTGCTGTCCCCGACGATAGGTGTGGTTCCGGACGATCTGGTTCCTGATTAGCCTTCTCTTGTGAAAACCGGCATGAGCCCCACCGCGCGGGCGCTGCGGGCCCTTGAGCTGCTGCAGGCCCAGCCCAGCGTCAGTGCCAGCCAGCTCGGGGCACAGCTCGGAGTGACCGAACGCGCCGCGCGCCGCTACATCGCGATCCTGCGCGAGGCCGGCATCCCCGTCGAGTCGGCCCCGGGACCCTATGGCGGCTACCGGCTCGGCCGGGGCATCCGGCTGCCACCACTGGTGTTCAGCGCCGCCGAGGCGCTCGGCCTGGTCATGGCGGTGCTCGACGGCAGCCACGCAGCCGCCGACACCGACGATCCGGTCGGCGCCGCCCTGGGCAAGATCATCCGGGCGCTGCCGGAGAACGTCGGCCGCCACGCCGCCACCATGCGCCGGCACGCATGCGCCGCGCCCGACCGCGGGGCCGCACGCCCGGGCACCGAGACCACGAGCACCCTGGTGGCCGCCGTCGCGGCCGAGCGCCGGGTGAGCATCGGCTACCGCAGCGAGTCCGGCAGGCAGTGGGTGGAGGACGTTGACCCGTGGGCGGTCGTGGTACGGCATGGCCGCTGGTATCTGCTGTGCCACTCCCATCACGCCCGCGCGGTCCGCGCCTACCGCATCGACCGCATTCAGTCGGTCGCCGCGGGCGACGAGCAGTTCCGCTCACCGGGAGACCTGGACTACGTGGACCTGCTGGAGCAGCACCTGGGGACCGGCTGGGAGTTCGAGACCAAGGTCGTGTTCGATGCCCCCTACGATGAGGCCGCCCGGTACGTCAGGCCGCCGATGGGCCGTCTCGAGCGCACCGGCGACGGCAGGCGATGCGTGCTGACCGGCACCACCAGCAATCCGGCCATGTATGCCGGCGAGTGGCTGGCCGCGATCCCGATCCGCTTCCATGTCGAGGGCGGGACCGAGCTTCGCGCCGCCGTCGCAGCTGTCGCCGCCCGGATGACGGCCGCCCTGAGCGCGGCACCAGGCAATGAACGTCCGCCGCGGACGGGGCTACCGCCGGGCTGCTCTGGCGAGCATGCCGTCGAGAACAACGTCGATGGCGAAGTGGAACCGCTCGTCGCCGCTGCCGGCGACGAGCTGCGCGGCGTGGGCGGTGACGAGAGGGAACCGGCCGGGCGGTAGGCCGGCGAACAGCTCGTAGAGCTCGTCGCCCAGCTCCTGGCGGTCGGCGCGCCGCACGTCGGCCTCGATGGCGGCGTAGGTCACCAATGCCGCGAAGATGTCGGCAGCCCAGGCGGCGTCCTGGGGATCGAGGCCGCCGGCGAGCAGGATTGCCAGCAGATTCTCCTGCAGGAGCAGAGCCGCTTCGGTCGTGGGTGGATTGGCCATGGCCGTCGCGGCGATTCCAGGATGAGCGACCAGTGCCCGGTGCATGCGCTCCAGGAGCGAGTGCAGCTGAGCACGCCAGCGTGACGGGTCCGGGGTTTCGAGCTCGATCGTGGCGATAGTGCGATCCTGCATCGCCCGGAGCAGGCCCTCGCGGCCGGAGACGTAGACGTAGAGCGAGGCAGCTCCCGTATCCAGGGCGGCTGCGACCCGGCGCATCGTCACTGCCTCCAGACCCTCGGACTTGAGGATCGCCAGGGCCGCGTCGACGACCGCGTCCTGGCTGAGCGGTGCCTTTGCGGGGCGATCACGGGTCGAGCGGTGGCGGCTTGTGGGGTTCATCGGTGGTGGGCCTCCCGGCAAGACACTGCGGACCGCGACTCCGCATGCGGGAACGCTGTCCGGGACGTACACTGTTCGTGACAAACGTCGTTCGAGCCGAACACTGTACGTCAGTGTACCCGTGTGCGACCTGGTTCGGCTCCGCTCAGGAGGATTTCATGGACCCCACCCCCATCACCCTCCCCTCGCCGGCCGGGGCCGGTACCACCAGCACGCAGCCCTACCGCCTGCGCTGGGTCGTGGCGGCGGTCGTGCTGGCCGCCAACGTCATGGATCTGCTCGACGCCACGATCGTCAACGTCGCCGCCCCCTCCGTCCATCGCGACCTCGGCGGAGGTGCCAGCACCATCCAGTGGCTGAGCGCTGGCTACACCCTGGCCTTTGCCGTTCTGCTGATCGCCGGCGCAAGACTCGGAGATATCCTCGGCCGCCGCCGGCTGTTTCTCCTTGGCTCGGCGGGATTCACCATCTTCTCGGCCGGCTGCGCCGTGGCGCCAACCATCGGCGTGCTCATCGCCTTCCGGGCGCTTCAGGGCGCCTTCGGCGCGCTCATGATCCCCCAGGGCTTCGGCTTGATGAAGCAGGTCTTCGCCGACGACGCCGAACTCGATAAGGCACTGGGCCTGTTCGGTCCGGTCACGGGTGTGCCGATGCTCGCCGCGCCGATCGCCGCCGGCGCGCTCATCGACGCCAACCTCTGGGGCATCGGGTGGCGCCTGGTGTTCCTCATCAATGTCCCGATCGGCGCGCTGACGCTGCCCCTCGCGATCCGTTCGCTGCCCCGCCGCGGTGCCACTCACCCCGGCGGCAAGCTCGACATCGGTGGCGTCTGGCTGGTCGGCCTGGCGCTGGTCGCGATCATCTATCCGCTCATCCAGGGCCGCACCGACGGCTGGCCCGCCTGGTCGTTCGCCATCCTCGCGGCTGGCGTGATCCTGCTCCTGGTCTTCCTGCGCCACGAACGGCACCACAAGAACATCCCGCTGATCGAACCCACACTGCTCACCAACCGCACCTACCTCAGCGGCATCGCCGTCGCCCTGGCCCTCTTCGGCGCCTTCGGCGGGCTTCTGCTCTGCATTTCGCTCTACGGCCAGCTCGGCGAAGGCTGGTCACCGATCCACGCCGGTCTGACGCTGACGCCGATGGTCGTGGGAATGATCCTCGGCATGGTCGGGTCCCTCGCCGCTGTCCGCCGGCTCGGACGTCACCTGCTCCACATCGGGATTCTGCTCATCGCCGCCGGCACGGCCGGACTCGCCCTGATCCTCACGGGTGACCACACCGCCTCAAGCTGGGACCTCGTCCCCGGGCTCTTCTTCATCGGCGCAGGCGTCGGTGCCAGCATCGGGCAGCTTTTCCGGTTCATCCTGACCAGCGTGAACATGGACGAGGTCGGATCCGCCTCAGGTGTCCTGGAGGCCGCACAGCAGCTCTCGACCTCGCTCGGCGTCGCCGTCCTCGGCACCATCTTCTTCTCCGCCTTCGGCCATCACCTGCCGGTCCACGCACTGCAGATCACCGCATGGGCCTGCCTGCCACCACTGGCTGCCGCCTTCGTCCTCGTGTTCTGGCTGCCCATGCACCCGCGAGCGGAACAGGCAGCTTCTTGACACACTCCCCCGTGACAGCTCCCCCGGCCCGGTCTGCCCGTCGCGGAGCGGGATGGCCTCATGATCGGGATTAAACGACAGGGCCACCGCCACCCGCGCCCCGCCCGGCCAGTCAGGCGGCAGCGGACGGCCCGCCCGGACATGCCCGACATGCCCACGCCAGGTGGCCTCGTCCCACTGCCAGGGGGCGACCTCACCCACCACAGCCTCCTTCTGTGCGCGGATCGCAGGACAATACTGCCGTGACGGAGGGCAGCCTGGCCGGTGCTGCCGGAGAAGCGGCCGCCGGATGGGACCTTATTGACCAAGCCTCGCGGCTCGTGCACGACAGGCTCGCGGCGTAGGTGGTGCTGCCCTTGACAGCCGGGCAAGACGAGATCAACATCGGTCAACAACGGGCATAGACGGCCATGGCCCGGCTGGGTGATCGGAGCGGCGAATGCTGCCGACACAGCGACGGCAGGCGATCCTCGCGCAGGTCCGCGAGCGGGCTGCCGTCTCGGCCGAGGACCTGTCCCGGCAGTTCGGGGTGTCGGTCGAGACCATCCGGCGGGACCTGCGCAGCCTGCAGGAACGCGGGCTGCTCGAACGCGTCTACGGCGGTGCCACCCGTCCTTCCGGCCGTTCCAGCGAGGGCAGCTTCGCGGCCCGTAGCGTGCGCAACTCCGGCCGCAAGCGGGCGATCGCGGCGCTGGCCGCGTCGCTGGTGCAGCCCGAGGACACGGTCGTCATCGACGTCGGCACGACGGCGCTGGAGGTGGCGCGGGCCCTCCCTGCCGGGTTCCGCGGCCGGGTGCTCACCAACTCCGTGCCTGCCGCGATGGAGGTGTCCGCCCGCAGCGATGTCGAGCTGCTGCTGTGCGGCGGGCAGGTACGGGCCGGGGACGGCGCCTGCGCTGGGGCCCACGCGGAGGCCTTCTTCGCCGAGTTCTACGCCGACCGGGCGTTCCTCGGCTCGGGCGGCGTGCACCCGCAGGCCGGGCTCACCGACTACTACCCAGCCGAGGTCGCCGTCCGGCGCACGATCATCGACCACACCGCGGCCACCTACGTGCTCGCGGACTCCAGCAAGCTTGGCGAGATCGCCGTGCACCGGGTCTGCACGCTCGACCGTCTCACCGCGGTCCTCACCGACGACGCGGAGAACCACGCGGCCTTCGCGGCGCTGGCCGCCGCCGGCCTCACCCTGCTCCGGGCCCAGGTCCCGGAGCAGCAGTTGACCGCGGCCGGTGGGCGGCCGCGGCTGACCGCCGCCCCCCTAGCGGCCAAGGAAGTGATGCACAGGTGACCACCCTCACCGAGCACGACGACGACGCCGTACTCCCCCAGTTCGGCTACCGGCAGCAGTTCGTGCGCTCGCTGCGGCACTTCGAGTCCTTCGCCGTGGCGTTCTCGTTCATCTCGATCACCACCGGGATCTTCACCACCTTCGGGTTCGCGCTGTCCACCGGCGGGCCGCGGGCGATCTGGACCTGGCCGATCGTGATCGTCGGCCAGACGCTGGTCGCCCTGGTCTACGGCGCGCTCGCCGCCCGGGTGCCGCTGTCCGGCTACTCCTACCAGTGGGCTTCCCGGCTGGCGAACGTGCACGTCGGCTGGTGGCTGGGCTGGATGTCGTTCGCGTTCCTGTCGATCGTCACCGTGTCGGTGGACTACGGGCTGGTCCAGGTCGCCTTCCAGCCGCTGATCGGCCAGGCGTACACGCCGACCAGCGCCGCGCTGGAGACGCTGGTGGTGCTGGCGCTCCAGGCCGCACTGATCATCTGGTCGACCCGGATCACCACCCGGGTCAACAACACCGCCGTCGCGACCGAGCTGATCGGGATCCTGGGCCTGACCGTGCTGCTGATCGTGGTGGCGGCGATCCGCGGCCTCGGGCACTGGTCCAACCTGACCTCGACCGGGACCGTCCCGGCGGCCGGGTACTATGCCTGGCTCGGCCCGTTCATGCTGGCGACGCTGCTCGGCGCCTACACCATCGTGGGCTTCGAGTCCGCCAGCAACCTCGCCGAGGAGACGCAGCAGCCGCACCGGGTCATCCCCAGGGCGATGGTGCGCGCCGTGGTGGCGTCCGGGGTGGTCGGCATGGCGTTCCTGATCGCGCTCGCCTACTCGATCAGCGACATCACCGCGGTCAGCAAGAGCAGCGCGCCGGTCGCGTTCATCGTCAACGAGGTGCTCGGCGGCTTCGTGCAGAAGCTCTTCCTCATCTTCGTGGTCATCTCGATCTTCGCTTGCGGGCTGATCATCATGGTGACGAACAGCCGGCTGATCTGGTCGATGTCCCGTGACCGGCGGCTGCCCGGCTACCAGCTGTGGCGGCAGGTGCCGCGGGCGACCGGTGGCCCGTCGTGGGCCACGATCCTCGCCGCGGTCATCGGCGCGGTGATCACGCTGGTCCTGCGCACGCACACGTCGGCGCTGGTCACCTTGTTCACCGCGTCAACGATCATGCCGGCGCTGCTGTACGCGAGCACGGTGCTGCTGTACGTCTTCGTCGGCCGCAGGCGGCGCGGCGAGACCGGCTACTTCTCGCTCGGGCGGTGGGAGATCCCGGTGATCGCGGGGGCGCTGATCTGGCTCGCCTACGAGCTGATCATCCTCATCGGCCCCAGCGAGTTCCGCGACGCCCAGTACTACGTGCTCGGCGCCCTGGGCGTGGGCCTGGTGTTCTACATCGGGCAGTGGCTGCTCGAGCCGTCCGCGATGCGGACCGAGGAGGGCGCGCACGGCGCCGCGGCGCTGGAGGCGGTGGGGCAGCCCGGGCCAGGCGGTCCTGGCGGGCAGGCCGACGGACCGACGGCACCCGGTGCCGGCGGCGGAAGCGGCGGCACGCCCTGAGCCGTTGAACATCCTCGCGATCGACCAGGGCACCTCGGCCACCAAGGCGCTGCTGGTCGGTCCCGGGCAGCAGGTGCTGGGGACCGGCGAGGTGCCGGTCCGGGCCCGCGCCGTCGGCGCCGGCGGGGTGGAGGCCGACCCGGAGGAGCTCTACCAGTCGGTCATCGGGGCCGGGGCACGGGCGCTGGCCGCGGCCCGTGCCCCGGCGGACGCGGTCGCGCTCGCCAACCAGGGCGAGACCGTGCTCGCCTGGGACCGGCGGACGCTGGCGCCGCTCACCCCGGCCATCGTCTGGCAGGACCGGCGGTCGGCCGTGGTGTGCGAGCGCCTCGCGGGGTCGGCGGACCGGCTGGCCCAGCTCACCGGGCTGCCGCTCGACCCGTACTTCGCGGCGCCCAAGATGACCTGGCTGCGGGAGAACCTCACCGCCGGCGGCGTGGTCACCACGACCGACACGTGGCTGCTGGCCCGGCTGGGCGGCGGCTACGTCACCGACGCGTCCACCGCGTCCCGGACGCTGCTGCTCGACCTCGACGCGGCCGACTGGTCGGCGGAGGCGTGCGCGGTCTTCGGCCTGGACCCCGGCGCGCTGCCGGAGGTCGCCGACTGCGCGGGCATCACCGGTGAGACCACCGCGTTCGGCGCGGCGGTGCCGGTGGCCGGGCTCGCCGTGGACCAGCAGGCCGCGCTGCTCGCCGAGCGCTGCTTTGCCGCGGGCCAGGCCAAGTGCACCTACGGGACCGGCGCGTTCCTGCTCGCCACCACCGGTACCGCGGCCGTGCGGTCGGCCAGCGGCCTGTCCGCGTCGGTCGCCTGGCGGCTGGCCGGGACGCCGGTGTACTGCCTGGACGGGCAGGTCTACACGGCCGGCGCCGCGGTCCGGTGGCTCAGCGAGGTCGGCCTGCTCCGGGACGCGACTGAGATCGACGGGGCCGGCGGGTCCGTCCCGGACAGCGGCGGCGTGGTGTTCCTGCCGTCGCTGGCCGGGCTTGGCGCGCCGCACTGGCGGCCGTCGGCGCGCGGCGCGTTCCTCGGGCTCGGCCTGTCCACCACCAGGGCGCACCTCATCCGGGCGGTGGCCGACGGGCTGGCGGCATCGGTCGCGCTGCTCGCCGGCGCGGTCGCCAGCGACCTCGGCGGCCCGCTGACGGTGCTGCGCGCCGACGGCGGCCTGTCCCGGTCCCGGCTGCTGATGCAGGCACAGGCGGACCTGCTGCAACTGCCCGTCGAGGTGTGCCGCGCCGCGGACGCGACCGCGCTCGGCGTCGCGGCGCTGGCCAGGATCGGGATGGGACAGGCCGGCGGGGTGGAGCAGGCCGTGGGCCCGGCCGGGGTGGAGGCGGTGATCGAGCCGCGGATCGGCGCCGCCGAGGCGGCGGAACGGATGGCGGGCTTCGAGGCGGCGCTGCAGGCGACCCTGGCGGCGGCGCGGTGACCCCAGCGCCCGCTCCCGCCGCCGACGTCGTGATCATCGGGGCCGGGGTGGTCGGCACCGCGATCGCCCGCGAGCTGTCGCGCTACGACCTCAGCGTGATCGTGGTGGACGCGGCCACCGACGTCGGCACCGGCACCACCAAGGCGAACACGGCGATCCTGCACACCGGGTTCGACGCGGTGCCCGGCAGCCTGGAGAGCCGCCTGCTGCGCCGCGGCAGCGCGCTGCTGCGCGACTACGCGGCCCGGGCCGGCATCCCGGTCGAGCGCACCGGTGCCCTGCTGATCGCCTGGACGGCGGGCCAGCGGCGCGCGCTGCCGGAAATCGAGGACAAGGCCAGGCAGAACGGGTACACCGCCATCCGCCCCGCCCCCGCGGCAGAGCTCTACCGGCGGGAGCCCCGGCTGGGGCCGGGCGCACTGGCCGCGCTGGAGATCCCCGACGAGAGCGTCATCTGCCCCTGGACCACCCCCCTGGCCTACGCCACCGAGGCGGTGCGGGCCGGCGTGGGGCTCCGGCTGGGGTGCCTGGTCACCGGGGTCCGCAGCAGGGCCGGCGGGCACGACGTGGCCACCACCGGCGGGACCATCCGCTGCCGCTGGCTCGTCAACGCCGCTGGGCTGGGCGGTGACGGCATCGACGCGATGCTCGGCGGTGGTGGCGGGTTCACGATCCGCCCCCGCCGCGGCGAGCTCATCGTGTTCGACAAGCTGGCCCGGCCGCTGCTGGGCTCGGTGCTGCTGCCGGTGCCGACCGCGCAGACCAAGGGGGTGCTGATCGCCCCGACCGTGTACGGCAACGTTCTGCTCGGGCCCACCGCCGAGGACGTCGAGGACCGGTCGGACACGGGCACGACCGCGGCCGGCCTGGCCGCCCTGCTGGAGGCCGGCCGCCGGATCCTGCCCGGCCTGGCCGGCGAGGAGGTCACCGCGACCTACGCCGGGCTGCGCGCCGCGACCGAGCACCGCGACTACCAGATCCGCGTCGACTCCCGCCTGCGCTATGCCTGCGTCGCGGGCATCAGGTCCACCGGGCTGTCCGCGTCGCTGGGGATAGCCGAGTACGTCGTCGACCAGCTCGGCGGGGCCGGGCTGCCGCTGGCCGAGCGCGGCGGCGCCGCGGCCGGCCCGCCCGCGATGCCCTACATCGGCGAGGCGGGAACGCGGCCGTACCAGGACGCCCGGCGGATCGCCGCCGACCCCGACTACGGGCGGGTCGTCTGCCACTGCGAACGGGTGACCCGCGGCGAGATCCGCGACGCGCTGGTGAGCACCGTGCCGCCCGCCGATGCGGGCGGGCTGCGCCGCCGGACGAGGGCGATGAACGGCCGGTGCCAGGGCTTCTACTGCGCCGCGGCGGTGTCGGCGATGATGGCGGCGGCCCGGGGCCGCGTCGGCGGGACGGCCGGCGGTGCCGGTCAGGACAGGCGGGACGGGCAGCCGGGGCGGGCGGAGCAGACCGGCCGGGAGGGGCGGGCCGCGCCGGGCGGCCAGGCCCCGGCACGGGCATCGCCCGAGCTGGGCAGGCGGGCGTGAACGTCGACGTGCTGATCACCGGTGCGGGCCCGGCCGGCCTGGCCGCCGGGATCGAGCTGCGCCGGCTCGGGGTGAGCCGGGTGCTCATCGCCGACCGGGAGACCGAGGCGGGCGGCGTCCCGCGGCACAGCGCGCACACCGGTTACGGGCTGCGCGACCTGCACCGGCTGATGACCGGGCCGGGCTACGCCCGGCATTATGCGCAGGCCGCCGTCAGGGCTGGCGCCGAGGTCCGGACCGGGACCACGGTCACCGTCTGGCCGGGGGGGCCGGGCCAGCCTCTCCCGCCCGGTGCGCCTGGCCCCGCTGAGCTGCCCGGCCCGCCCGGCCGTCCCGGCGGTCCCGGCCCTCCCGGCCCAACCGGCCCGTTGTGCGCCTCCCTGACCGGCGCCGATGGCATCGAGACCGTCACCGCGGCGGCGGTGCTGCTCGCCACCGGCTGCCGGGAACGGCCGCGGGCCGCCCGGCTCATCCCGGGCGGGCGGCCGCCCGGCGTGATGACCACCGGGGAGCTGCAGCAGCGGGTCTACCTGCACGGGCAGCGGCTGCCTGGCCGCGCGCTGGTCGTCGGCGCCGAGCACGTGAGCTTCTCGGCAATGGTCACGCTCGCCCACGCGGGCGCCCGGGTGGTCGCCCTGGTCACCGACCAGCCGCGGCACCAGAGTTACCCCGCGTTCGCGCTCGCCGCCGCGGCACGCTGGCGGGCGCCGGTGTGGGCCTCGGCGGCCGTGCAGCGGATAGCCGGCCACGACCGGCTGGAAGGGGTCGAGCTCGCCGATCTCCGCACCGGCACGGTCTCCTTCGTCCGGTGCGACACGCTGGTCTTCACCGGGGACTGGATCCCCGATCACGAACTGGCGCGGCTGGCGGGGGCGCAGATCGACCCCGGCACCCGTGGCCCGGCCGTGGACACCTCGCTGGAGACCTCCCTCCCGGGTGTCTTCGCCGCGGGCAACCTCGTGCACGCCGCGGAGACCGCGGACGTGGCCGCCGTCAGCGGCCGGCACGCGGCCCAGCAGATCGCGGCGGCGCTGTCCGGCGGCGGCCCGCCACGGGCGGCACGGATCCCGGTCACCGTGGCCGCCCCGCTGAGCTGGATCTCGCCCAACGCCATCCGGGCCGGCGGCCCACCCCCGGCGCGCGGGCACTTCCTGCTGCGGAGCCACGCCTTCCGGCGGCTGGCCCGGCTGGAGGTACGCCAGGACGGGCGGGTCCTCAGCTCGGCGCGGGCCCGGCTGGTGCCCGGGCGGCCCCTCCACCTGGACGCCGGCTGGATGGCCCGCGCCGACCCGGCCGGGGGCGCCGTGCGGGTCGCGGTCCGCTAACGGCGGCCTCTTCCGGGGGTCCAACGGACAGGCCGCTGCGGGCCCACCATCCGCGCGCTGGCACTGGTGCCCCGGTGGATTCGGCATCATAGAGACCGGCACCCCGGCCGGGGAGGTGATGACGGTGCCGCAGCCCACGCTGGAGCCGCTGCGCCGCTGGGACCCGGAGCGCATCGGGCCCTATGTCCTGCTCGGCCGCCTCGGGGCGGGCGCCATGGGCAGGGTCTACCTGGGCCGGTCCACGGCCGGGCGGCTGGTCGCGGTCAAGACCATCAAGATCGAGCTCGCCGACGAGGCCGGGTTCCGCGCCCGGTTCGCGCACGAGGTGGCCGCGGCCCGCCGGGTCAGCGGGGTGTTCACGGCGGCGGTGGTCGCGGCCGACTCCGAGGCGGACATGCCCTGGCTGGCCACCGCCTACGTGCCCGCGCCCTCGCTCAGCCAGCTGGTGGCCGAGTGCGGCCCGCTGCCGGTCCCGGCAGCCCGGTGGCTCGCGGCCGGGTGCGCGGAGGCGCTGGAATCGATCCACAGTGCCGGGCTGGTGCACCGGGACCTGAAGCCCTCCAACGTGCTCGTCTCACCGGACGGGCCGCGGGTGATCGATTTCGGCGTGGCCAGGGCCGCCGAGCGGATCCAGCTCACCGTCACCCGGGGAGCCGTCGGGACGCCCGCTTACATGGCGCCCGAGCAGGCACGGGACACCCGGCAGGCATCGGTGGCGAGCGACGTTTTCTCCCTCGGCGCGACCCTGGCGTTCGCCGCTACCGGGCACGCTCCCTACCGGGGGGAGACGGTCATGGACGTGCTGGTCAAACTGGCGACCGAGCCACCCGACCTGTCCGGGCTGCCGGCCGGGCTGACCGGCATCGTCACCGCCTGCCTGGCCCGCAGCCCGCAGCAGCGCCCCACGTCGGCCGCGCTGCTCGACCAGCTCGGGCCCTTCGTCACCAGCCCGTCCGGCCCGGGCTCGGCGCACGCCTATCTGCCCGCGCCGGCGATGGCCGTGATCAGCGGGTACCAGCACGGCCCACGTCAGGCCGTCCGCGCCGCGGCCGACGGCAGCGCCGACGACACCAGTGGCGGCACCAGCGACGGCAGCGGCAACGGCGGCACAGGCACCAGCGATGGCACCGGCGGGGCAGGGGACGACGCCACGTTCGGCTCTCACACCGGGCTGCCAGCACCAGCACCCGCCAGCCAGCCACCTGCCGTGCGCGGCCCCGGGCACCCCGGGCTGGTCCCGGTGGACGCGGCGGCCGCTTCACGGCCGGCCCGGCACCGGCGGCCTGCCCTGATCGTGGCCGGGCTGGCCGGTGCCGCGGCGCTGGTCGGCGCGGGGATCGTGGTGGGCATCACGGTGGCGGACCACGACAGCGCGGCCGGCGCGGCCGCGGCCGCCGCGGGCACCATCAGCCCGCCGCCGGGGCCGCCGCCGTCCGCGTTCCCGGCCACGCCCCGCGGTTCACCGCAGGTCGTGATGCTCCAGCCCATCGGTGACCCGGCGACCGAGTTCCTGATCCACGGCACCGGCTGGGTCCCGCAGAGCCGCGTCACGGTGACCCTGGCCGGGCACGGCACGTCACCGGTCCGGCCGGTCGTCGACCAGCAGGGGACCTTCAACTACGCGGTCAACCAGGAGCACGAGTTCTTCCCGCGGCAGATCCCGCCGGGGGTGTACGACGTGGTGGTGACCGGCCCGGGCGGGCGCCAGGCACGGGCCCGCTTCCAGGTCAACCCGCAGCCGCCGGGCCGGGGCTCGCCCGGCCCCTGACGGTCAGGGCGCATGGGTCCACCACAGGTCCTCCTGCCGGGAGCACCACGCCGGGTCGTTCAGCCTGCCCAGGTCGGCGGCGGTGATGATGCCGTGCTCGATGAGCACCCGCACCACCACCTCGTCGGACAGCCGGGTGTCGGCGCGGACCAGGCCCCGGTCGGTGATCTTGTGCCGGAGCACCTTGATGTGCTCGGCCACCCGCGCGGACAGCCGGTCGCGGAAGGCCGGGTCACGGTCGAAGCGCTCCAATTCGTGGTAGGCGCCGGTCACCTCCAGCGCGGCCCGGGCGATCTCCGGTGTGCGGGGCAGCGGCGTGACCGCGGTGGGGTCGAGCAGCCAGGGACGGCACCACATCAGTGCGACCAGGAACAGCTTGGTCATCGGGTCCAGGTACAGCGGCAGCAGCGTCGGGTCGCCGTCCTGCAGGATCCGGGCACCGTCGTCGCCGGTCAGCCAGTCGCCCCGCCCGGCGACCATCACTGACAGCGGCTGCCCCTCGTCCAGCATCGCGCGCGAGCCGACCAGGGCCGTGCCCGCCCGCACGAACCAGCCACCTGATGGCACGCCGTGCTCATCCATCCGGGGCAGCCTGATCCGGTACCCCTCCCCCTCGGTGTACAGCGCGTGTGTCTGGCTGATGTTGGCTATCCATGCGCCGCCCGCGACCGCGCTGATCACCCCGGCCCGGCGGGAAAGGCCGCGGCCCGCCGCCACCGTCAGGTCGGCGTCCGGGCCCCGGCCGAAGACCAGGCGGCTGCCCTCGGGTATCCCCACGACCAGCCCTGACGGGGTGCTCACCCGGGCCGCCACCGAAGGGGTGGGCTGGTTTGCCATGGCCGTTCGTCCTGCCTGAGGTGAGAGCATCCTCACGGGCCTGGACGGCAGTGCGCGGGAAACTGCGGCACAGAGAGCAGGTCAGGGATGCGCCGACGCTGGTTGCCAGCAGTCTAGGCCGGGCCGCCCGGCCGGGCGGATCCACGAATCCGGGGATGGCCCGCCGCTGGTTCGCGCGGTTGGCTGGGGAGGGTCCGGGGCGAGGTACGGACACCGCACGCAGGACCTGTCTTCCACTCGGCAGGCGGGCCGGGCCGGGCCGCAGGGTCACGGCGCGGGCAGGAACGCAGGCGGGGGTCGCTCCCGCCGACGCGGTCCTGGGGGGATCCGGCGGGCCAGGATCCGTCACCTCGCTCCGGGCATCCCGCCCAGCCCCGGGTATGTGGCACCGGCTGCCACGCCGGGCTGCCCGTACACTCGCCTCGTGGCCAGACCGCCCTGCCCGGCACCGCCCTGCCCGGCACCGCCCTGCGCGGCCGGTGGCGGCGGGCCCGGATGAGCACGCGCGGGGCCGGCCCGTTCGCCGTCCTCGGGCTGCCGGCGCGTCCCGGGATCGGCGACGACGAGGTGCGCTCGGCGTGGCGGCGCATCGCGGCAGCGACCCATCCCGACCGGGCCGACGGCGGTGACCCGGCCCGCTTCGCGGCGGCCGCCGCCGCCTACACGACGCTGCGGACCGGGTTCGGCCGCAGTGAGGCGCTCGCGGACCTGGCCGGGGCCCGCGGCCGGGCGGGCCGGGTGGGCCTGCCGGGACCGGGTGCCCCGGCAGGCCTGGCCGCCCGGCGGCGCTGGCGGCGCGCGCTGGCCAGCGCGGCGCGCTTACTGACGCGGGCCCGGCGGGGACGGCCGGTGCTGCTGGCGCTGCGGGTGGCCGCCGTGGCGGCGGTCAGTGCCACGGCGGTGGCCGTGGCCGGCCGGGCGCCAGCCACCCCCGCGCTGATCACCGGGGCGCTCACGTGGCTGCTGCTCACAGCGCGCCACGACCTCGCCCCGCCACCGTGAGCCGCTGAGCCGGACCCGGGCGGGTGGGCGGCCCGTGCTCAGGGAGCCACCGCGGCTGGGGTGCCGGCCGGCGTGCCGAGGTCCTTACGCAGCAGGTTCCACAGCGCCACCGACACCATCCGGGGCGGCCCGAGCCCGGACACCGACCGGCGGCAGCCCAGCTCGACCAGGACCGGGGGGAACGCCCGCCCGGCGGCGGCGAACGTCAGCCGGTAGCCATCGCCGTGGGTATCCATGCACTGCATGTGCGTGCCGGCCAGCACCGGCAGCGCGCACAGGGCGGCCGCCACCGCCCGCACCTGCGCCGGGTCGGTGATGGTGATGCCCGCCGGGAGCGCCTCGCGGAACTGGCTGCGCAGGAGGCCGGGGCTGAGCACGACCACGACCACCCGGTCCAGGTGTGACGCGTCCGCGCACAACGGCACGGCGGCGGACGGCGTACCGGCGCCCACCGCCGGGGTGCTGGCGCCCGCGGCCGGGGCCGGGTGGCTGGCTGGCCCGGCCGCCACGCTGCCGCACGCGGCCACCGCGGCCAGCACGGCCGCCGCGACCGTCGCCAGCAGCACCTGGCTCAGCGCGCCTGCCTGCCGGGTCCGCATCACCATCTCGGCCTCCTTTCACCCACGGCGGGCCTGACGGAGGGCCTGCCGGGTCCGGCCGGCTCCCGCGCGGGGAGCTGACGGGGCCCTGGCCGGGACCCGGCGGGCCTGTCCGGCCGGCCCAGACCGTGCCTGGGGCGGCCCGGGCCGTATCCCTTGGACGGGGCCCGGCGCCGCCCGGTTCCGCCCCGGCCGGGAATTCCTGCCTGGGATCCGCCCGGGCCTGGCCCGGCTGCCGCCCGCGGAACCCGGGCCGGCCGCTGGCGCGGTCAGCCGGGGTCCGGGCCGGTAGCCACGGGGCGGGCCGGGTCGGTGACCCAGTGCGACCAGGAACCGGCATAGAGCGCGGCCGGCTGGCCGGCCACCGCCAGCGCGAGCACCTCGTGGGCAGCGGTCACCCCCGACCCGCAGTAGCAGCCCACACCGGCCGCGGTGCCGCCGTCCTGGACCGGGGCAGCCCCCAGGGCCGCCGTCGCGAGCGCGCCGAACCGCGCACGCAGGTCGGCCGCGGGCAGAAAGCGGCCGTCGCCGCGCAGGTTGCCCGCGGTGGGCGCGCTCACCGCGCCGGGGATGTGGCCGGCGACCGGGTCGACCGGCTCGGTCTCACCGCGGTACCGCTCCCCGGCCCGGGCGTCCAGCAGCACACCGCGGCGGGCGAGCTCGGCTGCGCCGCCCGCGTCCAGCAGCGGCATCCCTCCGGGCCGGGCGGTGAAGTCCCCCGGCCGCGGCGCGCTCTCCTCGCCGGCCGCAACCGGGTGGCCGGCCGCGACCCAGGCGCGGTAGCCGCCGTCGGCGACCCTGACCCGGGTGTGCCCGAAGTAGCGCAGCACCCACCAGCCGCGCGCCGCTGCGGTGGCGTCCGCCTCGTCGTAGACGACCACGTCCCGCCCGTCACTGACCCCGGCCCGCCGCATGGCCAGCTGGAACGCTTCCGCCGTCGGCAGCGGGTGACGTCCGCCCGGTCCCGCCGCGCCGGACAGGTCCCGGTCGAGGTCGACGAACACGGCGCCGGGCAGGTGACCGGCCCGGTAGGCGGCGATGCCGGGCGGGCCGCCGAGATGCCAGCGCACGTCGAGCAGCACCGGGGGCGGCTCCGTGGCCAGGCTCCGGGCCAGCGTCGCCACGTCGACCAGCGGCTCCATGCCACGCTCCCTTCCCGGGCTGAGCCCGGTGCTACCAGCACGCCCGGGCCGGCGGGCGCTGGCCGCCCGCACATCCCCTGGGACCATCCTGTGGGTAACTCACCCGCGCCTGTGGATGCGCTGGCACTGTGCCTCACGTTCCCGCAGCTGAGGTTGTGGATAACCCTCGGTCCACCGCTGTGGGCAGCGCGGCGCCGTGCTCACGAGGCCACCAGGTGCAGCAGCGGGACCAGCTGGTCGGCCGGGATCAGCGAGCCGTGCATGCCGATGAGCGCGGACTCCAGCACTTCCGTCCTGGTGGCGACCACGGCGGCCGAGCCTGCCGCGGCGACCACGACGTCGCCGATCCGGTCGGCGAGCCAGGGCGCCACCGGGCCGAACCAGCCTGCCCCGACCGCCTCGTCCCGCGAGAGCACCCAGGCCCGGTCGCCGACGAGATCGCGCCAGGTCTGGAGCACGTCACCGGCCGCGCCGCGGGTGGTGTAGAGGTGGCGGGCCCGCGGCTCGCCCCCCAGCAGCGCGACCCCGTCCAGCAGGCCCGCGGTGGTGTCCACGTCGACCCGGTCCCCGGGTGCCACATCGACCATCCCGTGGTCGGCGGTCACATACAGCTGCGTCCCCGCCGGGATCGCCGCTGCGAGCTGCGCGGCCAGCATGTCCACGTGACCGAGCTGAAAGCGCCAGGCTTCCGACCCACAGCCGAACAGGTGCCCGGTGCCGTCGAGCTGGTCGTGGTACACGGTGACGAGCGCCCGGCGCGCCGACCGCAGCGCCCGCGCCGCCTCGGCCGCGAGGGCGCCGAGGCTGTTCGCGGGCCGGTAGGCGTTCCCGCGCATGACGGCGGCGGACAGCCCGGTCTTTTCCAGTCTCGGCGGCCCGACCCGGCAGCTGCTCACGCCGGCCGCCACGGCCCGCTCGTAGATCGTCATGCCCGGCTGCCAGGCGAGCGGGTCGACGGAGGAGTCCCACCGCAGGGCGTTCAGCAGCTTGCGTTTGCCGGGCACCGCGACCTGGTAGCCGAGCATGCCGTGCTGGCCGGGCGGCCGCCCGGTCCCCAGCGAAGACAGGCTGGTGACCGTGGTGGCCGGGAAGCCCGCGGTCAGCGGGCCGCCGCTGGCCGCCAGCCCGGACAGGAACGGCGCCGCCGCCGGGTACTCGCGCAGCAGCTCCCAGCCCAGCCCGTCCACCACCAGCAGGCAGATGCGGGCGGCCGGCGGCAGGCCGAGCGGGTTGTCCTCGCCGGGCACACCCAGCGAGGACAGCAGGGAAGATCCGAGATCGGCAAGGCTGCGCTCGCCGTACCGTGGCGGCGGCGGCAGGGATGTGGTGTCCAACGCCGTTAGCCCCGGAAGCGCTCGCCGACCCGCTGCGCGACGTCCTCCGGCGCCAGGTCGACGGCGCCTTCCCAGTGCAACCTCTCCAGGAAGGTGGAGTCCGAGCGGTACAAGGGCGTCAGGTTCGAGCGGCAGGCCAGCCGCAGGTTCAGCGGGTAGTCCCTGGTGCCAGGCGGCGCCCCGTAGATCGCGAGGTTGAAGCTCTCGAAGCCCATCTCCGCGTACGCGCCCAGAGCGAGCGCCAGCCCATGTGCCAGTTCGCCGATGAGGTCGCCGGTCAGCTCCGCGGGTGAGGCGACGTCCGGGGCGAACGCCCTCAGCTCGGCGGGGGCGATGGGGGCGAAGCTGGCCAGCCACTGGATGCGCCCGGTATCGCCCAGGTAGCGCTCCCCGCTGCGGCGCTCGGCGTCCAGATAGGCCGCAAACCGCTCCGGCGGGACGTCGGCGAGCAGGCGCTGCATCGTCGTCGGCTGGGAATCAACGATCCCCTGCATATGGGGATGAAACAGCGAGCTGCCCGAGGGCAGCATGTGGTTGGCGTTGACCGACGCCCACCGCGACTGTGGTTCTGCCGCCATCACCGCCTTCGCGAAGGCGGCCTGCGTGGCCAGGTTGTCCGCGAGCAACCGCTGGGTGACCTCGCCCAGCGGCAGGTAATGCAGCCTGGGCGAGTACACCGAGACCGCGCTGTGCGACGAGTACGCGTGCAGATTCGGGAACAGGACCGCCTCGCCGCAGGCAATCCGCCCATCGGGATGAATCCCGGGCGGCAGCCGGGGGGTCAGCTGGTCGATCCGGCCCGGGCAGAAAGGGCAGTGCGGCTGGGTCTGCCGCGCAAACGCCGCCAGGTCAAAGTCGCTGCGCGGCATCAGGCCGCGCTCGGGCAGGATGCGTGAGCTATGGCCGGTCAGCGGATCAAAGCGGACATCGATCGTGGTGCGTACCGGCTTGGCCGTGCCGGGCTCGATCATCTCGGCGGTCAGGAGCTCACGTCTGAGGATCATCTGCCAGTTCCGCCGTATCGCTCTGCTATATCGCCGTGGACGTCAGCAGCGGCACCAGCTGATCCGCGGATGTCAGCGAGCCGTGCATGCCGATGAGCGCGGACTCGCGCGGCTCCGCCTTGGTCGCCACGATGGCCCATGGCCCGGCCGGGGCGGCCACGACGTCACCGATCCTGAGCGCCAGCCCGGCCTCGACCGGGCCGAACCAGCCGTTGGCGATCGCCTCCTCCCTGGAGACGACCCACGCCCGGTGGCCGAGGATCTCGCGCCACGCGGCAAGCACGTCGCCCGCCGCGCCGGGCTCGGTGTACACGTGCCTGGCCCGCGGCTCGCCGCCGAGCAGGGCGACGCCCGCGCGCAGCCCGGGCACCGTGTCGGCGTCAATCCGGTCCTGCGCCGGCACATCCGTCATGCCGTGATCGGCGGTCACATGCAGCACCGTGCCCGACGGCACCGCCCCAGCCAGCTGCTCCGCCAGCTTGTCGACGTGTTCCAGGTGGTAGCGCCAGGCATCCGAGGTGCAGCCGAACGCATGCCCGGTCGCATCAAGCTCGCCGTGGTACACCACCACCAGCGCCCGGTCCGAGCACCGCAGGGTCGCCGCGGTCTGTGCCGAGAGCGCCCCGAGAGTGTTGGCGCTCACGTAGTCCGCGCCGCGCATCGTGGCGACAAAGAGCCCTGTCTGCTGGAACGTGGACTGGCCCACGCGGAACGCGGCGATCCCCGCCACGGCGGCGCGCTCGAAGATGGTCGACCCCGGCTGCCAGGCGACCGGGTCCACCTGAGAATCCCAGTGCAGCGCGTTGAGCAGCCTGCCCGTCCCAGGCACCGCCACCTGGTAGCCGAGCATGCCGTGCTGCCCGGGAGGGCGCCCGGTTCCCAGGGACGCCAGGCTCGTCACCGTGGTCGCCGGGAAGCCCGCGGTCAGCGGGCCGCCGCTGAGCGCCAGCTCGGACAGGAACGGCGCCGCCGCCGGGTGCTCACGCAGCAGCTCCCAGCCCAGCCCGTCCACCACCAGCAGGCAGACCCGGGCGGCCGGTGGCAGGCCAAGCGGGTTCAGCTCCCCGGGGGCACCCAGCGAAGCCAGCAAGGAGGAAGCGAGATCGGAAAGGCTGCGCTCGCCGTAACGGGGCAGAACCGGCGCGACCGCCGGCCCGGCTGGCATCAGCCCGTCCATCAATGGCCCGGCTGGGCGGTCGCCGATGCCAGCGCGCTGGCGAACGTCAGCACCTGGCGGACCGCTTCCTCGCCGTCGGCCGCCTCACTGACCCGCAGCGCCAGGTCGTCCGCGGTGATGGTCCCGCTGTAGCCGTGGTCCGCCTCGCAGTTCTCATCCCCGCAGTGGGCCGGCTCCAGCTCCACGTGGGACAGCACGTTCCAGCCGATGGTCAGCACCACCTCGCTGGGCATCGTCACCCCCGGCACGTAGGAGGCCGGGTCGGACACCACCCGGGTCACCGCCACGGAGGAGATCCGGGAGAAATGCACCGCCTCGGTGCTCGTCTCCGCCTGCGGGCGGGCGGGCGGTTCCTCGGCCGGGTTCTCGTCGGTGTGCGAGTAGATCAGCCTGGTCGGCGTCAGCACCAGGACGCTCATGTGCCGGCGGACTTCCATGGCGGGGTCAAACAGGGCGTCGTGGTGCACGAAGAACGAGACGACGCCCTCGGAGCCCAGGGCTGAGGACACCGCGTCAGCGACCAGGCCGGGGTAGTACCCGCTCCGCTCGATCGCCGACCGCAGCCCGTCAGCTGTGGCTTGGATATCCCTCATTGCTCCATCCTGCACTCTCCCTGACCCTGTGCTGGCATAACCACGGATCAGCGGCGTGGGCCCGCGTGGCGGCGGACGCCCGGCGGGATCTGATCACGGTACGTATCCGGCCGGGTGGGGAAGTCCAGGAGGGGTTGTCGTGGTGAGGTCGGCCCGCTCCTCGGGCGCGGGCTCGGGCAGGGCCATCGCCCCCGCCCCCGCGGCCGGCCGCGGCCTGCGCGGTGACGTCGCACCGGCCCCTCCCCCGCGCCCCCGGTAGACGAGCAGCCCGTTCACCGGGTCGGGCACGGCGTCAAGCGCGGCCTGGACGGCCGGGATGGCGCGGAAGGCCTCCCACTGGTGGTCCGCGCCGAACTCCACCTCGAAGACCACGCCCCAGCGGTGCTCGTGCCATTCCCAGCTGGTGGCCCCGGCCGTTACCGCCGACTCGATCAGCATGGACGAGTAGGCATCCCGCCACTGCCCAGCGGGAAACTCGCTGTGGAATACCTCGATCGACCACCATTCGGCCATACCCCCGACGATAGGCGCTCAGGGCCCCGCCCGCATCTTCGCCACGGGCGGCGCGGGCACGCCACCACGGCACGGGACACACCACGGGGGGCCATGGGGACACGGCCGGGGACGGCCAGCCGGGGCCGTGTCCCCACCGCGTCAGAAGTACAGCGTGTACTTGAGGGCCAGGTCCAGCACCACGGCGAACATCAGGTACATCAGCCAGATACCGACACCCAGGTGGAAGAACCCCATGAGCCTGGTGCCGAGCCTCGACGCGCCCGGCGCGCTCGCGCCCAGGCTCGCCAGGATGTCAGAGAGATAGACGCACGTCAGCCCGATGAACAGGCCGCCGACCCCGTTGTCACCAGCCTTGAAGAACACGATCATGCCGAGGACCGAGATGGCGGTGAAGGCCACCGCCATGCCTAAGTTCACCCGGGGGTCCACCTGCTTCAGCCGGTTCCAGCCGAGCGCGAACCAGTGCACGCCGTAGGCGGAGAACGCGAGCGCCGCCATGTACAGCGGCGGCGAGGCGGTGAAGGTGCCGAAGAGGGTGAGGCCGAGGAAGAGGTAGGTACCGGTGAGGAACTGGCAGAATCCGGGCATCCAGATGCCCCAGACGCCGGTCCCGAAGTCAACGCTCGCGTCGCGCTTGGGGAAGCCCAATAACTCCTGCGGGCCGTAGATCAGGTAGCCGGTGCCGAGCCCGAAGAAGCCTAAGGCAATCGGCGGGAACGGCGATTGCGGCAGTGTGATGCTTGCGAGTAAGGACATGGACAGCCTCCCTTAATGGACGGAACCGCGCCCGTTAGCCTGGCCATTCTGGAACAGGCGGGACAAGCTTAGATCCAGAGCGGCAGCTGTTAAGAGACATACAGAAGTGACGGTGGCGTGGCCAGCGGCCCGGTCAGCCTCCTGAGGCGGCGAGTGCCTCGCTGATCCGCTGCGCGTAGGATGCCGCCTCGGCGTCACTGGCGTACTTCTGGCGCGGCCAGAAGAAACCGCGCAGGCCATCGCCCCGCGTCCGGGGCACCACGTGCACGTGGGCGTGCGGGACGCTCTGGCTGACCACGTTGTTCATCGCCACGAAACTGCCCTGCGCGCCGAGCGCGGCCGGCAGCGCGGCGCTGACCCGCTGCACCCGGGTGAACAGCGGCCCGACCAGGTCGGCCGGCAGGTCCGCCAGCGTCTCGTGGTGCTCACGCGGGATCACCAGCACATGGCCTTTGAACAGCGGCCGGGCGTCAAGAAACGCCACCGTCACCTCGTCGGCGAGCACGATCTGGGCCGGGATTTCCCCGCTCGCGATGGCGCAGAAAACACAGTCGCTCACGACCGGCACTCTAGAGGCCTGTCAGAGGCACCGGCCCCGTGGGTGGCCAGCGGGATGGACTGGCAGCCGCGGCCCTTGAGGCCTTACGGTGCATCCGTGGCAGTGGACGGGCGCCGCCATGTGGTGGCCTTCGGCGGGCTGCCCGCGCCGGACTCCCCCGGGCACCAGGTCATCCAGGACTACCTGTGCGGGCTGACCGGCCGGGCGGCCCCGCGGGTCGGGCTGCTGCTCACCGCCGTCGGCGACGACCCGGCCGTGGTGACCCGGGCCTGCGCCTGGTTCGAGGAAACCCGGGCCGAGGTAAGCCACCTGGCGCTGTTCCCGATGCCGAGCGTGGCCGACCCGGAGGACTTCCTGCTCTCCCGCGACCTGATCTTCGTCGGCGGCGGCAGCGTGGCGAACATGCTCGCGGTGTGGCGCGTCCACCAGCTCGACCGCATCCTGCGCGCCGCCTGGCAGGCGGGGGTGGTGCTGGCCGGGGTCAGCGCGGGCGCGATCTGCTGGTTCGCGGCAGGCACGACCGACTCGTTCGGCCCTGACCTGCGCCCCTTCACCGACGGCCTGGGCATGCTCGCGGGCAGCTACTGCCCGCACTACGACTCCGAGCCCGGCCGCCGCCCCCTGTTCACCTCGCTCATCGCCGGCGGCGTGCTGCCGGCCGGGATCGCCTGCGACGACGGCGCCGGCGCCCACTTCGCCGACGACGAGCTGGACGACGTGGTCGCCGGGCTGCCCGGCGCGGCCGGCTACCTGGTGGCACCCGACGGCGCCGGCGGGTTCACCCACACCACGCTGCCCGTCAGCCCGCTGCCGGGCACGGGGGGATGACCGCGCCGCCGTTGCGCATCCGCCTGGCCGCGGCCGGTGTCAGCCGGGATGATGACCGCTGGCCGGCCGCGGGGATGACGACCGTCGCGGCAGGTCACGCTTACCCTTGACCCATGTCCGCCCTGTATGCCTGGCTCCGCCGCCACCCGAGGCTGGTGGACGGCGGGCTGGCGGCCGTGCTCGCCTTCTTCGGCGTCGCGTCCGCCGCGGTCATCGTCTTCCGCCCCGGGTCCGCCGCCGTGGGCCTCGGCCGGGTGGCCGGCATCCCGCTGGCGCTGCTGCTGGCCGTCCCGGTGATCTTCCGCCGGTCGCACCCCGTGGGCGCCTTCGCGGCCGCCGTCGTGATCGGCGGGATCCAGGTGCTGCTGAACGTCAGGCCGAGCGCCACCGACCTGGTCATCGTCATCCTGCTCTACACCCTCGCCGCCTACACGCCGCGGCGGGTCTCGGTCACCGGGCTGGTTATCTGCCTGCTGGGCTCGGCGGTGGCGGTGGCCCGGTGGATGCCGGACCGGCTCAGCCTGCTGGACGCGATAGCGGTTGGCTCGATCATGTTCGCCGGGCCGTCGCTGATCGCCTGGGTGTTCGGCGACTCGATGCGCTATCGGCGGGCGTATTACATCAGCCTGGAGGACCGGGCGGCGCGGCTGGAAGCCGAGCGCGACGCGCAGGCACAGATCGCGGCCGCGGCGGAACGGGCCAGGATCGCCCGCGAGCTGCACGATGTGGTCGCCCACAACGTGAGCGTCATGGTGGTGCAGGCGGACGGCGCCTCCTACGCGCTGACCTCCGACCCGGACCGCGCCCGGCAGGCGCTCGCCGCGATCGCCAGCACGGGCCGGCAGGCGCTGACGGAGATGCGCCGCCTGCTGGGCGTGCTGCGCCGCGATGACGACGGCACCGAGCCGGACCGGGCCCCGCTGCCCGGCATCGGCCAGCTGGGCGAGCTGCTGGAGCAGACCCGGGCCACCGGCCTGGCGGTCGGCTTCATGGTCGAGGGCGTGCCGCAGCCGCTGCCGGACGGCGCCGCGCTGGCCGCCTACCGGATCGTGCAGGAGTCGCTCACCAACACCCGCAAGCACGGCGGGCCGGCTGCCACCGCCCAGGTGACGCTGCGCTACCTGGAGGATGCGCTGGTGCTGCGGGTCACCGACGACGGGCTGGGCGGCGGCGCCGCCTCCGACGGGGCGGGGCACGGGCTGACGGGCATGCGGGAGCGGGTGGCCATCTACGGCGGCTGGGTGCAGGCGGGCCCGCGGCCGTCCGGCGGCTACCAGGTCACCGCCCGGCTCCCGCTCGCGCCCGCGCTGGCGCAGCATGCGCAGGCCGGCGCCGGCCGGGCCGGTGCCGCATGAGCATCCGCATCCTGCTGGTGGACGACCAGGAACTGGTGCGGGCCGGGTTCCGGATGGTGCTCGACGCCCAGCCGGACATGGAGGTGGTCGGCGAGGCGGGCGACGGGCTGGCCGCGACGGCGATGCTGCGCACCGTCGCCGCCGACGTGGCGGTGATGGACGTGCGGATGCCCCGGCTGGACGGCATCGAGGCGACCCGGCAGATCTGCCAGGCCGGCGACCGGCCGCGGGTGCTCATGCTGACCACGTTCGACCTCGACGAGTACGCCTACTCCGCGCTCAAGGCCGGGGCCAGCGGGTTCCTGCTCAAGGACGTGCCGCCGGA
>DATIXO010000183.1:0-10511 GCA_035518495.1 Streptosporangiaceae bacterium
CGGGAGGCTGACCGCGGCGATCAGGCTGCTGCTGGCGCGCCCGCCCGCGGCCCTGACGCCCAGGGTCTGCATCAGCGGGAAGATCAGGCCGGCGGCGAAGCCCTGCACCACCCGGAAGCCGATCAGGCTGGCGTCGTTCCAGGCCACCGCGCATAGGGCCGATCCTCGGTCCGGTGATCGGCGGGGTGATCCTCAACTGGCTGAGCTGGCGCTGGCTGTTCCTGGTCAACGTGCCGGTGATCGCGGTCGGTCTGGTGCTCGCCTGGCGGCTGCTGCCCGCCGACCGCCCGGACCGCGATGCGCAGCGGGCACGCCTGGACGTAACCGGGCTTGTCCTGCTCGCGCCGGCGCTGGCCGGGATCCTGCTCGGCCTGTCGAACCTCTCTGAAGACGGCGGGATCGGCCACGCCAGCGTGATCGTTCCGATGCTGGCCGGGATCGCGCTGCTCGGCGCGTTCGCCGCCTGGGCGCTGTGTGCCGGCGACCGTCAGCCCATCGTCGACATTCGGCTGCTGAGACTACGGTCGCTCGGGACCGCCTCTGCCGTCTTGTTCACCGCCGGCGCAGCCATGTACGCCGGCATGTTCCTGCTGCCGCTCTATTACCAGCAGTTGCACGGCGAGACGGTGCTGCGCGCCGGGCTGCTGCTCATCCCCCAGGGCGTCGGCTCGCTGGCCTCCCGCCTCACGGTCGGCAAGCTCGTCGCCCGGCTCGGCGCCCGCCTGGTCACGATCGCCAGCTTCCTGGTAGCAGCCGCCGCGACCGTGCCGTTCGCGTTCGCCGGCCCGGATACCAGCCTGTGGCCGCTCGGCGCTGTGCTCCTGATCCGCGGCTTCGGGATCGGCACCGTGCTCGTCCCGCCGATGTCGGTCGCCTACCAGGACGTCCCGCGAGCTGGCATCCCCCACGCCACCATGAACACCCGCATCACCCAGCAGGTCGGCGCCTCCTTCGGCGTTGCGATCGTTGCCGTCGCTCTCCAGTCCCTCCTCGCGCACGGCGCCACCGGCGCCTTCCAGGGCGCGTTCTGGTGGGCGATCGGCATCACCATCGCCGCGCTGATCCCGGCGCTCGCCCTCCCGACCGCCCGGGCGGCAGCCCGCGACTGACATGCGGCCGTTCCCAGCCACAGTCGGCTTCAGCCAAGGCTGCCAGAGCAGCGAGAATACGGCAGTGAGCAAGATCCCGGACAACCACACCAAGCAGGCCGGCGACAAGCAGACCCGCCGCCGCGGCGCCGAGCTCGAAACAGCGATCCTCGACGCCGCGTGGCAGCAGCTGATCGCCGAGGGCTACGAGCACTTCACCATCGACACCATCGCCGCCCGCGCCCGGACCAGCAAGCCCGTGCTCTACCGCCGCTGGAGGACCCGCGAAGACCTGCTGCGCGCCACCGTCCGCCACCGCGGTGCCGCCGATCAGCCGCCCAGTCCCGACACCGGCACCCTCCGCGGCGACCTTCTCGCGCTGCTCACCCGCGCCAACACCATCCGCAACCCCATGGCCGCCCTGGTGAGCAGCATGCTCGGCAGCTACTACAACCAGACCGGCCCCACCCCGGCCGAGCTACGCGACGAGTTCATAGGCCAGCGTGGCTCTGCCGTCGAGCAGGTCGTCAACCGCGCCGTCGAGCGCGGGGAGATCGACCCAGCCCGGCTCACCCCCCGGATCATCGACCTTCCCTTCGACCTGTTCCGCCACGAAATGATGATGACCCTCAAACCTGTCCCCGACCACGTCCTGCGCCAGATCGTCGACGACATCTTCATCCCCCTCGTAACCACGCAACGGCCCTAAGCGCACGAACCGGCTGTCTGCCGGTACGGCAGGTGTCAGGCCGGTTGCAGCGGCAATCCAGCCGCCGCGGCGTTGGTGAAGTCGTCGTTGACGCTGACCACCGGCTGGCCCCGGGCGGCGAGCATGGACGCCGCCACGATGGAGCGGTAGCCGCTCTCGCAGTGCACCCACACCTCGCCCGGCGGCAGCTCGGCGGGCCGGCCCGGTAGCTCGTGCAGCGGGATGTGGACGGCGCCGGCGATGTGGCTCTCCTCCCACTCCAGCCGGCGGCGGACGTCGAGCACGGCCGGGCGGCCGCTCCCGGCGGCGAGGGCCGCGGCCAGATCCCCGAACTTGGCCAGCCGCATCGAGGCGAGGCCACCCTCCCCGGCCCAGGTCTCGGGGCGCCCGGTCGCCGTGGCGGCGAGCCGGTCGATGCCGATCCTGGCCAGCTCCCGCTGCGCCTGGGCGACCTGCGCTGGGGAGTCCCCCAGCAGCGTCAGCGGCGTTCCCCACGGGATCACCCAGCCCAGGTAGGTGGCAAAACGGTTGTCCAGCGGGATGCTGAACGTGCCGGGCACGTGGCCGGCCGCGAAGGCGATCCGGTCCCGCAGATCGACCACCCACTCACCGGCCTCGATGCGCCGCCGGAGCTCGGCGGCGTCGGCCGGGCGTGGTGGCGACAGGTCGGGGCCGGCCGGCCCGGCGAGGTTGGCCGGGGCCATGTGGGCGTAGTAGGCCGGCCAGGCGTCCAGCCCGGCCAGCAGCGACTCCACGTAGGCCCGCTCGTCCAGGGTGAGCACCGGGTTGGCCAGCTTCTCCTGCCCGATGGTGGACGAGGTGGCCGCCGACTGCGTGGCCGAGCAGAAGCTGCCGAACCCATGGGTGGGGAAGATCCGGGCGGCGTCCGGCAGCTCACGGGCGAGCCGGCGGGCCGACGCCCATTGCGCGCGGCTGAGCGTGTCCGTCGCGTCCGGGCCGAGCAGATCCGTCCGGCCGGTCGAGCCGTACAGCAGCGACCCGCCGGTGAAGACGCCGGCCACCTCACCAGCGGCCTCCACCACGTAGGCCAGATGGGTGAAGGTGTGCCCGGGGGTGGCCAGCACCCGGACCCGCATCCCGCCGCCGACCTCCACCAGGTCGCCGTCGCTGACCGGGGTGCGGCCGAACGAGACCGGGTCATCGGCGTTGACCAGGTAGGACGCGCCGGCCGCCCGGGCGAGCGCGAAGCCGCCGGTGACATAGTCGTTGTGCACGTGCGTCTCGGCGACGTGGGTGACGCGCACCCCGGTGTCGGCGGCCAGCTCGGTGACCCGGTCGATGTCCCGCTGCGGGTCGATGACCAGGGCAGCCTCGCCGTCATGCACCAGGTAGCTGCGGTCACCGAGGGCCGCTGTCTCGATCGGGAGCACTTCCACCACGGCCGGCTTTCCTTTCAAGGGGATCGCCCTTCGAGGCCAAATGTACGCCCGGGACCGGGACGGGCGGGTTCTGCCGTCCGTGCGGGGGCGGCAGGATGGCTTTCAGGAGGCTGCATGGACGGTCGCTGGGAGTTCTGGATCGACCGTGGCGGCACGTTCACCGACGTGGTCGCCCGCCGCCCGGACGGCACGCTGGCCGTCCACAAGCTGCTGTCGGAGAACCCGGGCAGCTACGCCGACCCGGCCGTCGCCGGCATCCGCCACCTGCTGTCGGTCCCGGCCGGCGACCCCATTCCCGCCAAACGGATCAGCGTGGTCCGCCTTGGCACCACGGTGGCGACGAATGCGCTGCTGGAGCGCAAGGGCGAGCCGACCGTGCTGGTCATCACGGCCGGGTTCGCCGACGCGCTGCGGATCGCCTACCAGGACCGTCCGGCGATCTTCGCCCGCCAGATCATCCGGCCCGAGATGGTGTACTCGCGGGTGATCGAGGTGGCCGAGCGGGTCGGCGCCCACGGCGAGGTCATCGTGCCGCTGGACGCCGGCCGGGCCGCCGGTGACCTGCGGGCCGCCTACGCCGAGGGCTTCCGGTCGGTGGCCGTGGTGTGCATGCACGGCTACCGGTACCCCGCGCACGAGGCGCGGATCGGCGAGATCGCCCGCGCGATCGGGTTCACCCAGGTGTCGGAGTCGCACGCCACCAGCCCGCTGATGAAGCTCATCTCCCGCGGCGACACCACCGTGGTGGACGCCTACCTGTCACCGATCATCGCCCGTTACGTGGACCAGGTGGCCGCCGAGCTCGGCGGCGCCCGGATCCAGTTCATGCAGTCCAGCGGCGGCCTCACCGACGCGCACCTGTTCCGGGGCAAGGACGCGATCCTGTCCGGCCCGGCCGGCGGGATCGTCGGCATGGCCCGCACCGCGCAGGCGGCGGGTTTCGGCCGGGTGATCGGGTTCGACATGGGCGGCACCTCGACCGACGTGTCCCACTTCGCTGGCGAGTTCGAGCGGCAGTACGAGACCCAGGTCGCCGGGGTGCGGATGCGGGCACCGATGCTGAGCATCCACACCGTCGCCGCGGGCGGCGGCTCCGTGCTGCATTTCGACGGCAGCCGGTACCGGGTGGGCCCGGACTCGGCCGGGGCGGACCCCGGCCCGGCCGCCTACCGCCGCGGCGGCCCGCTCACCGTCACCGACGCCAACATCATGCTCGGCCGGATCCAGCCGGCGTATTTCCCCGCCGTGTTCGGTGCGGGCGGCGACGAGCCGGCCGACGCGGGGATCGTACGGGAGAAGTTCGCGTCCCTGGCCCGCCAGATCGGCGAAGCCGCAGGCCAGACTGGCGCGGGGACGGCGCCTGACCCCGGTCAAGCCGCCGCCAGATCGGTACCCAGCCCCGGGCAGTCGGCTGCCGGGTCGGCACCAGGCCCCGGGCAGTCGGCCGCCGGGTCCGCGCCCAGCCCTGAGAAGGTCGCCGCCGGTTTCCTGGAGATCGCGGTGGCCAACATGGCGAACGCGATCAAGAAGATCTCGGTCCAGCGCGGCTACGACATCACCCGGTATGTGCTGGCGACGTTCGGCGGGGCCGGCGGCCAGCACGCGTGCGCGGTCGCCGACGCGCTGGGCATCACCGAGGTGCTCATCCACCCGCTTGCCGGTGTGCTGTCCGCGTACGGGATGGGCCTCGCCGACGTGACCGCGATGCGGGAGAGGTCGGTCGAGGCGCCGCTGTCCACCGCCCTGCTGCCCGAGCTCGGCCGGGTGGCCGGCGCCCTGGCCGCCGACGCGCTGGCGGAACTGGAGAAGGCGGGCGCCGTGACGGGCGAGCCGGGCGAGCTGGGCGCGGACGTGCCGGGCGGGGTCCGCCAGGTCCGCCGGGCCCACCTGCGGTACGAGGGCACCGACACCGCGCTGCCGGTCCCGCTGGGCACGCTGCCCGCGATGGTGGCCGCCTTCGAGCGGGCCTACCGGCGGTACTTCTCCTTCCTCATGCGCGGCAAGGCGATCATCGCCGAGGCCGTGTCGGTCGAGCTCGCCGCCCCGTCCGCGCCGGTGGACGCGCCGGAGCTGGCGGCCGCGGCGGACGGGGCGGCACGGGGGCAGCCGGCACGGGGGCAGCCGCCCGCGCCGGGCCTCGGCGGTGGCGGGGAGCCATCCGTTGTGCTGTATTCCGCCGGTGGGTGGGTGCGGGCGCCGCTGGCACGGCGGCGGGACCTGCGCCCGGGGGAGCGGGTCGCCGGGCCCGCGCTGATCGTGGAGGACTTCGCGACCACCGTGGTCGAGCCGGGCTGGCGGGCGGAGCTGACCCGGCGGGGGGACCTGCTGCTGGCGCGGGTGGGCGCCCGGCCGGGCCGGGCCGGTGCGGGCACCGCGGTGGACCCGGTGATGCTGGAGATCTTCAACAACCTGTTCATGTCGGTCGCCGAGCAGATGGGGGTGCGGCTGCAGGCCACCGCGCACTCGGTCAACGTCAAGGAGCGGCTCGACTTCTCGTGCGCGCTCTTCGACGCCGGCGGCGGGCTGATCGCCAACGCGCCGCACATGCCCGTCCACCTCGGGTCGATGGGCGAGAGCATCAAGATCATCGCGGTCCGCAACGCCGGCCGGATGCGGCCCGGCGACGTGTACGTGCTCAACGACCCCTACCACGGCGGCACCCACCTGCCCGACGTCACCGTGGTCACGCCGGTGTTCGGCCGGGCGGGCCCGATCCAGTTCTACGTGGCCTCCCGGGGACACCACGCCGAGATCGGCGGGATCACGCCGGGCTCGATGCCGGCGTTCAGCACCCGGATCGAGGAGGAGGGGGTGCTGATCGACAACTGGCTGCTGGTGCGCGACGGCGAACTGCGCGAGGCGGCCACGCTGGACCTGCTGCGGTCCGCGGCCTACCCGTCGCGCAACGCCGAGGTGAACATGGCCGACCTGCGCGCGCAGATCGCCGCCAACGAGAAGGGGGTCGCCGAGCTGGGCCGGATGACCCGCCATTTCGGGCTGGACGTGGTGCAGGCCTACATGGGGCACGTGCAGGACAACGCCGAGGAGGCCGTGCGCCGGGTGATCGGGGCGCTGCGGGACGGCGAGTGCGCCTACGAGCTCGACAACGGGGCCGTGATCAGGGTCGCGGTCCGGGTGGACCGGGCGGCGCGGTCCGCGGTGATCGACTTCACCGGCACCTCGCCGCAGCTGCCGGGCAACTTCAACGCGCCGTCGTCGGTGGCGATGGCCGCGGTGCTGTACGTGCTGCGCACGCTGGTGGCCGACGACATCCCGCTGAACTCGGGCTGCCTGAAGCCGGTCACCGTGATCATCCCGCCGGGCTGCATGCTCGCGCCGGCGTACCCGGCGGCGGTGGCGGCCGGGAACGTGGAAACCTCGCAGGCGGTCACCGGCGCGCTGTACGCGGCGCTGGGGGTGCAGGCGGAGGGCTCGGGCACGATGAACAACGTCACGATCGGCAACGAGGCGCACCAGTACTACGAGACCGTGTCCAGCGGGTCAGGCGCGGGGGAGGGTTTCGCGGGCACCGACGTGGTGCAGACGCACATGACCAACTCCCGGCTCACCGATCCCGAGGTGCTGGAGTGGCGCTACCCGGTGCGGCTGGAACGGTACGCGATCCGGCGGGGCAGCGGGGGCGCGGGACGCTGGCGGGGCGGCGACGGGGGCCGCCGGGAGATCCGGTTCGGCGAGCCAATGACCGTGACCACGCTGGCCAGCCACCGGCGGGTGCCGCCGTACGGGATGGCCGGCGGCTCGCCGGGGGCGCTCGGCCGGAGCTGGATCGAGCGGGCGGACGGGACGGTCGTGCCGATGCAGGGCTGCGACTCGGTCACGGCCGGCGCCGGCGACCTGTTCGTGCTCGAGACCCCCGGCGGGGGCGGCTACGGCCCGCCGGCTATCTGATGCCCGGCCCGATGGCCGACGCGAAGCGGCTGAGCACCTCGTGGTCGCCGGCGGAGGTGACCGGCGCGAAAGCCGGCCGGTGCCACAGCCAGCAGTCGAGGTCGGCGGCGCTGCCCCGGACCTCGGCCGCGGCCGGGCCACCCGGGTCGCTGCCGGCGGGGTGGATGTCGGGCTCGTCGTAGTGGATCCCGTCGTCCGGGTCGGTGCCGGTGAACCGGCCGAGGGTGACGAGCCAGCTGTCACCGGTGTCCGAGGCGCCCAGCCGGAGCGTGCTCCCGGGATCCGGGGTGAACGTGCCCCAGCCGGGCACGCCGCCGTACATGACCCGCAGCGCCTCGTCCACGCCGTCCGCGCTCAGGCCCGGGTCCATCGGGGTGCGGTCGCCGGCGGTCAGCTCGGCGTCCACCCGGTGGATGAGTGCCTCATGAGCCTGCCGCCGCCGGATGAAGCCGACGGTCTGGTCCGGGGACCACGTCCAGGCGGGGGTGTCCGGCGCGGCCGCGGCGAGGATCTCCCCCAGATCGCTGCTGGCCCGCTGGTAGAAGGCGGCCAGGCCGGCCCGGTCGCCGGGCCGCGGTGGCTTGCGCGCCTCCGCCTGGTCGCCGGTCAGCCGCTCACGCACGACCGTGCCCCAGAACCACTGCACCTCGCCCAGGTGCCACAGCAGGTCGTCGGCGTTCCAGCCCGGGCAGGAAGGGACCAGCGCCATCGGCTGGGCGTCGCCGATCGCCTGGGCGAAGCGGGCCGACTCGCGCGCAAGGTGGGCAAGGAAATCCAGTTCGGCGGCCATGGCTGGAGGCTACTCCCGGCCCCCGACACCGGTACGGCCCGCACCATCCCCCCGGCAGGACCCGGTCGTGACGGCGGGGCGCGGGTCCCGGGCGGGCCCCCGATGGCCGACACTGGGACCATGACCAGAATCCGCACAGCCGACGGCGCGCCCGCGACGGTGATCGCGGGCCAGCGGGTGGAACTGCTGGACCGGGCCCGCGTCTACGCATGCGGCATCACCCCCTACGACGTGACGCACCTCGGGCACGCGGCCGCCTTCGTCTGGGTGGACACGCTCGGCCGCGCGCTGCGCTTCCTGGGGGTGGAGCCCGAGGTCTGCCGGAACGTCACCGACGTGGACGATGTGCTCGACGCGGCGGCGCGCCGGGCGGGCGCGGCCTACGGGAGCTTCGCGGCGATCCAGCAATTCCAGTTCGACCGGGACATGGCCGCGCTGAACGTCCGCGCTCCCGAGCACGAACCGCGTGCCCACCAGTACGTGGAGCAGGTCATCCTGCTCGCGTCCGGGCTGCTGGACCTGGGCGTGGCCTACGCCCGCGACGGGAGCGTCTATTTCCGCGGCGGCGACGTGGCGGGCCGGGCCGGGCTGGACCGGGCCGAGGCGCTCCGGCTGTCCGGCGAGTACGCTGGCCGCCCGGACGACCCGGCCAAGGACGATCCGCTGGATGTGGCGGTGTGGCAGGTCAGCGAGCCGGGTCACCCGGCCTGGGACTCCCCGTGGGGCCTGGGCCGGCCGGGCTGGCACGCCGAGTGCGCCGCGATGGCGATGTCGCTGTTCGGGCCCGCGGTGGACATCCACGCCGGCGGCGCCGACCTGCGCTTCCCGCACCACGCCTACCACGCGGCCATGGCCGAGGCGTTCACCGGCGTGCGGCCGTACGCCCGGGCCTGGCTGCACGTGGGCACCGTCACGGTCGCGGGCGCGAAGATGGCCAAGTCGGCGGGGAACCTGGTCCTGCTCGAAGAACTCCTGGCCGGCCATCCGGCGGCAGCGGTCAGGCTGATGATCCTGGACCGTCCCTGGGCGCAGAGCTGGGACTACCGGCCGGCGCTGCTCGACGCGGCCGCGGCCAGGCTGGAGAGCCTGTACTCCGCGGCCGGGCGCACCGCGGCCAGCGACCCCGCGGGCGTGGCGGAGCTGCGCCGGCTGCTCGCAGCGGAGCTCGACGTCCCGGCCGCGCTGGACCTGGCCATCGAGACCGGCGGCGCGCCCGCCCGCACCCTCGCGGGCATCCTCGGGCTCACCTGACGGCCGCTCAGGCAGCGGCTGCCCGCCCGTTCGTGTGCGCAAAGGGCTGCCGCAACAGCCGTCTCCGCACACGAACTGTCTGATGGCTGATGGCACCTCGCGGCCGGGCAGCGGGTGGGCCACGCAGTCCGTTGAGCACATCCGGTACATGGCTGATTCCGGTATGTTCGTCGCATCGTTGAGCGTGAGGGAGTACCGATGCGGCTCACCAAACTGGGACATGCCTGTGTCCGCCTCGACAAGGACGGGGCGGTGCTGGTGATCGACCCGGGCGCGTTCAGTGACCCGGATGCGCTGGCCGGCGCGAACGCCGTCCTCATCACCCACGAGCACTTCGACCACATCGACGCCGACCGGCTGCGCGCCGCGCTGGACGCCGATCCCGGGCTCCACCTGTGGTCCACCGCCGCGGTGGCGGAGCAGTTCTCCCATCTGGGTGTCCGGGTACACACGGTCGGCCACGGCGACACCTTCTCCGCGGCCGGGTTCGACGTCCACGTGTACGGGTCCGAGCACGCGGTTCTCCACCAGGACATCCCGATCATCGCGAACGTCGGGTTCATGCTCGACGGCGAGGTCTTCCACCCCGGGGACGCACTCACCGTGCCCGAGGACCCGGTGGGAACGCTGCTGATGCCCGCCAGCGCCCCCTGGCTCAAGCTGTCGGAAATGATCGACTACGGCCGGACCGTCGCGCCGCGGCGCGGCTACACCATCCACGACGCCCTGTTCAGCGACACCGGCCTGATGGTGCTCGGCGCCTTCCTGGGCATGGCGGGCTCGCAGTTCGTCCAGCTGGAAAACGGGGGCAGTGTCGACCTCTGACCGGTTAGCCGGATCAGCCGGGGTACAGACGTGGGTGAGGTCTCCTCTCGCGCAGGCCCGCGAGGCTGGCTGACCCCGCAGCGGAGGGAGTCGCGATGGTGACGCAGAAGACGGGCAAGGCGCCCAAGGTGACGGGCGCGGCCAACGGTCACCCGCACCGGCTGGACCGGCGGCTCTACGAGCAGGAGCTGTACCGGCTGCAGGCGGAGCTGGTCAAGATGCAGGCGTGGGTGAGCGACCAGGGCGCCCGGGTGATGGTGGTGTTCGAGGGCCGGGACGCGGCCGGCAAGGGCGGCACCATCAAGCGGGTCACCCAGTACCTCAACCCCCGGGTCGCCGGGATCGTCGCGCTGGGCGCGCCGACCGAGCGGGAGCAGACCCAATGGTATTTCCAGCGTTACATCGAGCACCTGCCCGCGGGCGGGCAGATCGCGCTGTTCGACCGCAGCTGGTACAACCGGGCCGGGGTGGAGCACGTCATGGGGTTCTGCACCAAGGAGGAGTACCACCGGTTCCTGCACCAGTGCCCCATCTTCGAG
>DATIXO010000184.1:0-2656 GCA_035518495.1 Streptosporangiaceae bacterium
CTCAGACCTCCGGAATTATGTGAGCCGCACGTGGCGTGACGTGCGGTTTCCTTGTGCGGCTAACGCTGCGGAAAGTGTTTAACTCTGGTAGAATGCCAGCATGTCAGCAGCGGTCGCGGCGATCCTTGGGGGCATGCCCGATCCCGCGGACCTGCACGTGCACGAGGGCGGCGGCCAGGTGGCGGTGATGGCGGGGAACCGGGTGCTGTCGTGCTACCCGGCCGCAGATGCCGGGATGCGGAACATGACCGTGGTGATGCTGACCCAGCTGGGGTTTGCCGGCAAGGATGTCGCGGCGGTGATGGGGCTGACGCCGGTGTATGTGTCGATGCTGCGCTCGCGGGCGCGCGAGCAGGGCTCGGCGGGGCTGGTCCGCGACCGCGGCAGGCCGGCCAAGCTGGGCAAGGCCGCGGCGGCGCAGGCCCGCCGGTGGCGCGAGCAGGATGTCTCCGACGCTGAGATCGGGCGCCGCCTGGGGGTGCACGGCACCACCATCGGCCGGGCGCTCGGCCCGGCCGACGCGCCGGCCGGTCCTGCGGAGGCCGGCGGGCGCCCGGCTCAGGAGGAGCTGGGGACCGAGGCGGCGGGCGGGCCTCATGCGGCCGGTGCTGCTGAGGCCGCAGATGCTGGCGCCGAGGCGGGCTGCACGCACGACCGTGTGGCGCGAGAGGAGCCGGAGCCCGCTGGTGCTGGCGAGATTGTCCCGGCCGCCCCCGCGGCAGGGCGGGCCTTGCCGCCGGGGCCGCGGCTCGGCGCCGCCTACCTGGCCAGCCGGTATGCGGGCGCGATGCTGCTGCACGCCTTCTTCGGCCGGGTGGATGCGGGCACGGTGCTGGCCACCGCCGGCGGGCCCGGTGACGTGGCGCTGCTGACCGCGGCGTCGCTGGGGTTCGCGCTGGGCGCCTCATCGGTAGAGGGCCTTAAGCACTTGATCCGGGTGCAGGCCGGGCCGCTGGCCGGGCTGGCTGTCCTGCCGGAGCTGCGCACGCTGCGGCCCCGGCTGGCGGCCATCGCTGACGCTTGCGACCCGCTGGGCCTGCAAACCTCGCTCGCGCGGGCCATGCTTGCCGCGGACGCCCCCGCGCTTCCGGTGTATTTCGTCGATGATCACTTCGTGCCGTACTGCGGCGCCAAGCCGGTGATGAAAGGCTGGAACACCAAACGCCGCCACGCCCAAAAGGGCCGCGCCGACACCCTGGTCACCGACTACGGCGGGCGGGCGGTGTGCTTTGTCACCGGCGAGCCGTCCGGGCTGGCCGCCACCTTGCCGCCCGCGCTGGCGGAGCTGAAGAAGATCACCGGCGGTGCGCAGATCATGCTCGGGTTCGACCGGGGCGGCGCTTACCCGCAGGTGTTCCGCGCGTGCCGCCAGGCGGGCGCGGACTGGATCACCTACCGGCGTGCCCCGCTGGCCCCCTGCGCCGCGGCGCCGCGTCGGCACTGGACAGGCAGACCGGACGCGCCCGCCGAATACGTGATGCTGGCCGATGAGACGGTGACCATCGACGGCTACGGCACCGCCCGGCAGCTGTCACTGTTCGAAGACGGGAAGCTGAGGCTGCAGATCCTCACCAGCGACCTCACCGCCCCCGCGGCGGCGCTGGCGGCCTGGCTGCGCTGCCGGTGGCGGATCGAGAACGCCTTCAAGTACCTGTCCGCCCACCACGGCATCGACTGGCTGTGCGGCTACACCGCCACCCTCATCGACGACGAGCGCATCGTGGATAACCCCGCCCGCAAGGCCGCCGGCAAGACAGTCAAGGCCGCCGAGGCCGGCCTCGCCGCAGCCGAGCGGAACCTCGCCCAGCTGCTGGCATCAACCCAAAGCGCCGCGGACAAGAACAAGGCCATCCCGGCCGCCCAGGACGCCATCACCCGGGCGCAGCAGGCCCTCGCCGCCGCCCGGGCTGCCCGTGACGCGATCCCCGCCAAGATCGCCGTGAACCAGGCGCGTCCCGGCGCGCAGCGCGCCCTGCTGCACGCCCGCCGCCGCGGCCTGCAGATGGTGCTGCGGCTGCTGGCCGCCAACGCCGAACTATGGCTCGCCGGGCGGCTGAACGCCTACCTGCGCGACCCGGACGAGTACCGGGCCATCACCCGCCACCTGCTCCACCAGCCCGGCCACATCGCCTACCACCACGACGCGATCACCGTCACCCTCGACCCGCCCGCCAGCGCCCGCACCGGCCGGGCGCTGGCCTGCCTGATCGAGGAACTTAACGCCACCCCGCCGCGGATGCCCGGCGACCCCCGGCCCATCACCTACCGCCTCGCTGCCACCAGCTGACCAGCCTTCAACAACCTGCGCAGCGCAACTTCCGGAGGTCTGAGCCTGACCGATTACCGGACCGGCATCCCGCCGCAATCGGAAGCTGTACCAGCACGAGCTGCACTGGACTGACCCCGCCACCATGCGGGGCTACGTCAAGGAATACCGTGCATCCCGACTCCAAGTATGGGAACCGCTGGCTGACGTCCTCGTCCGGGTGAGCTTCGGCGCCGACTACCCGCGGTGAGCGCGTGCCGCGGCGCTCACCTTCCAGATGATCTACCAGCGGTCAGTCTGCTACGAATATCCCAGCTCGCGCCGCCGGTGCTGCTGGTCGTGGGAGCCGAGGATCACGTCGTCCCGCTCGGCGACTACGCTGAGCCCGCC
>DATIXO010000185.1:0-3313 GCA_035518495.1 Streptosporangiaceae bacterium
ACCATGGCCGAGTCTGAGCTGCAGGTGCTGCGCGCCCGGATGCTCGGCGGGCTGCGGAACAAGGCCGCCCGCGGCGAGCTGCGGATCCCGCTGCCGGCCGGGCTGGTGTGGGGCGAGGCACCCGGGCAGATCCTGCTGCACCCCGACGAGGCGGTCCGCGGCGCGATCACCGCGGTGTTCGGCCGGTTCGCCGCCTCCGGGTCGGCCCGGCAGGTCTGGCTGTGGCTGCGGGAGAACGGCCTGACGCTGCCTTCGCTGCGGGACGGTCAGCTGGCCTGGTCCACGGCCGCCTACCCGGCGGTGCACAAGATCCTCACCCATCCCGCCTACGCGGGCGCCTACGTCTACGGCCGCACCCGCGCCGAGCGCTACATCGACGCATCCGGGACCCCGGCCGGCCGACGCCGGGCGGTGCCCCGGCCGCAAGACTGGCAGGTCCTGATCACCGGGCACCATCCCGGCTACATCGACTGGGACACCTACCTGGCCAACACCACCCGGCTGGCGGCGAACATGGCCCCGGCCCGGGGCGCTGACGGGACCGGCGCGACCCGGGAAGGCTGCGCGCTGCTGCAAGGCCTGGCAATCTGCGGGATCTGCGGGCGGCGGCTCGGCGTGTTCTACCGCGGCCCCGCCAAGAGCGCGCCCGGCTACCAGTGCAACGGCGGCGTGCTGGTCAGCGGCAGCCAGGGCCGGCGCTGCACCAGGGTCAGCGGCGTGCGCACCGACCCGGCCGTCGCCCAGCACGTCCTGGAAATCCTCACCCCGCTCGCGCTGCAAGCCGCCATCGATGCCGCGGACCAGATCGAGGACGGCCACGACGCCGCGCTGGAGCAGTGGCGCCGCCAGGCCGAGCAGGCCCGCTACGCCGCCACCCGGGCCGAGCGCCGCTACCGCGCCGTCGACCCGGAAAACCGGCTCGTGGCCCGCGGCCTGGAAGCCGAATGGGAAGCCGCCCTGCAGGCCGCCCGGGACGCCGACGCCGAACTGGACCGCCGCGAAGCCGCCCGGCCCGTGCGGCTCAGCACCGGCGAGCGCGCAAGGATCCTCGCCCTGGCCACCGACCTGCCCGCGCTGTGGGCCGCACCATCGACCACCGACCACGACCGCAAGGAACTCCTGCACACCCTGCTCGACGACGTCGTCATCACCGCCGATGACACCAGCCGCACCGCCCGCCTGGTACTGCACTGGAAAGGCGGGCTCATCAGCGAGCTCACCGCGGACCTGCCCAGGCCGAAACCGCCCTACCGCACCAGCGAGGACACCGTGTCGCTGATCGGCCGGCTGGCCGCCCACTACGACGACTCGATGATCACCAAAGTGCTCAACCAGCAGAAACGCCGCACCGCCACCGGAATGTCATTCACCCCCGCTAACGTCGCCACCATCCGCAAGCGCCACGGCATTCCCCCCTGCCACAGCGGGGACGCCCCGGACCCTGACGGTGAGGTGATGAGCGTGCACCAGGCAGCCGCCGAGCTCGGCATCACCGCCTCCACCCTCTACCGGTGGCTCAACGACGGATTCGTCCCCGGCGAGCAGATCACCGCCGGCGCCCCCTGGCGCATCCGCCTCACCGGATCCATCCGGGATCTCGTCGCCGACGACGCCCCCGCCGGCTGGGTCCCCGTCCAGGTCGCCACCGCGACCCTGGGCGTCTCCCGGCAGACCGTGTTGCAGCGTGTCAAGCGCGGCGAGCTCCGCGCCGTCCACATCCGCGCCGGACGCAGGAAAGGCCTGCGTATCGAGCTACCCGCCGCCCAAGACGGGCTGTTCTAGCCATCCCCGGACAGTGAAGGAGCAGTGTGATGCCCAATCGACTACGTCCGCGATGTTACTTACCGTGAGGATTCCTCCCGGGTCCGGACCGGCCCCCGCCCCCGCATCATGGCCACCCTCCGTAACCTCGCCATCGGGCTCATCCGCCAGGTCGGCCACACCAAGATCGCCGCCACCATCCGCAAGATCAAGCACGACACTGCCCTGCTCCTGGCCATCCTCGGCCTCAGCAACCCCTCATGACCAGCACAAAGACTTTGCAGGACATCCTGCGGCGGCGCCGCGGCCCCACGTCTTTTCGATCGCATCCCCGGCCGGCTGCTTTGGGGTGGGCTAGTCCGGCTTGGCGAGGAAGGCCCTGACGTCGGCGGCGAATTCGGCGTGATGCTGGAACAGGAACCCGTGGGCGGAGTCGGGGTAGATCTTCACCGTGGCCTGCGGGATCAGGCCCGCGATCAGGTAGGAATAGTGCGGCAGGATCATCGGGTCGCTGTCGCCGTTGGCCACGAAGACCGGCCGGCTGATGCCGTTGAGCCGTTGCAGCAGGGAGTGATCGGGGATCCCCCAGGCGCAGACCGCATCGTATTGCGCCTGGCGGGTGGCCCAGGTGGTCGGCTTGTCCCGGTCCTCGGTCCGGGTGTAGATGCGCCGTAGTACGTGCCGGCCCGCCTGCTGGCTGGACGGTGATCGTGCGAAGAACACCTCAAGGTATCCCTCGGGGTTGGCTTCGGGCCTGCCGACCGCTCCGATGACCTCGGGTGCCCAGCCGTGCATGCCAGCCGCGCCGCGGGGGGCGGAGGACGCCAGGATCAGCCTGCGGACCAGGTCCGGCCGGATCAGCGCTATGTCCTGTGCGACGAAGCTGCCGACGGAGAACCCGAGGATGTCGGCCTGGCCGACCTCCATGGCGGCCAGGAAGGCGATGGCGTCGTGTGCCATCTGGTCGATGACGTGCGGCGTGGTCCCGGTGGAGCCGCCGACGCCGGCGTTGTCGAAGGTCACGACCCGCCGGGTCGAGGCCAGCGCGTCGATCAGCGCGGGATCCCAGTTGTCCAGGTTTCCCCGGAAGTGCTGGAGCAGGACCAGCGGAACCGGCCCCTCACCGACGTCCCGGTACGCGTAGTCGATGCCATTCACCGCGCTGGCCAGCTTGTTCGGAAGGCTTGAGTACGTAGTTGTCACTGTGCTTCCTTCGTTGCGGCGGGGTGCACCACGGCCCGTTCAGTGCAGATCGTTGTTCTGAACGGGCTATGGTGCTACGCCCCGGCCGGCCTAGGCCTGCGCGGCCTGAGCGGCGGCCTGGATGAGGGCCAGCACGTCTTGCGGGTGGGAGACCATCGCGACGTGGTTCGACGGCACCTCGACGGTGGTGGCGCCCATGCGGGCGGCAAACTGGCGCTCGGCTTCGGGCGGGATTGCCTGATCGCCGGCGGCGACCAGGAACCACGACGGCAATGATTTCCAGGCGGGGACGCCCATCACCTCCTGCAGCGCGGATGCGGACAGTGGCTGCTGCACCGCCCACATCACG
>DATIXO010000186.1:0-35234 GCA_035518495.1 Streptosporangiaceae bacterium
GTGAACCCGTCGGTCGAGGTGCACAGCAGCTGGCTCGCCCCGGCCTTGATCCCGGCCGAACGGAGCAGGCTGGCCAGGCTCGCTCCCAGCCACTTCGCGTTGCCGATATAGGGGCCGGCGACCGGGTTGGAGACGCAGCACCGGGACGCCGCTCCCGGTCGCGCACGGGTTCCCAGCCCGGCTGGTGGTGCCCGGCCTGTACGGCTACGTGTCGGCCTGCAAGTGGGTGACCGACATCAACGTGACCACGTTCGCCGACGCCCAGGGCTACTGGGTGCCGCGCGGCTGGTCGCAGCAGGCACCCATCAAGACCGAGTCACGCATCGATGTGCCGAACGGCTCCGCCACGCTGCCGGCCGGCCGCACCCAGGTCGCCGGGGTGGCGTGGGCGCAGCACAAGGGCATCGACGCGGTGGAGGTGCGCGTGGACCGGGGGCCGTGGCACCGGGCCCGGCTGGCCGCGGTGCCGGGGATCGACACCTGGCGGCAGTGGGTGTGGGACTGGGACGCCACGCCGGGCAGCCATCTCATCGAGGCCCGCGCCACCGACGCCACCGGCTACACGCAGACCGCGCTCCAGGCACCGCCCGAGCCCAACGGCGCCACCGGATACCCGATGGTCACCGTGTCGGCGCAGTAACGGCGCCCGATAACAGCAGCTGGTCGCGGATCTGGCCGGACAGGTAGGCGCTCAGCCAGCGGCCCAGCTCGTCCAGGAACCGCCGGCGCTGCGGCGCCGGGGCTGGCGGCTGCCCGGGCAGCCCGCCGTCCAGCGTCAGCCAGGTGACGTGCTCACCGAGCCGGATCGTGGCCCGGCGGCTGGCCAGCGTTCCCAGCGCTCCCAGCGCCCCCAGGATCCCCAGCGGCAGCAGGGCGCCGGGGCCGCCCGGGCCGTGGCCACCGGCCGCTGGGCACATGACCAGTACCGGGCAGGCGATCTCGAGCCCGCGTCGCAGCCTGCGCTGCGCCCCCGCCACCAGTGGCGAGGAACGGGCCGCCGCGCCGTCGCCGCGCGCGGACACCCGGGCCGGCCACACCGGCCCGGCGCCCAGGTCGGGACGGGCGAGGACGAGGGCGTCCACCGGCTGGCTGCCCCGCCGGGCGTGGCACCACAGCGCGGCGAACAGGGCGCCGGCCGCGTGCGCGGACACCACCACGGTGTCGATGGCATCGGCCGCGCGCAGATGCGTGACGGCAGCGTCCAGGCAGGCGAAGTAGATGCCCAGCTCCCCGGCCGGCCGGTTCGCATCCGGCCCGGCGTCGGCCACCGGGCGCAGGTCGGCCGCGTAGAAGTCGAACCCGCGGTCGGTGTACCAGCCGACCAGGTCGGCGGGCACGAAGGAGTCGCCAAGGCAGTGCACGTAGACGACCGCACGCCTGCTCGGCCGGGCGGTGCGCCGGCGGAGGACGGCCGCACCGCCGCCCGGGTCCGCGCCGTTCACGGCGCCGGCGACCAGCAGCGGCACGGTCTCGTAGCCGCGGGCAGGCCCGTCCGGGCCGCCGTGCTCGGTGGTCAGACCCATGACCCCCCCGGTCTGGTGCTCCGGGACGCCGCTGCGTCAGCTGTCCTGCACGTCCCCCCGGGTTAGTTCCGCCCAGCACGCAGGGTCATATGCAGTGTGGCATCGCCACCGCGATCAAGCAGGGAGAACACGCGACGTTCTGCTGGCCGTAACCTTTCTCCCATGGCAGAAGGCGCGGGCGTGTTCATCGAGACCGAGCGCAAGTACGATGCGGCGGCCGATTTCGCCCTGCCCGACCTGACGGGCGTGGACGGCGTCGCCGCGGTCAACGGCCCGCGGACCTACCGGCTGCGGGCCGTCTACTTCGACACCCCGGACTTCCGCCTGATCGCGGCCAAGATCACGCTACGGCGGCGGACCGGGGGCGCGGACGCCGGATGGCACCTCAAGCTGCCGGCCGGTGCGGACAGCCGGCGTGAGATACACGCGCCGCTCGGGCGGGCCACCCGGCAGGTCCCCGCCCGGCTGGCGGAGCTGGTGACCAGCTGGTGCGGCGGCCAGCCGCTCCAGCCCATCGCGCGGCTGGCGACGACCCGCCGGGTCCGCTGGCTGGCCGGCCAGGACGGCCAGGTGCTCGCCGAGGTCGCCGACGACCTGGTGATCGGCTCACTGCCGGGGCCAGGCGCCGCCGCCGCTGGCCCGGCCGTTCCCGGCGGGCCGGAGTGGCGGGAGGTGTCACGCTGGCGCGAGGTGGAGGTCGAGCTCGGCACGGGCACGCGTGGCCTGCTGGACGCGGTCGGCGAGCTGCTGCTGCGCGCCGGTGCGGAGCCGTCCGCCGCCGCCTCCAAGCTCGGCCGGCTGCTCACGTCGGCGGCCGGGCCGCTGAGCGCTCCGCGCGGCGGGGATTCTCAGGAGCGGCGCGGATAAGAGCGGCGCAGATAGCGAGCGGCGCGGATTCGGCCAGCGGCAGGCAGCCAGGGGCGGCCGTTCGGCAAGCGGCGGGTCGCGAGCGGCGGGTCAGCGAATGGCAGGCGCTCAGAGAACTGTCAGAGCCGGTTCCAAGGCCATGCAGACACCGTGGGGCCACACTCCAGTCAGAACAGGTGGAAGGGGCAGGCACCATGGACGCGAGCAACCGGGATCCGCTGCCAGCGGTGGTCGCACGCTGGCGTGGCCGGGCACGGCTGCGGGCGGCAACCGCCGCGTTCGGCGCCGCGGGCCTGGTCGCCGCCGGCGCCGTCGCCTACACCCTGCCGAGCGGATCGGCCCACACGGCCACCAGCACGGCGACCGGCACGGCAGCGGCCGCTGGCACCGCCGCGCACGCGACCTCGGGCGGCTCGGCGGCCGCCGCGACGGCTGCTTCCGGTAGCGGGACCGCTCCCGCGGCCGCGGCGGGTTCCGGCGCCAGCCACACCACGTCGGGCGGCTCCTGATGACCGCGGATGCGGCCGGGCGCCTCACCCGGGAGGCGTCCGCCAGCTGGCAGGCCCTCGGCACCGGCGTGCAGCTGACCGTCACCGACGCCAGCCAGCTGGCCGTCGGGCGCGGGCTGCTGGAGGCCGACCTCACCGCCGTCGACCTGGCCTGCAGCAGGTTCCGGCCGGACTCGGAGATCGTCGCGCTGGACCGGGAGATGGCCGTGCGGCGGACCCCGGGCGGGGCATCCGCTGAGGCGGCCCGCGTCAGCCCGCTGCTCGCGGAGGCGATCGCGGTCGCGCTGCGGGCGGCCCGGCTCACCGACGGGGACGTCGACCCGACCGTGGGTGCCGCGATGAACGCCGTCGGCTACGACCGCGACTTCTCTCTGGTCCCGCCCGATGGCCCAGCGGTGAAGCTGACCGTGCGGACCGTCCCCGGGTGGCGCCAGGTGGAGTTCGACGAGCACGCCCGGCTGCTCCGGCTCCCGCCGGGGGTCCGGCTCGACCTGGGCGCCACCGCCAAGGCGTGGGCGGCCGACCGGTCGGCCGCCCGCATCGCCGCCGCCACCGGCTGCGGGGTGCTGGTCAGCCTGGGCGGGGACGTCGCGGTGAGCGGCCAGCCCCCCGACGGCGGCTGGCGGATCCGGGTACAGGACATCAGCGGCCGCCCCGAGGACCCGCCGATCGGGCCGTCCGCGGTGGTCGCCATCCGCGCCGGCGGCCTGGCCACCTCCAGCACCGCTGCCCGGCGCTGGCGGCGCGGCGGGGACATCCTCCACCACATTCTCGACCCGCGCACCGGGCTGCCGGCGCCACCGGTCTGGCGCACGGTCTCGGTGGCGGCGGCGAGCTGCACCGACGCCAACATCGCCAGCACGGCCGCGATCATCCGGGGCCGCGCCGCACCGGCCTGGCTCACCGGGCTCGGCCTGCCAGCCCGGCTGGTCGACGAGGCCGGCCAGGTGCACAGGATCAACGGCTGGCCAGCGGAAACGGGAGGCACCCCATGAACGAGCGCCCGGACCTCAGCTCGGCGGTCAGGCAGCGCGAGCGCAGCCGCAAGCGGATACGCCTGGTCACCCTCACGGCAGGAGCTGCGTCGCTGGTCGCGGCGGGAGCCGTTGCCTACAGCCTGCCGGGCACGGCGCACACCACATCGGCGAGCAAGACCGCCACTACCACCACCCCGGCCACGGCACAGAGCGGGGAATCGGGCGACGACGCCGAGGGCGGGACGGCCGTGGCCACCACGGCGCCCACCAGCAGCGCCAGCCAGGCCACAACTCACACCACCTCCGGCGGCTCCTGACCGCAGTGCACTAGCCGCGGCCGTTCTGAGGCAATTGAGAGCCGCGTTAGAGGAAGCACTGCACAGGGCCGGCGATGCTCAGCAGGACACCACATCAACGATGGAGCACCCGATGACCACGATCACCTCGAGCACGGCGCTGTGGTATGCCAGCCGCGCCACCGGGGTCGTCAGCCTGCTGCTGCTGTCGCTGGTCGTGATGCTCGGCATCGTCGTCAACCGGCAGGGCCGGCTGCCCGGGCTCCCGTCCTTCGCGGTCACCGGCCTGCACCGGAACCTGTCCCTGCTGTCGGTCCTGTTCATCGCGGTACACGTGGCCACCGCGATCATCGACCCCTACGTGAGCATCGGGCTGGCGGCGGTGGTGATCCCGTTCACCTCGGCCTATGAGCCGTTCTGGCTGGGGCTGGGCGCGGTGGCGCTCGACCTGATCGCCGCGCTCGTCGTGACCAGCCTGCTGCGGGCGCGCATCTCCCGGCGGTACTGGCGGGGCATCCACTGGCTGGCCTACGCCGCTTGGCCGGTGGCGCTCGCGCACGGCTTCGGGGCCAGCCCCGACCTGCGCAGCGGCGGGCTGCGGGTACTGGCGGTCAGCTGCGCGCTGGTGGTGGGCGCGGCCGGCCTGTGGCGGCTGGCCAGCAGGGCCGGGCAGGTGCCGCGGGCGCAGCGGGCCGCGGCCGCACTCGCGGCCACCCGGCCAGGCGGCCTGCCCCGTCCCGTTCGCGCCCGTGACGGCGGGGCACGGTGACGCACAGCGCCACGCTGCCCATGCCCGGCCCTGGCCAGCGCCCCGGCGATGGGAGGCAGCCGCTGGCCCGGCACGACGGCTACCCTGACGGGCCGCCCCGGCTGATGCCCACGCACGGCACGGACCCGGACGGCCTCGCCGAGCACCTGGGGCGCTTCGGCCCGCCGCCCTACCGCGGCGGGGCCCGCCGCCTCATCGGCGAGGTGGAGGCGGCCGGCCTGACCGGCCGCGGCGGCGCCGCGTTCCCCACCTACCGCAAGCTGGCGGCGATGGCCGCTGGCAACGGGCCGGCGCCGGTGGTGGTCGGCAACGGCGCCGAGGGCGAGCCCGCGAGCAGCAAGGACAAGGCGCTGCTGTGGTACTCCCCGCATCTGGTCCTGGACGGGCTGCAGCTTGCCGCCGAGGCGGTCGGCTCGGCGGCGGCCGGCCTGTACGTGCACCGCAACCCGCGGCTGCACGAGCGGCTGGCGGCCGCGATCGCGGACCGGGCCGCCGCTGGCCTGGACGCCGCCCAGGTGGAGCTGATCGAGGCACCTCCCCGCTTCCTGGCCGGTGAGGAGTCGGCGCTGGCGAGCCGGGTGTCCGGCGGCCTGGCCCTGCCGCGCTTCAAGCCCCCCCGCGCCTCACAGCGGGGCGTGGCCGGCCGGAGCACGCTGGTGCAGAACGTCGAGACGCTGGCGCACCTGGCCCTCATCGCCCGCTACGGCGCCGCCTGGTTCCGCTCCACCGGCACCCCGGATGAGCCCGGCAGCATGCTGGCCACCCTGCATCAGGCCGACGGCCGGACGGGCGTGGTGGAGACCACGCTGGGAACCCCGATCGCCAGCCTGCTCCGGCTGCCGGCGCAGGCCGTGCTGGTCGGCGGGTATCACGGCGCGTGGCTGCCGGCCGGGCAGGCGGAGCTGCTGCCCCTCGCCAACGCGGCGCTGCGGCCGCTCGGGGCGGCCGTCGGGGCCGGCGTGCTGGCGGCCCTGCCCGCGGACAGGTGCGGCCTCGCCGAGACCGCCCGGGTGGTCCGTTATCTCGCGCTGGAGTCGGCCGGCCAGTGCGGGCCATGCTTCAACGGCCTGCCGCGGATCGCCGGTGCCCTGGCGGAGCTGGCGGGCCCGAGGCCTCGCCCGCAGGCAGTGGCCGACCTCGAGCGCTGGTCGGGACTGGTGACCGGCCGCGGCGCCTGCCATCACCCGGACGGAACGGTCCGGCTCGTCCGCAGCGCGCTGCGGGTGTTCGCGCCCGAGATAGACCACCACGCGCACGGGTACTGCACCGCTGCCAGCAGCCAGCCCTTCCTGCCCCTGCCAGCGGAAACGGCCCTCGACGACGCGGACTGGAAATGAGCACGAGAAACCTGTTGTCAGCCTCGGGATCTAGAACGCCGCAGGCGGCGGGGCGAACGCCGCGCAGGCCGGATACGGCCGGAGCGGTGTCCCGCTGCCGAGGACCCGCCTCCCACGCTGCTGGCTGGCGCGCCTCCGGCACGACCGAGCGACGTGCTTGCTGGCGCGCCTCCGGCACGACGCACCGCGGGGGAGGCGATGAGGCATGAGCAGGCAGAAGCAGCTGCGCGTCAACCCCATCGACTGCGCCGGGCACGGGCTGTGCGCGGAACTGCTGCCCGAGCTCATCACGCTCGACGAGTGGGGCTACCCGCTGCTGCCCGCCGGGCCGGTCCCCCGCGGGCTCGAACGGCAGGCCCGGCGGGCGGTCACCGACTGCCCCGCGCTGGCGCTGGCGCTGGTAGACCAGTCCTGAGGCAGCCGGCCGCGCTCAGAGCGGGCACAGAAGAAAGGCATACTCCCCCTAGAGGAACGCCAGCGAAGCTGGATGGGTGGTAATCGACATGCAGACCCAGCAGCCCCTGACCCCCCCGGCCACGGCCGGGGCACGGGCGTCACAGATCCAGCGCGCCGACGGCACCCCTATCCGGGTGCTGGTGGTCGACGACGAGCCCAGCCTGGCCGAGCTGCTGGCCAGCGTGCTGCGCTATGAGGGGTGGGAGATCCGGACCGCGGGCGACGGCGCGAGCGCCGTGCGGGCGGCACGGGAATTCCGGCCCGACGCCGTGGTGCTGGACATCATGCTCCCCGACTTCGACGGCCTGGAGGTGCTGCGCCGGGTGCGGAGCGAGATCCCGCACGTGTGCGTGCTGTTCCTGACCGCGCGTGACGCTGTGGAGGACCGGGTGGCCGGCATCACCGCGGGCGGGGATGACTACGTGACCAAGCCGTTCAGCCTGGAAGAGGTGCTGGCGCGGCTGCGCGGGCTGCTGCGGCGGGCGGGGATCGCACGCTCCCGCAGCGACAGCGAGCTGGTCGTGGGCGATCTGGCCATGGACGAGGATGCCCGCGAGGTCCGCCGCGGCGGTGAGCTGATCGAGCTGACCGCCACCGAGTTCGAGCTGCTGCGCTTCCTGATGCGCAACCCGCGCCGGGTGCTGTCCAAGGCCCAGATCCTCGACCGGGTCTGGAACTACGACTTCGGCGGGCAGGCCCACGTGGTGGAGCTCTACATCAGCTATCTGCGCAAGAAGATCGACGCCGGCCGGGAGCCCCTCATCCACACCGTCCGCGGCGTCGGGTACGTGCTCAAGCCGGGCAGCTGATGAGCCAGCACGACGGCGGTCAGCGCGGGCCGGACGCGCCCGGCCCGCGCCGCTGGCTGGCTGGGCGCACCCTGCGCTGGCGCCTGATCGCCGGGCTGGTAGCGCTGCTCGCCGTGGCCTGCGCGGTCGTCGGCATCGTCACCTACGTGGTGCTGGACCGCACGCTCATCAACCAGGTGGACGCCCAGCTGCTGAGCGCGGGTGGGCGCTACGCCAGCTGCATGGAGACGAACGACGACATCGAGCACGCCCAGGAGGAGGGCAGCCCCCCGCCGACCGCTGGCCCGGGTGGGCCGGCGCTCACCACGCAGGACTGCGCGAGGATTCCCGGCCAGGCGGCGGGCACGTTCGGCGCCCGGATCAAGGACGGCGTCGTCACCGCGCAGGGCGTCGTCAGCTACAGCGAGATCCACCTGACCGCGGCCGAGAAGGCCGCGCTGGCCCGCCTGTCGCCGGGCGGGCACAGCTTCACCACCATGGAGCTCCCCTCCCTCCATGGTGAATACCGGCTGCTCGCGGTGCCCGGCCAGGACGGGGACGTGCTCATCACTGGCCTCCCGCTGTCCGACATGGAGGCGACCATGCGGAAGGTCGCGCTCGCCGAGCTGACGGTCTTCGCCGGTGCCCTGCTGTTCACCGGGGTCATCGGCACCGCATTCGTGGGGCTGTCGCTGCGGCCGCTGCGCCGGGTCGCGGCCACCGCCACCCGGGTCACCGAGCTCCCGCTGGCCAGCGGTGACGTCAAGCTGCCCGAACGGGTGCCTGACGCCGACCCCAGGACCGAGGTGGGCCAGGTCGGCGCCGCCTTCAACCGGATGCTGGGACACGTGGAATCGGCCCTGAAACGACGGGCGGCCAGCGAGGCGCGGCTGCGCGGGTTCGCCGCCGACGCCAGCCACGAGCTGCGGACCCCGCTGGCGGCCATCCGCGGCTACGCCGAGCTGGCCCGGCGTCAACCCGGGCCGGTCCCGGACGACATCGCGCACGCGCTGCGCCGGGTCGAATCGGAGTCGGCGCGGATGAGCGTGCTGGTGGACGAGCTGCTGCTGCTGGCGCAGCTGGACGCGGGCCGGCCGCTGGCGCGGGAGCCGGTCGACCTGACCCGGCTGGCCATCGACGCCGCCAGCGACGCCCGGGCGGCCGTTCCCGGCCACCGGTGGCAGCTTGAGCTGCCCGGGGAGCCGGTCCTGGTCCTCGGCGACGAGCACCGGCTGCGGCAGGTGCTAGCCAACCTGCTCGGCAACGCGGGCAGCCACACCCCGCCGGGGACAACGGTCACGCTGGCGCTCACCGGCCCGGCCCCCGGCACGGGCAGCGTGGTGCTGAGCGTGACCGACAACGGGCCGGGCATCCCCGCGGACCTCCAACCGGGGCTGTTCGAGCGGTTCGTCCGCGGCGACTCCTCCCGGTCGCACGCCACCGGCAGCACCGGTCTCGGCCTGGCGATCGTGGACGCGGTGACGACGGCGCACGGCGGCCGCGTCGGGGTCACCAGCCGCCCGGGCCGGACCAGTTTCGTGATCACACTGCCCAGCCTGCAAGGCCCGCCGGCCGCCGCGCCGGAGCCGGGGCCGGCGCCGGGCGGCACCGGCACCGGCACCGGCGCCCGGCACGCCTGAGCGACCGCGGTGGACAGCGCGCCGAGCAGGCGGCCCAGTGGCGGGAGTTCAGCGGCTCGATGGCCCAGGTGCTGCGCGCCTCAGCGGCCCGGGCGGCCTCGCCCGCCAGCGCGCTGCCTGACCGATCAGCTACCGGCTGATGCCGGTGCGGCATTCTGGCTGGCCAGACGGCATTCAGGGCTGGCCCAGCGGCATTCAGAGCTGGCCCAGAAGCCCGGCACAGTGCCCTGAGAACCCGGCGGGACATGCTGGTGAACGACCGGCAGAAACCGACGCCGGCGGATACGAAGGAGGCACTTTCCATGACCCCGCTGGTCCTGGCAAGTCTCGCTCTCGCGGCACTGTTCTTCGGTGCCTGGTACGGGATCCCGATGTGGATGACGTTCCGGCGCCCGGAGCGGCACCCGGACTTCTCCGAGGCCCGGGCCTACCTCCGGGCCAGGGCCGCGCTGGCCAGGGGCGAGAGCGTCATCACCGTCCCGGCCACCGGCATGACCGCCCGGCGGCACATGACCGCGACCCGCGCGATCGTGCCGGGCCGCGAGCACGCCGGGGCCGGGCTGGCGCCGGCGCGCAGCCACCCGGCACGGGCACCCGAGCACACCCATGCCCCCGCCTGAGGGGCGCATCACCAGCGGTGAGCCCCCAGGCCGCCACGCCGGATCCTGGGTGAGCGAGCCCGGTCACGGCGAGGGTCTCACGGCCCTCGCCGTGACGCGTCTGGCAGCAGCCCGCGCTCACGGGCCCGGCGTGGCGGCCCGGCGCCGGGCGAGCATCGCCCGTTTGCCCCCCCGCTCGCGGCCGGGAAGGTCGCGGGCGTACAGGACCTCGAAACCGGCTCCGAGCAGGGAGGCCGGCTCGCCCTCCCGCAGGCACCACTGCGGGCAGAGCCCGGCCCGGGCGCGCAGTGCCGCGGCGGTGAACGCCTCCCAGCCGAGCAGGCCGCCCGGCGCCACGGCGGTCACGGCGGTGGCGAACACGTCCCGGTCCCAGTAGCCGGTGCACAGCACCAGCGCGTAGCGGGCCCCTGCCGGGCGCCACTCCCGCAGATCGGCCTGGACGAGGGTGATACGCCCGCGCAGCCCCCGGCGGTCTGCTTCGGTGCCGAGCAGGCCCAGCGCCACATCGGAGATGTCCACCGCCGTGACCTCGCGCCCGGCCGACGCGGCCAGCAGCGCCGCGCCGGATGGCCCGCTGGCCAGGTCCGCTACCGGCCCATCCGGCGGCGGGGCCGCCAGCGCCCGGACGGCGAGCGGGTGGGGGGTGAACAGCGCACCATGGCCCTCGGTGTACCGCGCGTTCCACCGCAGCCGGTCGGGGTGGCCGGCCAGCCGCTCATCTGGCTCCCGCCGCTCATCTGATTCCTGCACTGGGCCGCGCTGCCCGCGCGCGTGACCGGGGCCGGCTACCCGCCGGCCGGGACCGGCGGCAGCCCGGCCAGGTCGAGGAGATCGTCGAGGACGAGGCCGTACGTGCCGGCCGCCGCGAAGGCCAGGTGACCCTCCCCCGGCCGCGGGTGGGCCCGGGCGCCCGGCACGTGCGCGGCGAGCCAGGCACCGTGGCCGTGCGGGACCATCAGGTCCTGATCGCCCTGCCAGATCGCCGTCGGCACCGCACCACAGTCGGCCAGCCGGAAACCCCAGTCGTGGGCAAAGGCCAGGTCGTCGTCGCGCCAGCCCGCCACGCCGACGCGCAGCGCCGCCCGGAAGGACGCGGCCAGGTAATCGGCGAACTCCCCGGAGAGGACCGCCTGGTCGGCCGCGGACAGCAGGCCGCCCATGGACGCCGCGATCTGCGCGCCGGTGACGCCGGTCAGCTCCGCCGCCGCCCCGGCCAGTAGCGGGCCGAGCGCTTCCTCACCCGCCGCGGCCGCCGCGAACTCCTCGACGTTCTCCTGGCCCATGCCCGCCAGCCAGTCGAGCCCCTCGGCCCGGCGCGGCGCCACGCCCGCCAGCGAGGCCGCTGCCAGGCACCGGCCCGAGAGCAGGGCGGCACAGGCCAGGGCGTGCGGGCCGCCGCCGGACCAGCCGATGGTCACGAACCGGTCCGCCCCGAGGTGGTCCAGGACCGCCGCGGCATCGGCCGCGCAGCTGGCGACCTGCCGCCCGGGCTGCGGGGTGGAGTGGTCGTAGCCGGGCCGCGCGTACATCACGGTGCGCAAGCCGCGGGCTGCCGCCGCCGCCGTCATTGGGGGGAAGTCGGTGAGCCCGCCGGGCGTCCCGTTGTGGAACAGCAGCGGCACGCCGCTGGCGGCGCCGGTGTCCAGCACCTCCAGCCGCCGCCCGTCCCCGGTCTGGACCATCAGGTGTGTGCCTGGCACGGACCGAGCCTACGGCATGCCCCAGCGGGCGGGCCCGGCCGGTGCCGGGCCTCAGATGGCGGGCTCCCGGCCCGTCCCGGCGACAGGCGCGGCGCCGGGCGCGATCGTCTGCGCGATCCGGCTGAGCAGCGAGCGCACGGTGGCGGCCGCCGCCCGGTGCAGCAGCACCCGGTCGATCCTCTCTCCGACCGCGGCGAACGGCGGCCGGTACGCGCCCGCCAGCGCCAGCTGGCAGGCGTTCTCGCCGGCCGGGATCAGCACGATGTTGGCGTCCAGCACCGGGAACAGGCGGCCCATCGGGCCGGTGGCCTCCCAGCGCAGGCTCACCGTCAGGCTGCTGTCGCGCTCGGCCGGCTCCAGCATCAGCACCCGGACCAGCTTGGACGCGACGGGCATCTCCCCGAACGGGCCCACTCTGACCAGGCCAGCCAGGCCTTCGGCATAGGCGTCACCGGAGGCGTCGCTGAGCCAGCCACCGTGGGTGAGGCGCAGCAGCCCGGCGCGTGCATCGGGGTAGGCGGTACCGAGCATGACCTCGTGGCCGACGAACATTGCTCCCTTGATCCCACCTCGGCGGCCGGGGCGGGAGGGGCCTTGGTCCTTTTCCGGCAGGCGATCGTCATCAGGCCGGCCGCGCCGCCGGGCCAGGCCCGGCACCCGCCATCCCGGCGCATAGTCTCTTTGTCGGTAAATCGCCGTCCAGGCGCCGGTTCCCGCCCGCTGGCGCCGGGCGCAGGCAAAGGAGGCCCGCATGCCGAGGACTCAGGCGGCGACGGCGCCCGGGGCGTTCGCCGATGTGGCGGCGCTGCGGGGATGCTGGCACCCGGTGGCGTTCGGCCACGACCTCACCGATCGGCCGGTGCACGCCGACCTGCTCGGCGAGCCGCTTGTCCTGTGGCGCGGGCCGGGCGGGGAGCCGCGCGCCAACGCGGATCTGTGCGTGCACCGGGGCACCGCGCTGTCGCTCGGCTGGGTCAGCGGGGAGGAGCTGGTCTGCCCCTACCACGGCTGGCGTTACCGGGCCGACGGCCGCTGCGCGGCCATCCCGCAGCTGGAAGACCCGTCGCGGGTGCCGGCCAAGGCGCGGATCGGCGCGTTCGGCTGCCAGGAACGGTACGGCCTGATCTGGGTCGCGCTGGCTGAGCCGCGCTGGCCGCTACCGGAAGTGCCCGAGCTCGAGGACGGCGGCTGGACGGTGGTGCCGGCCGGCCCCTACCGCTGGCGCTGCGACGCCGCTCGCCAGGTGGAGAACTTCACCGACTTCGGGCACTTCCCGTGGGTCCATCCGGGGCTGCTGGGCGACCCGGACCGGCCGGTGGTCCCGCGCCACGAGGTGCGCAGCGAGGGGAACGTCCTGCACTACACGATCGTCAGGCCGGAGGCGCCCAACACCGGCGACTTCCCGGTCTTCGGAAACGAGCAGTCCGGCCCGCCGGAGCGCCGCAGCCGCTACGAGCTGCACCTGCCCTACACCATCGTGCTGCGCCTCGGCTGGGGCGGTGAGCGCGGCATGGTGTACTTCTTCGCCTCCCAGCCGATCACCGCCGGCAGCTGCGCCGGGTACGTGCTCATCGGGCGCAACTACAACCGTGACCAGCCCGGGCGGGTGCTGCGGGAGTTCGAGGACACGATCTTCGGCCAGGACCAGGTGGTGGTGGAGTCGCAGCGGCCCGAGCGGGTACCGTTCGACCTGGCCGCCGAGCTGCACCTGAAGTTCGACGCGGTGGCGGTCGCCTACCGCAAGGCCATGCGCCGGCTCGGCCTGGCCACCAGCGACGCCATCGGCCAGCTGGCTGGGCCGCCGCCGGAGAACCGGTAAGCCCGCCGCGGTAACGGGCACCCGGCCGTTGATCCTGGTGCCGGAGCCGATGCTGATCTCGCCGCCGAGCGCGTCGATGCGGTCGGCCATCGCCTGCAGGTCGGCGTCCCACCGCCCGGGCCCGGCACCGGGCGGCTGGCCGTCGCCGGAGACCTCGAACCACAGGTCAGCGCCGGTTGCGGACAGCCGCACGCTGGCGCAGGAGGCACCGGCCTGGCCCGCGGCGCTACGCAGCGCCTCAAGCGCGCAGAAGTACACCGCGGCCTCGATCTCCTGCGGGTAGCGCCCGATCCCGTCCGCCTCGACCGACACCGGGACCGGGGCCTTGCGCGCCTGGGCTTCCAGCGCCGCGGCCACACCCAGGTCGGCCAGCAGCGGCGGGTAGATGCCGCGGGCCAGCTCCCGCAGGTCCGCCAGGGCCGCGGCGGTCTGCGACGTCACCTCGCCCAGCAGGGCCTTCGCCCGCGCCTCGTCATGGTCGAGGGCACCGGCCACCTCGCCGAGCTTGCCGGCCAGCCCGGCCAGCCCGGCCAGCCCGGCCTGCGCACCGTCACGCAGGTCACGTTCCAGCCGCCGCCGTTCGGCGTCCTGCGCGGTGACCAGCCGCTCGCGCGAGGCGCGCAGCTCGGCCAGCCTGGCCATCAGCTGCTCGGCCAGCCCTACGTTGCGCAGCACCAGCCCTGCCTGCGCGGCCAGGTTGCCGACCAGCTTTTCCTCGGTGGGGGTGAACGCGTCCCCGCGTTTCTTCGTGACCGACAGTGCGCCGAGCAGCTCACCGTCGTGGGTCACCGGGACCATCCGCTCCCCGCCCGGCACCGCGGGCAGCGCGGCGCCGGCCAGCACCAGGGCGGGCCGGGACCCGGCTTCCGCCGGCCACCAGGCGTCGTCGGTGAGCTCGCCGCCCGACCGCAGCCACACGTCGGTCCGTACCGCGCCGGTCGCCTCGGCCATGATCCTGGCCATGGTGGGCAGCAGCTCCCCGGTGGCATAGGTCCCGCCCACTTGCTCCGACAGCTCCGACAGCGCCTGCTAGGGCGTGGCCCGCTTCCCGTAGACCAGCCGGTTCGGCAGGTGCTGCACCCGCTCACGGACCGGCTGGAACGCCACCGCGACCACCGCGGTGGCCAGGATCGACAGCCCGAAACCGGCGCTGCCCCGGTCGCCGACGTACTGGCCGATGCCGACCACCAGCGCGATGTAGACCGCGGTGATGAACACGGCCAGCGACACATACACCACCGTCTTGTTGACGATGACGTCGATGTCGTAGAGCCGCCGGGTGAGGATCGCGATGCCCATCGCGACCGGGATGCCCGCGAACGCGAGCGAGACGACGCCGTTCTGGTAATTGGTGACGCTCCCCGTCTGCGGCGCCGCCTGGAGGGGGAGGCTGACGAGGACGCCGGCCAGCACGACGACCGCCGCGTAGGCGAGCCATTCGATCTGCTTGCGCACCACGCTCTCGGAGCGGCGGAACCGCACGATCAGCGAGATACAGGCCGCCGCGCCGCCGGCGATCGCCAGCACCTGCCCGCCGGCCTGCAGGGTACCCAGCGCCCGGCCCGCGGGGCCGGCCACCGCCGCCGGGTTGGCCGCGTGGAAGTCGGGCAGCTGAGCGGGCCCGAAGGTCTGCCCGACGGTGGACAGGAGCCACCCAAGGCCGAGCAGCCAGCCCGCCCACCGCCACCGGCGCGAGAGCAGCGAGCCGGTCGGGAACAGCAGCAGCGTCAGGAAACCCAGCACCAGGCCCGCGAGGAACAGCGGCTGCCCGGCCAGGTCGGCCGCGGCAACGTACCAGGCGGGGCCGCCAGTGCCGGGGACCGGCAGCCCGGTGGCGGTGCTCGCGAGGGTGTAGGCGAGCGCGGAGCCGAGCAGCAGCCAGCCGACCGGGTTGCCCGGCACCCGGGATGCCACCAGTGCCCCGACCGTCGCGAACGCGAGCAGGAACAGGACAACCGAGGCGATGACGAACAGCTGGCTCGGCGCGCTGCCCTGGGCACCGGCCGAGCGGAAGCCCAGGCCGGGGATGAGGTGGATCAGCACCACCGCGACGACCAGGCCCCACAGGCAGCGGGCGGCCCACACCAGCCCGCGGCCGCGCTGGTCGGCGGGTTCCACTGTCATGGCAGGTATTGTGACCGCGCCGCCCAGGCAAAAGGAATGGTGCAGGTGCGAAAATGCCTGGTGCCTGCCCACACCCAGCACGGTGAGGCCAGCACCCCCGCCGGACTAAAAGACCGAGATGTGCACGTGATCGACGTGGTTCGCGGTGACGCTGCCGCGGTCCTCCATCGGCGCCCAGCCCGCCGCCGGGTTCCGGATGTCCCAGATCCGTCCGCTAACCCGCCGGGCCGCCCCCCGGAACGGGAAGATCCCTGCTGACGCGGCCAGCTCCCGCCGGGGGGACGGTGCGGCGGGCGGGCCCGCGGCCGGGCATGCTGGAAGGCGGCGGCCGACGCTGGCGAGGGGAGACACATGGCAAGCGGCCTGATCAGCCACCCGGACAAGGTGCTGTTCGACGAGCGGGGCGAGACCAAGGGCGACCTTGCCGAGTACTACCTGCGGGTCGCGGAGCCGCTGATGCGGGCGATGGGCGGCCGGCCCGTGCTGCTGCAGCGCTTCCCCGACGGCGCGGCGGGCCCGTCGTTCTTCCAGAAACGGGTGCCCAAGAACGCCCCCGGCTGGCTGCAGACCACCACCGTGGCCACCCCCAACGGCACCACCTCACAGGCGCTGGTCGCCGCGGACATCGACCACGTGCTGTGGGCGGTGAACCTCGGCTGCCTGGGTTTTCACGTGTGGCCCTTTCTCGCCGCCGACGCCGGCCACGCGGACGAGCTGCGGATCGACCTCGACCCGACCCCGGGCGTGGACTTCCGCCACATCCGCCAGGCAGCCCACGAACTGCGGGGCCTGCTCGCCGAGGCCGGCATCACCGGCTACCCGAAGACGACCGGCAACCGCGGCCTGCACGTGTACGTGCGGCTGGAACCGCGCTGGGACCCCTATCAGGTGCGCGCCGCCGCGGTGGCCGTCGCCCGGGAGCTGGAACGGCGCAGGCCCGACCTCATCACCGCCGCCTGGTGGAAGGAGGAACGCGGCCAGCGGGTGTTCGTCGACTTCAACCAGAACGCGCCGCACAAGACCGTCTTCGGGGCGTGGTCGGTCCGTGCCCGCCCGGGCGCGCAGGTGTCGGCCCCCCTCGCCTGGGCCGAGATCGACGACATCCACCCGGACCAGTTCACGATCGCGTCCCTGCCTGCCCGGCTGGCGGACGGCGGCGACCCGTGGCTGGGCATGGCCGGCCACCCGCAGTCGCTGGCGCCGCTGCTGGCGATGAGCGAGCGGGACGCCGAGCGGGGGCTGCCCGACGCGCCGTGGCCGCCGGTGTACCCGAAACAGCCGGGCGAGCCCCCCCGGGTCGCACCGAGCCGCGCGAAGAAGTCCTGACCGGCTTACCCCCTGCTGGCCGGGCTCTGGCGCACCAGCCGCCACCAGGCGAGGGCGGCGAAGACCAGGCCCAGGGCGGCCAGCGCGATCATGTTGATCAGCCACTGGCGCGAGGTGTGGTCCCACAGGTGGTCGATGGGATTCCCGGGCCCCGGCGGGAAGATCTTGTTCAGGTTCGACGTCGAGGCGGTCAGCGCGTACCCCCAGCGGGACGGCGACAGCCACGCGACCTGTTCCAGGCCCGCCTTGCCGGCGATCGCGAACACCCCGCCGGTGAGGATGACCTCGACCACCACCACCACCATGAGGATCGGCATGGTTTTCTCGGACGTGTTGACCGACGCCGAGATGAACAGGCCGAGCGCCATGGACACGACCGCGAGCAGGGCCAGCGCGATGATCAGCTCGACCAGCGGGAACCCGTGGAGCAGCGAGCCGCTGGTCGGCAGCTTGCGGCCGATCAGGCCGATCATCACCATGACCGCGGCCTGCACACCGCTGATCAGCCCCAGCACGGCCAGCTTGGAGCCCAGGTAGGAGGCGGTGGACAGCCCGGCGGCCCGTTCCCGGCTGTAGATCGCGCGTTCCTTGACCAGTTCCCGCACCGCGTTGAACGCCCCGGCGAAACAGGCGCAGATGACCAGGATCAGCAGCAGCGACGAGGCGGCGTCATTGGTGGGTGGGAGCGCGGTGGGCGGCGCGTGCCCGGGCGGCGTCGCAGGTGGGGACCCGTGTGCGGACGCCTGTGCGGAGGCGGGCGCGGGCGCGGGGGCCGGCGCAGGTGCGGACGCGGTCGCCGCAGGCGCGGATGCGGTCGTGGTCGCGGTCGCCGACGTGGTCGCGGTTGCGGTTGCGGTCGCGGTCACCGCGGTCGCGGTCGGGGACGCGGTCGCCGGTGCGTGGGCGACCCGGTGCACCGCCACCGCCTGCAGCGACGGGTGGGCCGCCGGGCGGCCGAGGGCCTGCCCGGAGGGACTGCTGCTCGCGTGATGCTTGGCTGACTTGGACGGCGTTGGTTTGGCCGGGGTCGTCACGTGATGTTTGGGCGGTGGCGCCGGGCCCAGCCCGTACTGAGCCGGGATGGCCAGGATGACGGCGCCCAGCACGATCGGGGCGCCAGCCAGCAGCCCCAGGTAGACCCGGTCGGAGGCGATCACCGACAGGTAGCGCCGGCACAGCGTGCTGAACTGGGCCAGCTTGTTCTTGGCCGGCGGGGCGGGCGGGATCTGCCGCTGCGCCGCCACCTGGCCGCGCCCGTCCGACCCGGCCACGACGTACTGCTTGTGCCAGGCCGAGCGCCGGTACTCGCCCGCCCAGTCGCGGCCGGGCTCGGCCTCGAATGCCTGGAAGACCTCCGCCCAGCCCGGCTTGCCGAAGTGCTTCAGCCCGTCCTGCGGCGGGCCGAAATAGGCGACCTTCCCGCCGGGCACCAGGACCAGCAGGCGGTCGCAGATGTCCAGGTTGGCCACGCTGTGCGTGACCACGATGACGGTGCGGCCGTCCTTGGCCAGCCCGGCCATCATCTCCATGACCGACTTGTCCAGCCCTGGGTCCAGGCCGGACGTCGGCTCGTCGAGGAACAGCAGCGACGGCTTGGTCATCAGCTCCAGCGCGACGTTGACCCGCTTCTGCTGGCCGCCGGACAGCCGGTCGGTGCGGGTCTCGGCGTGCTGGGTGAGCGACAGTTCCCCGAGCACCTCGTCCACCCGCCGGTTGCGCTCGGCCTTGCTCGTGTCCCGCGGGAACCGCAATTCGGCGGCATAACGGAGCGCGCGGCGCGCGGTGAGCTGTGTGTGGAGGATGTTCTCCTGCGGGACCAGCCCGATCCGGTGCCGCAGTTCCGAATAGTTCGCGTACAGGTCGCGGTCGTCATACAGGACGCTGCCGCCGTTCGCGGGCCGCATGCCGGTCAGCGCCCCGAGCAGGGTGGACTTGCCGGCGCCGCTGGGGCCGATGATGCCCAGCAGGCAGCGCTCGCCGAGCGGGAAGCTGACGTGATCGAGCAGCACCTTGCCGTTGCCCAGGGTGACGGTCAGGTCGCGGGCGACCAGTGAGACGTCCCCGGTGTCGACGAACTCCTGCAGCTCGGCGCCGGAGAGCCGGAACGTGGACGGCCCGATGCCGACGATGTCGCCATCGGTCAGCGGCGCGGACGAGACCCGCTGGCCGTTGACGTAGGTCCCGTTGTGGCTTTCCAGGTCGGCGATCTGGTACGCGTCGCCGGCCTTGCGCAGCTCCGCGTGATAACGGGAGACGCTCAGGTCGGAGATGACCACGTCGTTGTCGGGGGCGCGGCCGATCCGCAGCGCCGTGGTCGGCAGCCGCCGGATCACGCTGGGCTCGCGGTGCGCCCCCGTCGGCACCGGGGCGGGCGTGACGGGCTTGGCCGGCACCGGGGCGGGCGTGATGGGCTCGACCGTCGGCACCGGGGCGGGCGTGGCGGGCCGGTCCGCGAGCACGGTGGCGGGCCGCGCGGGCGGCTGGGCGGAACAGGCCACGACCGCCCCGTCCACCGGGTGCCCGAGCCGGATGGTGGTCTCCCCGTCGATGGTGATCCGGGTCACCTTCTGCGGCCCGACGTAGGTGCCGTTGGTGCTCCCGGTGTCCTCCAGCACCCACGAGCCGTTGTCGACCTTGAGGACCGCGTGCTGCCACGACACCCTGTCCTCGTTGACGACGATGTCGGAGGCCGGGTCACGGCCGATGGTGTATGAAGGGCCTGCCGGCAGCGTGCGGTCAGACCCTTGAGAGCGCACCGCCAGCGGGGCGGTGCCTGCGGATTCTGCTTGATCGGTCCCCATCAGCCAACTGTAGAGCGATTTTGCCGGGAGCAGAATGTGCTTTGGTGATCATCATCGGCCCGGCTCGCCGGGGCGGGCGGTGGCTGACAGCCACCGGCACGGGGCACCATACTTGGAGGTTCCCGCAACGCTGGCGCCTGTCCTGGCGGGCCCGGCACCGGCCTAGGCTTCCGTCACGATCATGTGACGGCCGGTTTCGGCCCGGCACTAGGACGGCACCACAACATCTGGAGCTGAAAGCGGGAGGCACGGTGAGTGAGCAGACCCCCACCGCACCCGGCGACTTCGGCGTGGGGTCCCATGTCGCCGGCTACCGGCTGGACGAGCAGATCGGCCGGGGCGGCATGGCCGTGGTCTACCGCGCCTACGACGCCCGGCTGGAACGGCGCGTCGCGCTGAAGCTCCTCGCGCCCGAGCTCGCCCGCGACGAGGCGTTCCGGCTGCGGTTCATCAGGGAGTCGCGGGCCGCGGCCGCGGTGGACCACCCCAACATCATCCCGATCTACGAGGCCGGCGAGGCGGATGGCGTCCTGTTCATCGCGATGCGCTTCGTGGACGGGCGGGACGTGCAGACGCTGATCAACGAGCGGGACCCGCTGCCCGCCGCGCGGGTCTGCGACATCATCGCCCAGGTGGCGTCGGCGCTCGACGCCGCGCACGCACACGGCCTGGTGCACCGCGACGTCAAGCCCGGCAACATGCTGCGGGAGGCGACGTCCGGGCGGGCGCATGCCGACCACATCTACCTGTCCGACTTCGGGCTGAGCAAGCACGCGCTGGGCACCAGCGCCGCGCTCACCTCGGCGGGCCAGTTCCTCGGCACGCTGAACTACGTCGCGCCCGAGCAGATCGAGGGCCGGGAGGTGGACGGCCGCACCGACGAGTACGCGCTCGCCTGCTCCGCGTTCGAGATGCTCGCTGGCGAGCCCCCGTTCCGGCGCAACGAGAGCCTGGCGATCATGTGGGCCCAGCTGTCCAGCCCGCCGCCCTCGCTGTCGAGCAAGCGCGCCGGGCTGCCAGCGGCAGCCGACGAGGTCATGGCCAAGGCGCTCGCCAAGGCACCCGATGAGCGCTACGCCACCTGCCTGGAGTTCGCCAATGCCCTGCGGCGGGCCTGCGGCCTCGGGCCGGGTGGGACCAGCCCGGGCGAGCCCGCCGGCCCCGGCGCGACCCGTGCGGTGCCGCCGGGCGAGCTCGCCGCGGGCAGCGCCGTGCCCATCGAAGCGAACCGTCCGCCACCGGGCCAGCCGGCCGGCCCGGACGAGGACAGCGGCGCTGCGCACCCGATCACCGTGGCTGGCACCAGCCCCGCCCCCGCCGACGTGGCCGGGGCGGGAACGCCCGTCGGGGAGCCCGCCGGGCCGGCCGCTGGCGGCCCGGCCACCCAGGCGGCCAGCGTGCCGGGACCGGGGCCGACCAAGCCAGGGCTGACCGACCCGGTAGGGGATTTCGATCAGCTGTACCGGCCCCCCGGCGCGCCGTCGGCGTCCCCGGCCGCGCCACCGCGCCGCGGGCCCCGGCGCACGCTCGCGGCTGTCGCGGCGGCCTGCGTGGTCCTGCTCGGGGCGGGCGCGGCCTACCTGCTGCTCGGCCGCGGCAACGGCAGCGGCAGCAACGGGCACACCGGCCACGGGCACACCGTCCTGACGCTGGCGGCCTGCACCACCAAGGCGGTGCAGGCGACGCGGCTGCACGGCGTCCATACCGCGTTCGTCCAGGTGGGCGGCAAGCCGTTCGACGTGGTGACGACCAAGAACCATTACGGCTTCGTGTCCTTGCGCAAGAGCGGCCCGCTGCTGGTCATGCGGACGAACACGTTCGCGCCCACACCGTTCAGCCAGGTCACGCTGGCCGACGCCGAAGGCGAGACGATCACCCACAACAAGAAGTACCTGCTGGTCGCCGGGGGCAGCGGGATGACGGTGTTCGGTATCCAGAACCTCGAGGCCGGGGGGGTCAGCCCGGTGATCTCCCCGCTGACCAACCCGCAGGCGCAGGGGGCGCTGCAGGTCATCACCTCACCCGATGACAAGTTCGCCTTCGTCATCAACCAGCCCAGCCACAACCTCACCGTATTCAACCTGCAGGAGGCGCTGGCGGGCGGGACCGGCGCCCTGGTCGGGACGATCCCGATCAGGGCGGACCCGACCGGGATCGCCGCGTCCCCCGACGGCCGCTACCTGTATGTGGCCAACGGGCTGGCCGACACCGCCGCCCAGTCCGGCATGGGGACGCTGGCGATCGTCGACGTGCGCAAGGCCGAGACCCATCCGGGACCGTCGGCGGTGATCAAGAACGTCCCCGCCGGGTGCGGGCCCGCCCGCGTCATCACCTCCCCGGACGGCAACGACGTGTGGGTGACCGCGGGCGGCGGGAACGCCTTGGAGGGGTTCTCGGCCAGCAAGCTGCTGAGCGATCCCCAGCACGCCCTGATCGCCAAGGTCGCTGTGGGCGAGCTCCCGCTCGGGCTGGTGCTCGTCAACGACAACACCCGCATGATCGTGGCCGACTCCAACCGCGACGGCGTCACCGGTGCCAACTCGGACCTGGTCGTGATCGACGTGTCCAAGGCCCTGGCGAACGAGCCCGCTGTGCTCGGCTCCCTCAAGAGCGGGCTGGCGCCGCGCCAGTTCTTCCTCGAGCAGAACAAGAAGACATTGCTGGTCACCAACACCGACTCCGGGCAACTGGAGGCGGTCAACGTTGGCCAGCTTCATTGACCGGCGGCCTGCCACCGGCGGGCCGGAAATGCCATAGCATCTGCCCATCGAGGCGGACACGAGCGGGGATGGCGGTGCCATGAGTAACGGCTCGACCCTGAGGATGCCCATCCCGGGAGCCCCGGAACAGCCTCACCGCCGCCGCCGGTGGCCGTGGGTGCTCCTCGGCATCGTGCTCGTGCTGATCGTGCTCTTCGTCGTCCTCGACCGGGTCGCCGTCGCCTACGCCGAGAACCAGGCCGCGCAGCAGATGCAGAGCCAGGGATTCCCCACCAAGCCGGACGTGACGATCAAGGGGTTCCCCTTCCTGACGCAGGTCGCGAACAAGCGGCTCAACGACGTCCACATCACCGCCAGCAACGTGAAGGAGGGCCCGGTCACGCTCAGCATCGTGGCCGACGCGACGGACGTCCTGCTCGATCCCGGCTTCCAGAGCGGCACGATCAGCCACGTCACCGGCACCGGCCTGATCGGGTTCTCCGACCTGGCGTCGGCGGCCGGGGTGGAGGGAGCCGACGGCCTCAAGATCTCGGCGGCCGGCGGGAACAAGGTGAAGCTGGGCCTGAACGTGTTCGGCTTCGACGCGTCGGCGACCGCCGCCATCGAGCGGACCGGCCCGGACACCTTCCGGGTGCGCCTGGTCTCAACGAACGGCATTCCGGCGCAGCTGCTCGGGCCGCTGAACTTCTCCATCCACATTCCCGCCCTGCCGATGAACCTGTCCATTCAGAGCGTGCAGGTGACCAGCCAGGGCGTGCTGATCCACGTGACCGGCAGCGACATAAAATTCAGCCAGTAGAGCGCGTATTTTCCGCTTATCCTGCCTGGGCCCGGGGTATGGGCGATTCGTCTCCGGCTTGACAGACTGGCAGGCGATGGAAGAGCGGCTCGACGGCGGCAACGCGGGTGGGGCAGTCCGGGTGGGCAACACCGTGCGCCGTGCTGCCGGGCCGTGGACCCCGGCCGTGCACGCGCTGCTGGTACACCTGGCGGGCAAGGGATTCGGCGGCGTGCCGCGGCCGCTGGGCCTCGACGGCCAGGGGCGGGAGATCCTCACCTTCCTGGACGGCCAGACCGTTGGCAGCGCGGTGCCCTGGCCGTGCTGGGCCCACGCCGAGGACACCATGGCACAGGTGGCCCGCTGGCTGCGTGGCTACCACGCGGCCGTGGCCGATTTCGTCCCGCCGGCCTCGGCGCTGTGGCGGATGGGCGGGCAGTGGCGGCACGGGCAGGTCATCGGGCACAACGACGCTGCCCCGTACAACGCGGTATGGCGGGCTGGCCGGCTGGCGGGGTTCATCGACTGGGACATGGCGGGGCCGGTGGACCGGGAAATGGACGTCGCGTTCGCGGCCTTCAGCTGGGTGCCGCTGCACGCCCCGCACGTGGCGGCGCGGGAGGGCTTCACCGCGTTCAGTGCCAGGCCGCTCCGGCTCCGCCGGTTCCTCACCGAGTACGGCTGGCCCGGGACCGTGGCCGGCTTCCTTGACGTGGTGCGGGCCCGGATCGGCGCCCACGCGGCGTGCGTGCGGATGCTCGCCGCGGCCGGTGACCCGCTCTTCATCCGGCTGGTCAGGCAGGGAGTGCTGGACAACCTCGACATCGCCCTGGCCGCGCTCGACGAGATCGGCCGCTGAGCACGGCTGGTACGGCTGGCCAGTGGCGGCCGGCGCGCCCACGGGCGGGGCCGGTGTCATCGCCGCTCGCGGTCCCACTCATGGTGCAGCAGGGCGTACAGCAGGTCATCGGTCCACTCACCCTTCGCCCACGTGCTCTGGCGGAGATGCCCCTCCCGCCGCATCCCCAGCCGTTCCAGCACCGCGATCGACGGTGCGTTGCGCGGGTCGCAGCAGGCGGTGATCCGGTGCTTGCCGCGGCTGCCGAACAAATAGCCCGCCAGCAGCCGCGCGGCTTCGGTGGCGTAGCCGTGGCCCTGGTGCTCACTGGCGATCGTGAACCCTATCTCGCACTGACGGGGATCAGCGGCGTGCGGTATGGCCGCGCAGTCGCCGACCAGCTGCCCGGCCGGGCGCAGCACCACCGCGAACTGGAACCATTGCCCGGCCGTGTCGGGATGCTGCCTCATCATCTGCCTGACAAAGCGCTCGCCCTCCTCCCGCGGGTAGGGCGCGTCCCAGCTCTGGAAGCGGGCCACCTCCGCGGCTGAGCGGTACGCCACGAACGGCGCCACGTCCGCCAGGCGGAACCGGCGCAGCGCCACCCGCTGGCCGGCCAGACCGGTGAAGCCCTCGTCCGGCATGGCCGCTCCTTCCTGTGTGCCGCGATCCCGGCCGCTCACACCAGCGAGAGCAGCGTCAGCGCCATCCGCGCCTGCCGGTGGGCGACCAGGGCCTGCCAGGTGGCCTCGCTGCGGCAGAACCTCGCGAAGATCCGCCAGCCCTTCGCGGTGGCCAGGCCGGTGTGGAACGCGCCCGGATGCCGGCTGAAGGCGGCGAGCAGGCGCCGGCCGGCCGCCATCTCCGGGATCAGCTCCTGCTCCAGCGCGGGCCCGTAACTGGCCAGCGCCCGGTCAAGCTGCCCGGCATCGGCGCTGGCGGCCGCCTGCGCCGCCGCCGAGCCGGCCAGCGCCCCGGACCGCAGCGCGAAGCTGATGCCCTCGCGCGTCCAGGGCTCGAGCAGGCCGGCCGCGTCGCCCACGACCAGCACCCGCCCGCTGCGCACCGGGGACCCGTCGCTGCGGCAGCGGGTCAGGTGCCCCGAATCCCGGTCGGGCCCGAACCCGGCGAGGCCGAGCCTGGCGGTGAAGTCGCGCAGGTAGGACCTGGTCCGCTCGCCCTGCCCGCGGGACGCGATCACGCCCACGGTGAGCCGGTCGCCCTTGGGGAACACCCAGCCGTAGGACCCGGGGATCGGCCCCCAGTCGAGCAGCACCCGGCCCCGCCACTGGCCGGCCACCGGTGGCGGGACGGGGATCTCCAGTTCCAGCCCGAGGTCCACCTGCTCGTACCGCACGCCCACATGGCGGGCGCTGACCCCGGAGGATCCGTCGGCGCCGACGAGCACGCGGGCGCGCACGCCGGTCCCGTCGGCCAGCCGTGCGCAGGCGTGAGCGCCATCCTCGGTGATCGCGCGCACCGGGCACCGCTGCCGGACGGTGGCCCCGGCCGCCTCGGCCGCGTGGCGGAGCGCGTCGTCGAACTCCTCCCGGGCCACCATGGCGAGCAGGGGCTCGCCGTCTTCCCGGGTGAAGGCGCGCCTGCCGTCCAGGGTCACGGTCACGGCGCGGATCTGGTCGCGGGCTGGCACCGTGATCCGGCCGCCGGCCACGGCGAGCGAGGTCCCGATCAGGCCGCCGCCGCAGGTCTTGTAGCGGGGATGCTCCGCCCGCTCCAGCACCACCGTCCGGGCGCCGCCGGTGGCGGCGGCGTGCGCGGCCGCCAGGCCGGCCGGCCCCCCGCCGATGATCGCTACATCCCACTCCTGGTCTTGCGGCACAGGCGAAGCGTAGACGACCGGCCGAGGTGCGCATCCGGTGCCGGCCGCCGTTCGGCTGCGGACGGCGGCCGCGGGGCCGAGGATGACGGCTAGGAGCGGGCCTGGAACAGGGTGAGGCGGAGAACCTTGCCGAAGAGCGGGTCGGCGAGCGGCAGCAGGTACCGGTACCGCGCCGGCAGCTGGCGGCGCACCGGTGCGGGCGGCCGGGTGATCGTGCTCGACTCCACCACCCGCAGGCCGAGCCGCTCCAGCGAGCGCGGGTCGTCGCACGCCCACGCCCACCGCGCGGAGATGCCCCGCCTGGCGGCCAGCCGGTGCTGCTGGCTGAAGGTCCGCTGGCTGTAGGTGTCCAGCGCGATGAAGGCACCCGGGAACTGCTCCACGATCTGGGTCAGCGCCCGGCTGACCTGCTCTTCCGGCAGGTAGACCAGCACGCCCTCGGCGGCGAAGAAATACGGCCCCGGGCTTTCGGCCGCGGCCGGCAGCCACGCACTGTCCAGCACCGAGGCGGCGACCATCCGGCGGCGGCCGGTGTCAGCGAAGAACCTGCGGCGCAGCTCGATGGTGTCCGGCAGGTCCAGATCGATCCAGTGGACCGCACCGTTGTCGACCCGCTCGAACCGCGTGTTGAGGCCGGTGCCGATCTCCACGACCGTGCCGGCCGGGTGCGCGTCAAGGAACGCGCGCACCCACGAGTCGAAGATCGCGGTACGCAGGACGGTGACCGTCCCGCCCGCGCCGCGGCCGTACTTGGTGGTGTCGTAGTCGATGGCGGCCACCATCTCCGCGGCCTTGGGGTCACGCACCACGGGCCGCCGCCGGTGGGTGGCCCGCGCCCGCGCGGCCAGCGGGATGAACAGCGTCTCCTGGACGGCGCCGAGCCGCGCCTGCTGCCGGTCAGTCATGTCTCCATGAGACACCGCGCCCGGACGGCCGGCGGCGGCCGGGCCGGCCGCGCACCTCTTTCCCGCCTGCCGGGCAGGCCGTTTCCCTGCCTACCGGCCGGGCCGCGCCGGCAGGCTGTAGTAGTCCTCGTAGCGCCGTTCGGCCTGGTCGCGCGCGTCCTGCCAGTCCCAGGTCCGGGGCATGAACCGGGCCGGGCTCAGCGACCGGACGTAGGGGGACGGGTCCGGCTGCAGGCTCTCCAGCACGTGCCCGGCGAGACCGGCGGATCCGGAGACGCCGTGGGCGTTGCAGGCGGCGGCCATCACCAAGCCGCGAAGGCCCGGCACCGGCCCGACGATGAAGCGCCCGTCCGGCGAGAACGCCGGGAACCCGCGGAAGACCTCCCGCACCCCGGTCTCGGCGACCGCGGGCACGAAGGCGGCGAAGTCCCGGGCGAAGCCGGACAGGACGTCCCAGTCCGGCCGCACGGTCAGCGGCTGCCCGACCGTCACCTGGCGCGGGTCCAGGCTGAGCCCGTCCGCCTCCCAGCCGCCGCACAAGATCCCCGGCCCCTCGGCCCGGACGTAGACCCGGATGTCGGGGATGCGCAGCACCGGCAGCCCGCCGTGCCAGCCCGCGACCGGCCGGGTGACGAAGTACTCGTGCCGCACCGGCACGACCGGGAGCTCCAGGCCGGCCAGCGAGGCCACAGCGGCGGCCCACGGCCCGGCCGCGTTGATCAGCATGCTGGTCGCGGCGGGGCCCCGGTCGGTGCGCACACCGCTGACCGCGCCCCCGCTGACGTCGACCCCGGTGACGGTGGTGTGGGTCGCGAAGGTCACGCCACGCTGCCGTGCGGCACCCGCGTAGGCCATCACCAGGCTGTTGGGCTGCAGGTAGCCATCGGTCGGGCACCACAGCGCCGCCTCCACGCGGGTGGTGTCCAGCACCGGGCACAGCCCGGCCAGCCGCGGCGCGGTGATGAACTCGGCCTCCAGCCCTTCGGCCTGCGCCACCGCGGCCAGCGCCCGGAACTCGGCGGCGCGCTCGGCGGTCATGGCGATCCGCACGCTGCCTGTCTGGCGCCAGTCCGCGGTGTAGCCGGTCTCCTGCTCGATCCGGGAGTACTGCGCCACCGAGGCCATCGCCAGCCGGCATCGTTCCCCGCTGGCACGGACCTGGCCGACCAGCCCGGCCGCCTGCCCCGACGTGGCGCCGGCGAGCTCGCCCCGCTCCACCACCTGGATGTCGCGGTAGCCGGCCCGCACCAGGGTGTACGCGACCGCGCAGCCGACCGCCCCGCCGCCGACGATCGTGATCTCGGCGTCCCTGACGCCAGCGCCGCCCTGCTCCGCCGTGCCCACCTCCTCCGCGGCTCACCGTGCTCCGCGGCTCACCGTGCCCGCGCCGCGAGCTCCTCCAGCCGCCGTGCGGGCCGGTCCAGGCCGTAGCGGTGCCGGCCCAGCCCGGCCCACGGGTCGGACCTGCCGAGCTGCTCCAGGCGGCCTCCCACACTGCGCAGCGTGAACCGCCGCGGCGTCAGGTCCCCGTCCGCGAGCTCCTCCCAGCGCAGCGGGGTGGCGACGGGCGCGCCCGGGCGGGCGCGGACCGAATAGGGCGCCACCACGGTCTGCGCATAGGCGTTGCGCATGATGTCGGAGTACACGCGGCCGCCGCGGGCCGCCCGGCGCTGCTGGGTGGTGACCAGGTCCGGGTTCCTGGCGGCCAGCACCTCGCTGGCCAGCCGCGCGAACCGCCGCACCGCGTCGAAGCCGTCGGCCGCCTTCAGCGGCACGTGCACGTGCAGGCCCTTGCCACCGGTGGTCTTGACGTAGGCCGTCAGCTTCAGCTCGTCTTCCAGCAGCTCACGCAGGCGCAGCGCCAGCACTGCCACGTCCCCGAACCGGTCCTCGCCGGGCGGGTCGAGATCGAACACGAGCTGGTCCGGGCACTGCAGCGCGCCTGTCCGGCTGAGGAACGCGTGCAGCTCGATACAGGCCTGGTTGGCCAGGTAGACGACGGTGGCGGGCTTGTCGCAGATCACCTGGCACAGCTCGCCGTGCGCCTTCCCGACCTCCACCCGGTTCACCCACGAGGGGAAGTAGCGCGGGATGTTCTTCTGGAAGATCCGCTCACCACCGATCCCGTCCGGGTAGCGCGCCATCACCAGCGGCCGGTCCCGCAGGTAGGGCAGGATGCGGCCGGCGACGCCCCGGTAGTACCCGATCAGGTCACCCTTGGTTATCCCGGAATCGGCGAAGAGGATCTTGCCGGTATTGGACAGCTCGACCCTGATGCCGGAGACGGTCACCGCCTGCGCCTGCCGGGCGCTCATGACCCGGGCTGCCCGCCGGTGGGGACCTCCCGCACCACCTCGCGGGGATCCTTGTCGTCCCGCAGCCCCTGGAAGCGCGGGTGGCGCAGTTCGCCGGCGTCGGTCCATTCGCTGAACCCGACCTCGCCGACCAGCCGGGGCTCTACCCAGTGCACCCCCGGCCCCGGGCGCGGCAGCGGGCCGGCGTCAAAGGCGGAGGTGGGCCGCTCGAGGGCGGCCAGCAGGTCATGCAGGCTGCGCAGCATCTGGTTGGTGAATCCGGTGCCGACCTTGCCCGCGTACACGAGACGGCCGCCAGCGCCGTAGTAGCCGAGCAGCAGCGCGCCGAACCCGGTCCGTGAGCCCTGCGGGTCGGTGAAGCCGCCGATGACGAACTCCTGGCCGCTCTCGCACTTGAACTTCAGCCAGTCCTTGGTCCGCCCGGCGCGGTAGGGCGCGTCGGCGCGCTTGGCGATGAGCCCTTCCCAGCCCTTGCTGCACGCCTCCCGGTAATACTCCTCCCCCTCGGTGTCCCGGTGCTCGGTGAAGCGGAGCGGGCCGGTGAAGGACAGCAGCCCGCGCAGGATCGGCTTGCGCTCGGTCAGCGGCAGCGGGCGGACGTCCCGGCCGCCCGCGTACAGCACGTCGAACAGGTAGTAGTAGGCCGGCACCTGGGCGAGCAGGTCCGCGCCAGGCCTGATGACGCCGAGCCGGCGCTGCAGGCGCTCGAATTTCGTCTGGTCCCTGTCGAAGGCGACGATCTCCCCGTCGACGACGAAGTCATCGCCGAGCCGCTGCGCAGCCAGCGCATCGGCGACCTCCGGGAAGGTGCCGCTGATGTCGTGCTGGTTGCGGGTCATCAGGCGCACTCCCCCGGCGCCGGCGAACGCCAGGCAACGCTCGCCGTCGAGCTTGCGCTCGAAGATCCAGGCCGGGTCGGAGAACCTGTCCCTGGTGAGCGTGGCCAGCTCGGGATCGCACCACCCGGGCAGGCCGGCGTTACCCTGCTGCACCGGCCCATCTCACCACACCGCGCGGCCAGCGGGGCGGCCGGGCCGGCCGCGTGCGGGCACCGGTACCGCGGCCCGGTTGCCTGGCGGGGGATGGCGGGGTATGGGATGCAGATGGATCCAGTGCAGGCGCTGCGGCAGATCGCGTTCCAGCTCGAACGGGCCGGCGCGCCGACCTACCGGGTGCGGGCCTTCCGCCGGGCGGCCCAGGTGGTGCGCGAGCTCCCGGCGGGTGAGCTTGACCGGCGGATGCGCGAGGGCACGCTGCAGGCCCTGCCGGGGATAGGCCCGGCCACCGCCGAGGCCATCACGCAGGCGGCGGCCGGCCAGCAGCCCGCGTACCTGGCCAGGCTGCTCGGGGAGCTCCCACCGGCCGGCCGTACCGGCCTGCGGGCCGCGCTGCGCGGGGACTGCCACACCCACTCGGACTCGTCGAAATGGTACAATTCTGAATGTGACCAGGACGCTGCTGGCACCGCTCAGGCTCTCGCACTACAAGGACTCATCCGTCAACCCGGCAGGCCAGCGAGCCAGGATCACAGAGTATGCCGAGGACCACGACGATCATGTGATCTTCGTGGACGTGGATATGGACGTGTCGGGTGCCGACCCGATCAGGGAGCGCTCCGGTATCGGGCCGTGGCTGGCCCCGGACAAGATCGGGCAGATTGACGGCTTCCTCGCCGATGAGATGGACCGGCTCAGCCGCGACATGCTCGACTACCTCCAGTTCGCACGGGACATGGCGGCGCTGGGGAAGGTGATCATTGATGTCAGCGACGGCACCGACACGAGCACCGAACGCGGGCGCCAGCAGCTTGAGGACCGCATCCTTGCCGCACAGCGTGAACGCGAGAGGATGGCCACGAGGCGCCGCAAGGCGGCGAAGAGACTGAGCGATGAAGGCCGCTGGGGTGGCGGCAGTCCCGGGTATGGCTATTCGCCACGCTGCATATGCCACGGTGAGCGCCGGTGCCCTGAGCCACCCGACCGTCAAAAGGGCTGGTGGCGAGTCCAGGACCCCGACGAAGCGCCCGTCGCGAAATGGATGATTCAGGAGCGCATCGCGGGCAGGGGGTTCAGCGCGATAGCCGGCGAGCTGAACGAGCGCGGCATCCCGGCCCCGCGTGGGGGCAAGTGGAACGCCAGCACCGTCCGCAAGATTCTCACGTCGCCGCTGCTGCTTGGTCACGTCGTCGTGCTGAAAGGCGAGACCGGCGTAAAGGGCACGCCGAGCTACAAGAAGGGTCAGGTAGTCGCGACCAGGCGCGGCGAGGACGGCCAGCCGGTCATGTTCACAGACGAGCCGCTGATCGACGATCAGAAGACCTGGGATGAGCTGCAGGAAGCTATCAAGGCCGGTTCTCGCGCCAGGGGACAGGCTCAGTCGCGGCACATGCTCTACCGCGTGCTGTTCTGCCGGTCGTGTTCCCCCAGGCCGCTTAACCCGGAAACCGCTGTACGCATGTGCGGCTCCCGGCGGCACACGGCCTGGCACGAGGTCCGCCGTGAGTCAGTCCAGTTCGCCTCTCAGGACCAGCTTGATGCCCTCGGCGCCTTCATCCTGGGGCAGCGCAAGCGGGCCGGACTATCGCTACGCCAGCTTGCCGAGCTGACGACGCTCTCCGACTCCCAGTTGAACAAGATCGAGCGTGGCCTAAACCGCCCGTCTGTGCGGGCACTCAGGCTGATCTCAGGCGCGTTCGATATGACGGTGGAGACGCTCCTGGCTGAGGTCTCGCCTGATCTTGAATTGGAACCGCAACGGACGGCTGAGCGTGAGCACCCTGCTTACTACACGTGCAAGTCATGCGGCCTGAACATCCGCATTGACAGGATCGAGCCGCTGATCGAGGCACTGGTCCTCCACGAGGCGGGCGGGCGCGTCCTGCTGGAGAAGCGCGTCGCCCACGGAGATGACCACGCCGCGGACATCGCCCGCCTGGAGCGGGCGGCGGAACGCCGCAAGGAGCTGCTCGCGGACGATCCCGACGACGAGGACATGAAAGCGTCTCTCAATAAAACGGAGGCGCAGATCGCCGCGCTGCGCAGCCGGCCCCACGAACCTGACTCTGTCGAGTGGCGCGAGGCGGAGAGTCGCATCAAGGTGGCCGACCACTGGGATGCTCTCGACACGGCAGGGCGGGCGAAGTTCCTGCGCGACTGGGAAGTGACCTGCTTCGCCGACCGGCAAGGCGCCGAGACGCGGCTCGGGTGGCTGGAGCTTTACAGCGACGCGTTCCGGCTCCGTAGCGGTGACAGCCGCCTCTGTCCTACCGCGCTGCCCGCCCTGATCACGCATTCCCAGGAATGGCAGCGCGTGCCCGGGGCCGTGCTTCCCTCGCGGGTAGCGGCGAGCACTAAGACCAAGCCATGACCCTGGTTCGGCGGTAGACCAGCTCACGGCCGGAAGCAGCCTGAAGCCGCCGGGCGGCCTACTCGCTTTGGGACGCATTGATCTGGGGCGCTGGCTGACTCTCGCTCATCGCCGTGGCGGCGCGCCGGGCGCCGCGTGCGGACGAGCCCTCTTGCGGCACGCCGGAAGGTGCTGTAACAACCTACAGCGTTCATGGATACGCTGTAGAAAACTACAGCGATCCGCTGGGAGGACACATGCTGTCGCTGTACACCTATCGTGCCCTAGCGAACGGGCTGCGCACCGACCACCCGATCCCTGACCTGCCGTTCGTGGACGACTCGCACATCCCCCTCGATGACCCGGCCGCGATCGAGGCCGTTGGCCGCAACGTGGCCGACGACATGTGGGGCCGGGAGGACCAGCTGCGCCGCTACGGGGGCTGGGCCGCTTTCACCACTGACCCGATCCGCCGCGACCTCGCGTGGCTCGTACGCTGGCACCCCGAGCACGGCCGGTCCGTCATCGTGTACCGGGACGACGACATCGCCAGCGTCTACGGGGCTTTCGAGGGACCCGGGCTGCTCTACCGGGCCGGCGGCTACTGGTGGGACGGCACCACCTGGTACCGGCCCGCCCAAGTCTGGGACGCCGCCGGCGAAGAGTACTACCAGCGTCCGGTCCCGACGGCCGTCACCGTCACCGCCGCAGACCTGCTCGATACCGGCGACGGCGATCCCGCCCGCGGTCAGGTGCTGCAGATCAGCGAGTTCAGCCCAGACGCACCGCCCCAGGGCCGGTGGCCCGACGACCTCACCCTGTGGGCGCAACACCGCCCGGCCCAGCGCCCGCTGCCGCACAGCGTGGTCAAGCTCACTGCACCCGAGCTCACCGGCGACCAGCTCCTGAGCGCTACCGGGATGGCTGAGATCGCCGGGATCGCCGCCTCCACCCTGCGGGCCTATACCGCCCGCCGCGAAGCCCAGGTGCCGCTGCCCCAGGCCACGCTCAGCGGGCGCAGCCTCTGGTCCCGGCCAGTCGCCGAGGACTGGGCCGAAGCGCGGCAGCGCTCCCCCGAAGGCGTGACCGCGGCCATCGCCACCGAGCACGCCGGTGCATCCATGCCGCCGGGCGTCGACGACATCTGGCGCCGGTACACGCGGGCGTTCCTCTCCGACCTGTGGGACCGCCCCGGGATTCGCCGCCGCTGGGCGCTGCGCTGGCGCACCGAGAAGGCAGTCCAGGAGATAGCCGAATCGCTCAGCTGGGAAGTCGCGGGGAGCATCGGCAGCCTCATCCCGGTGGACGACCTGGGCCCCACCATCCGGCAGGCCGTGCTGGACGAGTTCGCCACCGGCCAGCAACTCGACCGCCAGATAGCCGGGAAGACGCTCCGCCTGGCCAGCCCGGCCGACCACGACGACGCCGTCTTCTACGGGATCATGCCCTCCATCGCCCACATGCTCGACTGGCTCATCCGCCACCACCCCAACAGCGCAGGCCACATTATCGGCGAGATCATCGGCGAAGCCGAACGCCGCCTGGGCATCCCCCGCCAAGTCAGCGAGCACTCCCTGCGCACCGCTCTGGCCCTGGACAGCAAGCTCGACCAGGCCACCCGGAAGGAATTCCTGAACCGTGTCCTGACTCCCGGCCCCTGAAACCAGGAGACCGAAGAGTCCACGCGGAATCGCTACTTCTTGACGATCAGAGCATGGACGTGGGGTTCTCCTCCGACGGCCACCGCCACGTACCGGGGGGAGCGTCCGATCGCCTGTGTAAGTGATCGTGGCGGTTTTCATGGGGTGGGGATTCGCCCGTCGAAGTAGATCGTGAACGCCTGCAGCGCCTGTTTCCAGCCCGAGCTGCGGATCCCGACGTTGGGGCGGCGGAACTCCTCCAGGTTCCTCACCGCCAGGTATAGGACTTTGAGGGCGGCCTTCGCCCCCGCCAGTGGCACCCCGTGCCGGGCATGGAACTCGCAAAATGAGGTCAGCCTGGCAAGCTTGCGGTTCACGCTGGCCGCCGAGCAATGATGCCCCACTGTCGAGAGCACAGCCATCGCGCCAACCGCGGTGCGGCGTGGTTGCCAGGACTGGCCGACGTTGGGCGTTAGGTTCCTGGCATGGCTCCGGGCAAAATGATCACACTGGACATCGGCGGGCAGCCCGTGACGGTCGTGGTTGAGCGCGAGCAGTTGGAGAACGACATGGCCGGTGACGGGTACCCGGCCGACCGCAGCGTCTACGTGACCACTTGGAACGATCATCAGATAGATGACACCCGGACTCGGATGGCGGCAGTTTACCCAGGGAGATGGCGGAGGCTGCCAGGGATCTCGGGCACGAGTGGGTCGCGCTCACCGACCGCTCCCCCCGGCTGATCATCAGGTACGCCCAGTGGGGTCAGCGGGATCTCCGCGGCGGTTCTGGGTAATGCTTGGCATGTGGATCCGGTGTGGGCGCTCAAGCAGATCGCGTTTCAGCTTGAGCGGGCCAGGGCGCCGACGTACCGGGTGCGGGCGTTCCGCCGCGCGGCCGAGGTGGTCAGTGACCTGTCGGCCGCCGACCTGGCAGAGAGGGTCGGCAGCGGGACGCTCACCGCGCTGCCTGGGATCGGCCCCGTCACCGCCGAGGCGATTGAGGAGGCGACCAGCGGGCGCGAACCCAGCTACCTCACCCGCCTGCTCGGGGAGGTGGAGCCTGCCCCGCGGACTGGCCTGCGCGCCGCCCTGCGCGGCGATTGCCACACCCACTCGAATTGGAGCGACGGGGGTAGTCCGCCCAGGGACATGGCGGAAGCCGCCAGGGATCTCGGGCATGAGTGGGTCGCGCTCACCGATCACTCCCCCCGGCTGACCGTCGCTCGCGGCCTGTCAGCGGAACGCCTGCGCGCCCAGCTCGACCTGGTCGTTGAGCTGAACGCCGAGCTGGCCCCGTTC
>DATIXO010000187.1:0-2600 GCA_035518495.1 Streptosporangiaceae bacterium
CCCCATCGTGGTGGTGGCGTGGATCTGGCGGCAGTACTGGCCCACCCAGACACCACGGGACTACCTGTTCCTCGGCGCGGTGAGCGGGCTGGTGTTCGGCGCGGCCGAGGTGGTGCACTACTTCACCGACGTCCTCGGCTCGCTCTCGGGCAACGCCACCGGCCGGGACCTGCAGAGCATCACCATCCAGTACGTCTGGCGCTTCCTCACCGACCCGATCGACCACGCCTGCTGGGCCGGCATCACCGGCTACTTCATCGGGCTGGCCATCACCGGTCCGTACCGGAAGTACTCGATCGGCCTGGTCGGGATCGGCATCGCGTCCGTGCTGCACGGCCTCAACGACTGGAACCCGGTCAACAGCCATCCCGCCTGGGTGCTGGTCACGCTGATCAGCGTGCTGCTGTTCCTCGGCTACGCCCGGGCCGGGGCCTGGCTGCCGGAGCAGGCGACGTCCCCGGTGCAAGCGACGCCGCCGCCCGCGCCCTGGCCCGCGACCCCGGCGGCCCCATCCCCTTCGGCGCGGCCCGCCGCGTCACCCCCGAAGCAGTGGTGGCAGCACGTCCCCGCGGCAGGCGCCCCGCCCACCCGGCCCGCGCGGCCGCCGCATCCCGCACCCGCCGCACACTCCGCACCGGCGGCGCATGCCGCCGCCGCGCCGCCATCCGACCGATCCGCCCCGCCCACCGCCGCCACGCCGTACAATCCGGCCACCGCCCCCACGGTGGTCCAGCCGAAGTCGCCGGTTAGGCCGTGGTGGGAGCAGTAGCGACGGGTCCGTGACAGGCTAGTAGCGCCCGAGCCGGGAGAGGAGGGGGATCACTCCAGTGGTCATGCTCGACCGCAGGAAGCTGGCCGCGCCGTTGTTCGCGCAAGCCGCCGCGTTCGTCGCCGTGCTGGTCATTGGCGGGCTCACCGGCAAGCCCGCGTCCGCCCCGGCGCCGGCGCGCACACCGGCGCCCAGCGTCACCGCCAGCGCCAGCTCGGCCTCGAGCAAGGGCGCCGCGCTCAAGCTCACCATCCGGGTGACCAAGGACGGCGACGGCCTGCCGCTGCCCGGCAGCCAGGTGAACGTGCTGCAGAACGGTACGCTGGCCAGCGTTACGACCGGCACCCTGAACTCGGCGCTCGAGTTCGCCGCGAACGTCCCCGCCGGGCAGTACCAAGTGTGCATCGAGCCGCCGATCGGGTGGGAGAGCCGGGTCCGCACCACGCACGTGCTGGCGGGCTGGATCTGCTCCCCGGCCGACCTCAGGACGAGCTCCCAGCTGGTGACGTTCCGCCTCATCTCGCAGGTTCCCCAGTGAGCGCGCACGGCCGCCGCAAGCCAGGACCGGAGCCGGCCCCGGCCGGCCCGGCCCGGTTCGGCCCTGCTCAGTTTGGCTGGGCCCTGGTAGTGATCGCCGCGGCGCTGATCGGCGGCCTGGCCGCCGCCTTCCTGGTGGACGCCTCGCTGGTCATCGCGGTGGTCGTCTCCGTCGTCATCGGCGTGATCGGCGTGGTGGTCCTGTTCCGCCCGCCCGCGCGGTCACCCGAGCTGACCTCCCCCCGCACGACTACCATGCCGCGCGCCCTGGCCCGCCAGGACGTCCCGCCGCCCGAGTCCTACCCGCCCGACCCGGTCGCCCCGGTCACGGCCCAGGCACCGGCGCTGGCCGGCCCGGACGCCGCCCACGGGCTGAACCGCGGCGAGACGCCCGCCGTGAACGAGACTGTGGTCCAGTTGCTGCCGCTCACCCCGCCGGGAACCGCGGACGCGCCCTGGTGGGATTCGGCTCAGGGAGCGCCGGCGCCGAGCGCGGGCGCCAAGCGGGCGCCCGCCCCTGACCTGTCCACCTACCTGGCGTCGACCTTCATCGCGCAGTGCCCGCGCTGCGGCGCGTTCCGGCTCGACATCAAGCGGGCCCGGAGCGCCTGGGATTTCCGCTGCGAGGTGTGCGGGCACACCTGGAGCTGGCAACCGGGCACACCGTGGCCGCCGGTCCGGGTCATGCCACCCTGAAAACCCCCTCATGATTGCGTTATTCACCGGAAAGCAACGGAGGTCATTTCATGTATGAGAGGGACATCAGCCGGAGAGACCCCGGCTGCGTGGTTTTCCTGCTCGACCGCTCCGATTCGATGAAGTCCACCTGGGTCAACAGCCAGGAGACCCTGGCTCAGGGGGCGGCCCGGGTGCTCAATGAGATATTGCTTGAATTGCTCTTTACGTCGCAGGGCGAGCCGGGGAAGGCGCGCCACTATTTCGACATCGGCATCTTCGGCTACGGCCTGCGCCCGGTGGCCGGCGGCGAGGGTGTCGAGCCCGCGTTCGGCGGGAAGCTGACCGGCCAGCCGCTGGTCGCGCTGCCCGACCTGCGGGACAACCCGATCGCGGTCCGGGAGACGCCGTCGGTGGACGTCGGCGCGCCGCCGAGCCGGGTGCCGGTGTGGGTTGAACCGGTGCACGGCTACCGCACCCCGATGTGCCAGGCCGTCGCGGTGGCCGGCGCCCACGTCTACGAGTGGGCGAACGCGCACCCGGACTCGTTCCCGCCGATCATCATCAACATCACCGACGGCATGGTGACGGACAGCCCGTACGAGGGCGCCAGCCTCGA
>DATIXO010000188.1:0-6109 GCA_035518495.1 Streptosporangiaceae bacterium
CTCGATCCGGTGATGGGCCCCGTCGGGGAACCTGCGCGCGCTCTGGGCGGGCGTGGGCTCGGCGGAGATGCCGCGGCGGGCGAGGATGTCGGCGCCGGTCAGCCCGCGGACACCGGCCGCACCCGCCGCGTCCGGACTCACGACAGAATCCATCTCATTGCCGCCCTCGTGGTGCGTCGCGCCGAAGGCGCGCCAGCAAGCACTTCGCCTGGTCGTGCCGGAGGCGCGCAAACTGGCAGCGCGGGAGGCCGGTCCTCGGCGCCGGGACACCGCTGACGCTGGGTCGTGCCGGAGGCGCGCCAGCAAGCACCGTGCCCCGGCGCCTGTGGCGTTGTGTGCCTGATGTCGGCCAATGGCGGCTCATCGTTCATACCTCCAGCACGGCCGGGCGCGGCGGCACCACGTCGTCACCGTCATCCACCGGCCAGGCCGGGCCGCTGGGGTCGTCCGGGCCGTCCCGGCCAGCGGTGACACGCTCCAGCCCGCCGGTCGCGACGAGATAGGTGTCCTCCGCCTTCGCGCCGCCCGGCAGGCTCGGATTCCAGGCAACCGCGTGGCCGGCCTCGATGCGCGTGGAGTACCAGCGGGAATCGCGCTGGCACGGGGCGATCTCGAACTCGCGCTGGGCGAAGCCGATGGGCCCGCCCTGGTAGTGGCCCGCCCATCCGCCCGGCACCCCCTCCCGCGCGTAACCCGCGTCGAGCGCGCTCAGCGCCTGCCCGTAGCTGCCCGCCGGCCGGCTCTGCGCCAGCGTGTCCCGCTCGATCCGGCAGACACGGGCCCGCAGCGCGCGCAGCTCCGGCGGCAGCGGGCCCGCGCAGGCGAACCGGGTGGCGGCGGCGTGCAGGCCGGCCCGGCGCGCCACCACCACCGCCATGACCAGCTGGCGCGCTGGCGCGCCGACGGCCATCGGGTGCCGGTACCGCCGCACCCGGTCGTCGCCGCCGACGATCAGGACCGGGGCGTCCGCGCCCCGCGCTTCGAGCGATGCCGCCACCCGGGCCTGCACATCCAGGTCGCGCTCGCCCGGAGCCCAGGAGGCGAGCGCGCCTTCGAGTGCCGCGGCGGCGTCACCGCCGAGGGCGCGCAGTTCCTCGCGTTCCGGGCTGGACAGCGCCAGGCGCAGGCCGGTCAGGTCGCCGGAGGCGTCCACGGCGAAGGCCGGGTGGCCGTCGCCCGCCAGCCGGCTGGCCGGCGCGCCGGCCAGCTCCTCGGCGGCCCGGACGAACTCCCCCGGCCGGTACCAGGGCACCGCGGCCAGGTCGGTGAAGCCGTGCCTGGCAGGCTGGTACTCCTCGGCGATCCGGCCGGCTTCCACCTCGGTGGTGATCAGGCCGGCGCCGGCCGGGGTGATCACCACCCAGACCAGGTCGGTGTCCGCGCTCCGGTCGACGGGCGGGGCGACGCCGCCGGTCGCCCACGCCACCGAGGCCGGACGGGTCAGTACCAGCCCGGCCGGCGCGCCGGGTGCCGCCAGCCAGCCGGCGAGGCGGTCCCGGGCGGCGTTCGCGCGCAGAGCACTCTGTGAATGGCGTTCTGCTCTTCCGAACTCCGTTTTGTGATATAGAATCACCCGAGTTATGGAAGCACCCCCGTTTGGGCATGTCAATGACCTGCCGGTGACGTCGTTCTGCATGGGCGAACGATGAACGGAAGGTGACCTGGTCGTGACCGACGCAGACCGCTACATCGCCGGCCGGTACACCGTGCAGAGCGTGGCCCGGGCACTGCGGCTGGTCGAGATCGTGGCCGCCGGGCCGCCGGGCGGGCGGTCGCTCAGCGAGCTGGCCAGGGCACTGGGCACCTCCAAGAGCAGCACCCTGTCGCTGGCCAGGACGCTGGTCGCGTTCGGCTACCTGCGTGACGCGCATCCCGGGCCGGGCTACACGCTGGGCACGGGCCTGATCAGGCTGGGTGACATCGTCGGCAGGCAGCTGCCGCTCGGTGACATGTGCCGGCCGCTGATCGAGGAACTGTCGCGGGAAACCAAGCTCACGTCCCGGATCGCGATCAGCGACGAGGGATACCCGGTCTTCATCGACCGGGTGGACGGCCCGGGCAGCGTCCGCTTCCACACCCCGCTCGGCCAGCGTGAGCTCCCCTACGCGTCAGCGGCGGGCAAGGCCATCCTCGCGGCCATGGACGAGGAGGGGGTCCGGAGCATGTGCGCCGCGACCGGGCTGGCCGCCCGGACCGCCCACACCATCACCGACGTCGGCACGCTGCTGGACAACCTGGCCGCGGTCAGGCGGCTCGGCTTCGCCGTCGATGACGAGGAGGACGCGGAGGGGGTCTTCTGCGTGGGTGCGGCCTTTTTCGGCCACGACGGATCCTGCGCCGGTGCGGTCAGTGTGACCGGCATCAAGGGCGATCTGCCTGCCTGGCGCATCGATGAGCTCGGGCGCGTGGTGCGCCGCTACGCCGACGACATCTCCGGCATCCTGCGTGGCAGCCCGTATACGGGTCTCGGCCTGGCGGCGGAGCCGGCGCAGCGGGTGGCGGTGACATGAGCCCGCGCCTGCCCCGGCGGCACCGGCCCGGTTCGGGATCATGAGCCTGGTTGCGCACGGCCGGGTGGCTGGAGCATGAACGGGGAGCCTGGAGCATGAACGGGGAGCGCGGGCCGGCGCTGGTGGTGCGCCGGCCAGGCGAGGTGGTGCTGGAGGAGCGCGGCGCCCCCGCCACCGGGCCGGGCGAGGTGCTGATCAGGCCCGGGCTGGTCGGCCTGTGCGGCACCGACCTGGACATCGTGGCCGGGCGGATCGACCCCGCCTACACCCGTTACCCGCTGGTGCTGGGGCACGAATGGTCAGGGACGGTGGCCGCGCCCGCGGGCCCGGGCGGGGGAGCGGGGGATGACCCAGCGGCGGACGGCCTGGTGCCCGGCTCGCACGTGGTCGCTGAGGGCATCGTGCCCTGCGGCCACTGCGCCCGCTGCCGGGCGGGCCACACGAACCTGTGCCTGACCTACGACGAGCTGGGCTTCACCCGCGACGGGGCCGCCGCCGCCTTCCTGGCGGTCCAGCGGTCGCTGGTGCACCCGCTGGCGCCCGGTGTCGGCGCCGAGGACGCGGCGCTGGCCGAGCCAGCCTCGGTGGTGTACCGGGGGCTCGCGGGTGCCGCGATCGCCCCGGGCTGGCGGGCGCTGGTGGTCGGGGACGGCACGGTGGCGCTGCTGGCGGTGCGGCTGCTCCAGCTCTGGTCACCGGCGGAGACGGTGATGCTGGGACGCCGGGAGGGGCAGGCGGCGCTCGCCGCCCAGGCCGGCGCCGCCAGGTTCGAGACCGGCAGCCGCGCCGCCGGCGCCGGGTACGACCTGGTCGTCGAGGCGGCGGGCACCACCGACGCGGTCCTGTCCGCGCTCGCGGCGGCGCGCCGCGGCGGCACCGTGCTGCTGCTCGGGCTCCCGCCGCACGGGGCGACCGCCGCGGTTCCGGTCGACGACCTTGTCAACAACGACCTGGTCATCCGCGGCAGCTTCGGGTACACCTCGGCCGCCTGGCGCGAGGTGGTCACGCTGCTCAACGCGGGCCTGCTCGACCTGGGCTTCCTGGTGACCCACCGTTTCCCGCTCGCGGAGTGGGAGGCGGCGCTGGACACCCTGCGCGGCGAGGCGAGCCCGCGTGGCAAGGTGATGCTGACCATCACCGGGTGAGGGAAGGAGGCAGCTGGTGGGGTCCGGCCGCTCATTCCAGCCCGCCTCCGGCCGGAACGCGCCGCCGCGGCCCGCCAACCGCGGCCAGCTGATGGTGCTGCGGCTGGTGCTGATCGTGTTCGTGCTGCTGTTCCTGGTGGTGTTCGTGCCCGCGCCCTGGGCGTTCCATATCGGCGGCCGGTTCACCCCGTTCGGGACATGGGACGGCTACGGCCCGGTGCAGGCGAGCAACGGCGGCCGCTACCTGCTGTTCACCCATCTGCAGGGCGGCATCGTCGGCCGCGCCGCCCGTCCCGGATGCACCTTCCACGGCAGCTGCGGCACCCTGCGCGGGAGCGCCAAGCTGTGCACCGAGAGCGGGCGGGTGTACTCGTTCAGCCTGGCCGGCACGATGCACGGTTTCGTGACCACCGACGCGTCGCCCACCGGCATCAATCTGTCCGGCGGGTCGCCGGTGCCACTGCCGCACGGCCAGGTGATCGCCTTCCACGGCACCTGGCACGGGCAGGTGCTGCCGGTCGCCAGCACCGACGGCTCCTTCACCGGGGCCTTCACCCCTGCCGGGTCAATCAGGAAGACCGCCCCCGCGGCGCCCGCCGGCACCGCCAGCGGCACCCTGCGCTATGGCACGGCGGGCGCTTTCAGCCAGGCCTGCCACGCGCTGGCCACACAGGCGCGGTGAGCCCGGCACGGGTGTGGCCCGGCGCTCCAGGATCCTCACCAGCGATCCCGAAGGCCTCGCCCGGCTGCACGTGCTAGCCGGCCGGGTGGACGAGGTAGGTCCCGGGCTCCGCGCCGCGGACCTCGACCGGGCGCCAGCCGAGCCTGGCGTAAAAGCGCCTTGCGTTCAGGTTCTCCGAACGGACGGCGAGGTAGCAGGACGCCGCCCCGGCGGCCGCCACCGAGGCCAGGAACGTGCTGATCAGCTCCCGCCCGTGGCCAGACCCCCGGTAACCGGCGAGCAGGTTGACGTGCAGGTGCGCCGGGTACGGCGCCAGCTCGGGCAGCAGCAGGCACTCCGGGTGGAACATCACGTCGAGGCGGTGCTCCTCATCGGTCACCGGCGGGCCTGACAGCGGCTGGTACCGGGCCCGCAGGCGCGGCAGCCAGCGTTCCCGATACGCGGCGACGAAGCCGGTGGTGCTGGCCGTGCCGATGACGTAACCGACGGCGCGGCCGCCGTTGTCCAGCACGTAGGCGTGCCCGGGCTCCAGGAACAGGTAAGGCCCGGCGACAGTATCGGGGACCAGGTCATCGGTGCTGTACCGGCCGCGCACACCCCGGCCCGCGCCCGCGGTCTCCACACACACCTCGTACACAGCGGCCCGGTCACTGTCACGGTAGCGGCGGATCGTGGCGGCCAAGGCCCCAGCCTACTGACCGGCGAGGTCCGCTTCGCTATGCGGCCTTCGGACCGCCTGGAGTCCAGCCGGGAACCACGCGGTAGTGCAGTCTTCACACCACGCCGCAGGACGTGACCCATCGCCGGGTCGCCGGCGGTGCGGAGAGCCCGCGCCCGGGTGGTGCTTGTGCTGCCCACCGTCATCAGCTTGCAGTTCGATGGACCGGTTCACGCGGCGGTCTCGCAGCCAGCCCGGTTATCCGGTGGGCTTGCGGGCCAGCCAGACCGTACGGCTGGTGCGGACCGTCAGGTCGTCGCGGGCGGACAGGGCCGGGGCCAGGGCATCGAGTTCCGCGATGTCACCGGCACTGAGCTTGTCCTCCAGGCCGTGCCGGGCGCGGCAGAGGGTGACCATGGCGTAGCGGGCCACGGAGGCGGCCATCGGCGAGCCTGGCGGCGGCTGCAGCGCGATCTCGAAGCGGCGTTCGGACTCGACCGCGAGCCCGGCTTCGGCGAAACGGGCGGGCCAGTCCTCATGCATGTGCATGCCGGCCTCGTCACGACGGCGCGCCATGGCGGTGTGGATCCGCTCCTCGAGCGCCGCGCCCGCCGGGTCGGTGAGAAAACGCGGGAACGACTCCAGTTCCGTGACCGCGAGCAGCCCCCCTGGGCGCAGCATCTGGTAGATGTGCGCGACCGCCCGCGCGGGATTGCTCATGTGGTGCAGCGAGTTGGCGGCCCACACCAGGTCAGCGGGCTTCAGGTCATCAGGGCATGGCTGATCGAGGTCGGCTTGGACGGTGCGGATCCGGTCGGCGAGCCCGGACGCGCGGGCCTTGTCCTGGACGTGCTTCAGCATCTGTTCGTCGACGTCCAGCGCGATCACCTCGGCGTCCGGCAACTGCCTGGCCAGCGTCACGGCGCCGGTGCCCGTGCCGGCGCCCACGTCGACGACGCGGGCCCGTTCCGTGACGACGCGGGCCCGTTCCGTGAGGTGTGCCGAGACCCACTCGGCTACCTCCCGGTGGTACTCGCTGAGGACCTCCGCGTCGAGGTCGAGCAGGTCAGCCAGGTGTTCATGTGCCATGTCCCCGACGGTACCGGCGGCTTGC